>CACVAZ010000120.1 GCA_902727995.1 uncultured Sulfurovum sp.
AGGGTTATACCCAGCTCCTTTCCGAACCTGGAAGTCAAGCCTCCCATCGCCGATAATACTTATCCTGTCTGGATTGGGAATGTAGGTCGCTGCCTCTTTGAGTCTTTTCTTTTTTAATTCCCTTTTTATTTTTTTAAATTGTTTATAGTATTAGTGTTTTTTCGGCACTGACCAAATAGAGTATTAACCTCTCAAATTCAAATTAACAAAGAACATAGCTAATCGATGATCAAGCCATTCTATAGATTTAGCATGAGCTTTGGATTTTCGAACCAAATAAGATACCTTATCTCTAATTTGGGAGTTCACATTTTCAACAATATTCGTAAATTTAGACTTCTGCATAGTTGGAATCTTATTACCATAAACAGTATTATAGGCAAGGTTACCATCACAATATATTTTATCTACCTTGGGTAAAGTTAGGTCGAAGTTTAAAAGCTCTTCAGCACTTTTAAATTTCGATACATGATAAAAATAAAACTTTCTTCCTCTTGTAGTTACTACAACACTAACCCATACATAACACTTTTTAGATTTCTTTGTACTAATTAGTGTAGCCACATCAATCTTCTATATCATCTCTTTTTGTGTCTCTGTTAGTCTCTTGTAGGATTTATATTTTCTTGGCTCTTTTTTCATACTCTTATTATACTCTACTTTGTTTATTTGGTCAGTACCGATTTTTCTTATTGCTTTTCTCTTTTATTTCTCTGAACTTCTTATTAGTACTATTTAGCTAGAATGTCACATAAAAAAGATGAATGGATTAATATATGGATGCTTATGAATATAGTGAATTATTAAAGAAACTTAGCATTAAAATAGAGAATATTAAAAATATAGTTAAACCTGATGAGAAGAATGAACGTTTAGATATTATTAATGAATTACAACAAAATTCAGATTTTTGGAATGATGCTAAAAATGCTTCTGTTATTTCTCAAGAGAAGACGATAATTGAACGAATATTAGAAAAATACATGTTCGCAAGAACTTCTGTCGAAGATGCTGTTGAGTATTTTGATATGGCTAAATCAGAGTCTGATGAAGAAACTTTGGAGATGCTATATCTTGATGCTGAAAATTTAAATGAAAGTATCGATTTCTTAGAAGTACAAATGATGCTTAGTGGAGAGAATGATGGTAAAAATGCTATTATTTCTATACACCCTGGTGCAGGAGGTACTGAGAGTCAAGATTGGGCAAATATGCTTTATAGAATGTACTTACGTTGGGCTGAGCGCAAAGGTTTTAAAGTTGAAGGACTTGACTATCAAGCTGGGGATGAAGCTGGTATTAAAGATGTGAGTTTTATGATTAAAGGTGAAAATGCTTATGGTTATCTCAAAGTTGAGAATGGTATTCATAGATTAGTACGGATTTCTCCTTTTGATTCTAACGCGAAAAGGCATACTTCATTTTCTTCTGTGATGGTTTCTCCTGAGATTGATGATGATGTTGATATTGTGGTTGAAGATAAAGACATAAGAATTGATACCTATCGAGCTTCTGGTGCAGGGGGACAGCATGTTAATAAAACAGAAAGTGCCATACGTATTACCCATATTGAGACAAATATTGTGGTGCAATGTCAAAATGATCGAAGTCAGCATAAGAATAAATCTACAGCCATGAAAATGTTGAAATCACGTCTTTATGAATATGAGATGGAAAAGAAGCAAGCAAAATTAGATGGTGTGGAAAAAAGCGATATTGGTTGGGGACATCAGATTCGTTCTTATGTTATGGCACCCTATCAACAAGTGAAAGACACACGATCTAACATTCCTTATTCAAATGTTGATGGAATTTTAGATGGTGATATTGATAAATTACTTGAGGGTGTATTAATTTCTCAATCAGTATAAAATCAAATTAACGGTATTCTAATATACTTGAAGAATACTGGATATTTAAAACCATAATTTAAAAAGGATAATCAGTGAATAAATTTATAATACTTCTTTTATTAAGTTTGATAGTAACTTCTCCTCAAGCACATGATCGGATCTTTATCAGTCCAAAAATTGCATTAAAAATGATTGGTAAAAAAGAAACAACTTTTATTCATCTTAATGACAGCCCTTTAAAAATTAAAAAAAGTAAAAATGTAGATATAAAAACTTTAAAAGCTTCAGATATTTTAGGACGTACTGGTTGTTCTCCTTTATATGTCTGCCGTGAAAAAATAGAAAAATATTTATCAAGTTTGGGTATTGAGCCCAATCAAGGATTGGTTATTTATGACGATAGTTATGGTATTGATTCAGCCACATTGTATGTGGTACTAGAAAGTATGGGACATAAGCATATGAATATTTTGAGAGGTACTTTAAAAGATATTTCAGAACTTGATCCCAATTGGCAAAAATATAATAATTATTTAAATGAATTAAAAGCTAAAGATTTAAATAAAAGCTTTTTAAAAGAAGAGCAGGAAAAAAAGACGGAGCTACTTCAAAAAGTCGATATTTTAAAGCCTCATGTATTACTTGAAAAATCTAATGCTAATAGCATTGAATATATGGAAAGTAACTATACGATAACAAAGATAAGCACAGATTATTTACTTTCAAGAGAAGAATTAAAGCAGAGTATAAAAGAAGTACGCTCTAAAGAATCAAATATTACAATCATTGATGCTTGTGAGATGATAGATATTGTTGGGGCAACATATGCTTCTGGCAGGATTGCCATGAAATCTTTATCATGGAAAGAATTGATAGATAAAAATGAAAAGTATCTTAAGTCAAATAAAGAATTAGAAGAAGTATTTGATCGACTTAAGTTGAAAAAAAATGAGCAACATTATGTATATTGTATGTCAGGGGCAGAAAAAGCATTTTATATGATGATGGTATTACGTGAATTAGGTTATCATAATGTTAAAGCATTTACAGGAGATTGGAACAGGTGGGTAGGAGATATAGATGAATAATAGTATAGGCAAAGTATTAGAGCTTTTTGTTTCACAAAAAGAGAAGACCAAACATACTTTTCAAGCAAAAATAGAGGTTGATAAAGAGGGTATTGTTGGTGATAAGTTTTATGCTAAAGATATAAGTCGTTCGATATTATTAACCAGTGTTGATAGTTATGATTTGGCTTTACAAAATAGTATTCATATGTCTCATGGTGCATTGGGTGAAAATATTTTAATAGATTATAATCCCTATAATTTAGCTGTTGGAACTCACATAAAAATAGGAAAGGTTGTTTTAGAGATTACTCAAAATTGTACTATCTGTAATCATCTGTCTCATATCGATAAAGCTTTGCCTGTTTTACTTAAAGATGATAGAGGAGTTTTTGTCAAGGTAATAGAAGCAGGGATTATTGAAAAAGGGGATAAACTTTATTTATTATAACTCCCTAAAAGGAGTTATATAACTATTTAACTTTTGTTGTTCCAGTTTCTGATTTACCAGACAGGTCAGTCCAACTTACTTTTACTTCATCTCCAGATTTAATTCCATTGGCTTTTACTTGAAATTTTAAAGTAGGGTCTTTAGATATAAATTCACTTGTAGAAATTTCCATTATGACTCTGTCTCCAACTTTAGCAACCATATGGGTAATATAGTTCGCTTCAACCCCTTTTTCTTTTGCAGCAACACTTGTTAGCATTTCATGCATAGCTTGTACGGTACATTTGAGTACATCATCTTTTATTTTTGCTTTAATTTTCATCTTAATTCCTTTTCAATTTTCAATTTTTTAAATGTTTCTGTTAGCTAGTAGGGATTTAGTTAACAAGCCTCTCCCAGCTCTACTTTTTTAGAAGCTGAATAGAATTTACCATCTTGACCTTCACCAATAACAGTCACTGTACCAGCTTTACCCATTTTAATTTTAATTGAAAGGTCAACAATCATATCTTTATCCATAGTGTAAGTTGCTACAGCAGCTGCAGAGTTTGCATCTTGAAGAATTGTAAGTGATTTCATTGCAATATCAGACTTAATTTTAACAGGTACAGCACCTGGGTTGGCTGCTTTTTTTGGGAGGGTTAATTTAATTCCACTCTCTTCAGCTTTAATATCACCATAAAGTGCTTTAATGGCATCATTAACAGTTTTTGCAGACCATGCAGCTGGTTTTGTAGCTCTAAAGTCTACAGCATTTAAACTGGCAGGTGCGAGGGTAATAGCAACTAGACCTAAACCTAAAAATTTTCTTCTTTTCATTATGAAATCCTTTTAATTTGGGGGATGATTTGATTATGATACATTTAAAAAAAACGTATTAAAAATTATTTATAATCAATATATTTGATTATAAATAGAGGTAATAATCAATACAGTAGGAGTATAAAAGTTCATTGTGTATTAATTGTGGAAAATAAGTTTTGCTAATGCATTGAAATTAAAATGTGTAAAATAAGTTTTAATATGAAAAATTTTATTTATTTAAATTTCACTTAACGTTAAATCAATAAAATTCTAGTTACAATCCTCTTTAAATAAAATAATAAAAGGAGTAAAAATGCTTAAAAGTATTTTGAGTGTGATTGGTGCTATAGCCTTAATAGTATTGGCTTATCTAGTGATAAACTTTGGAGGTATGATGAGTAAAGTCTCTAACCTTCATCCTGATGCTATGGGACACTATATGACTATGTTTGAAAAAGTTCTTGAAACAGGTAGTAGTGGTGAAGCAATGGTTAGAAAAGTGAAAATTAATGATGATGTTAGTACTGAAGATGCCATCGATAATATGATAGGTATCGCAGGAGATAATAACTTCTTAATGGTAGGTGATGCTAAGATGTCTACGAAAACAAGTATTAAAGAAGGTGGTAAAAGATATATTAGAATTTTATCTTTTTGTGCTCCTTCTGTAGCAGAACAGTTTATTGCGTATAACAATTCATTTGGATCATTTATGCCTTGTAGGATTTTAATTGTTGAAGACGATGAGGGTAATAGATGGTTATACACTATGGCAATGGAATTAATGATTTATGGTGGTGAACCACTTCCTCCTGAAATGCTAAAAATGGCAAAAAGTGTTCGTGCTTTAATGTATGGTATGATGGATGCAGGTGCAACTGATGGTGATTATGAACCAGAAGAAGAAAACTAATAAATAGTAAACTTAATATGTACTTGAATAAATTTACTCAAGGCATATTAATAGACTTCTATCGCGTTAATTGTGTAAAATCTTTACACAGTTAATAGTATAATACACTCTTATTTCCCCATTTATAGAATACCAACAAGTTACAAAATGAAGTTTTTTTGATATTAATGTACTTTATTCATAAGTTTACTTTACAATTATAATAAAAAAGGATTATACTTGGTAACTTAAGTTTCTATCGTAGGGTAGTAAAAATTTACAAAGTAAGGTTTAAAATGAAAAAAATAATTCTTCCTATACTCTTGGTTAGTATTGGTCTTGTTGCTTCAGAAGCTCCATATAAGCCAGGTTTATTATTGCCTCCCCAAGGTGATAAAATCTTTGCACAAGAGTGTGCAACTTGTCATGGTGCAGATGCTAAACAAGTTAGTTTCACGGGTTTCCCAGCAGGTATTGAATATGCTCCAATTGCTGGTATGGATGCAAAGGTATTGGCTAAAACAATTAAAGAGTACAGAGGTGGAGTAAAAAGTAAAGACTATGCACCTCTTAACAAGTATGGTTATGGTGCAGCAATGGCAGCACCTACAAGAGATCTTTCTTGGGATGAGATTGATGCAGTTGCTGAATATATCAGTACTTTAAAATAAAGGGTAAAGATGGATAAGCAATATATTGACAAAATGTTATTGGAGATGGACAAAGATCTATCAAAACAAGGTATGAGCCGAAGAGATGCTTTAAAATTAGCAGGTCTTTCTGGTGCAGGACTTCTTATGGGTACTACAACGGCGAGTGCAGAAGAAGAAAAAATTGTAAAGAGTAATGCTAAGGGTAAGATAGTTATTGTTGGTGGTGGTCTAGCAGGTGTAAGTACAGCAGCTAGATTAACACTTAAATTAGATAACCCTGATATTACGATAATTGAACCTGAAAAAACATCTGTATCTTATCAGCCTGGTCAAACTTTAGTAGCAGCTGGGATTTGGGATGAAGAGGACATTATTTATCAAAGAGATGACTTTATCCCAGAGGGTGTTAAAGTAATTTCTGAAAGAGCAGTATTTTTTAACCCACAAGAAAATCAGTTAACTACAGATAAAGGTCAAGTTGTTTCTTATGATTACTTGATTATTGCAATGGGTACACAACTTGATTTTGAAAGAATCAAAGGCTTAGAAGAAGCAGGTCGTGCATTATCTGCTGGTAATAATGATAAACTTCTTGATGCTTTAGGAGATAGTATTTGTTCTATCTATACTTCTGCTGGTTCTGTAAAAACTTGGGAAATCATGCAAAAGTATATTGCTCAAGCAAAATCTGGTAAGAAAACTAAATTTGTTTTCACCCACCCTGATACACCACTGAAATGTGGTGGGGCACCAAAGAAAATTGTTTACTTGACTAACTCTAGACTCAAAGAGGCTGGAGCTAGAGAAAATGCTGAACTTACTTTTTATCCAAATGGTGGAGCGATGTTTGGTGTACCTGAATATCATGATGCAATTGTAGGACAGTTTAAACGAGAAGGTATCAAGCATCATTATCGACATAATCTTATTGAAGTAGATAAAGAAAATAAGATTGCTGTTTTTGATGCCAAATGGCAAGAAAAAGGTCCTTGGGATCCAGTAATGAAAGATTTTGAGGTTATTCCTAAACATGAAAAGAAAAGAGTGGCATATGACTTCTTACACATTGCTCCTGCCAACATTGCACCAAGAGAAATTGGAGAATCAGATTTAGGTTCAGCCAAAGGTTGGATTCCTGTAAACAAAGAAACACTTCAACACATTAGGTATTTGAATGTATTTTCTCTAGGAGATATTGCACAAGTTCCAATGGGTAAAACAGGTGGATCAGTCAGAAAGCAGTATAAAGTACTGGTAGATAACCTTATTGCACTTATGGATGAGAAAAAAATGACAGCTAAATATGCAGGATATACAGTTTGTCCATTGATTACCGATATTGGTACAGTTATGCTTGCAGAGTTTGACTGGACAGTTAAACCTACACCTTCATTCCCACTAGATCCAACAGTTGAAAGATGGATTTTTTGGTTAATGAAAGTGTATGCATTAAAACCTATGACAATGTATGGAATGCTTTCTGGTAGAGCATAATTGTAAGAAGATTAGGATGAATAGATGCAATTAAAATTTGAACTTGCTAAGTATGATGAAGCAGAAGATAAGTTTGAGTTAGATGAAACGATGTACGAAATGGAAATAGGTGATGAAGATGCTCAAACTTATGAGCTTTTAAAATCTTCAGATCTTAATCTGTATAATTGGTTAAAAGCGTCTGACTTTTTTTTGAATTACATCAAAGAGGAAGTATATCCTGATGATGATAATCAAAAAATTGCTATTTGTGATATTAATGACATAAGTTTTCGAAGATTTTATTTTTTTAAAGTTACGAGTGGTGAGAGTCACTACGAATACTTTAAAAAGCTTTTTAGTATTTATGAAGAATCAGAATGGCAAGATCGAGAAGATGTTGGAAAAGAAATTTTAGAACATTTAATGGTGAAAAGACAAGAACTTATCATAGATTTAAAAGTAGATGAAACAGTAGAGAGTGATGATAGAGAAGTTTAAACGTGCACTGAAAAAAGAAATTATTTTTTATCTAGTGATATTGGTTTTACTGGCATTGGTTGCCCATAGCGACCTGCTTAGTAATCCGTCATTGAGGTTTGAAATGATGTTTGAAAAAGGAAACTATTTACATCCTTTTTTTTACGCGTTTGTTCTATACAGTGTACTTTTATTAATAAGGAAAACATTAGAATTTATAATAGGTTTATTTGAAAAATAAATCTATTTCTTATTGTTGTTCCAACTGGTAACATGAGCTAGTAAAACTTGAATTTTATAGATATCTATAAAAAGTTTTTAATATCTTAGGTTATAATAATTATTATAATTTATGTTTGTTATGCAGGTAACTGATGTATTTTAAGGATGAACAAGAAGATTCCTCATAATTATAAAAATCTACAAATAAGGTGAAAATGTGAACAAAACATTGGAAGTAAAAGAATTAGATTCTGTTAGCAGAAGAGAATTTTTTAAAAAAACAGCATCTGTCAGTGCTATTGCTGCTACAAGTATTTTAGTACCAAATACACTGATTGCAGATGATGAAAATATCATGCATCATGTAAAATGGGGAACTACTTTAGGGCATGAAGTGAATAGAGACCCTTATGGGGTACCAGCACTTTATGAGCATAATGTTGTAAGAAGAACATCACCATTGATGTCTTCAGCTGGAGATATGCATGCAGCTATTTCTATGACACCATTAGCTGATATTTCTGGGATTATTGTACCAAATGGATTACACTTTACACGTACGCACAACGGTGTAGCACAGGTTGATCCAAATAAGTATAGACTTATGATACATGGACTTGTTGAAAAGCCAATTGTTCTTACTTTAGATCAGTTAAAAAGATATCCAAGTGAAAGTAGAATACTCGTAATGGAATGTCCTTCAAATTCTGCTGCAGAGTGGAAAGGACCTCAGTTTGGTACTTTACAAATGGTTAAAGGAATGATGTCTTGTGCTGAGTGGACAGGTGTTCGCCTTAAAACAGTATTGGATGATCTTGGACTTAAGCCAGAAGCTAAATGGATGTTAGCAGAAGGTTCAGATGGTTCAGAAATGAGTCGAACTGTACCTATTGAAAAAGTATTAGATGATGCAATGATTGTTTGGGGACAAAATGGTGAAGCATTACGTAATGAGCAAGGCTACCCTGTTCGTTTAATGTTACCAGGTTGGGAAGCAAACCTTTGTGTTAAATGGTTAAAAAGATTAGAGTTTGGTGATAAACCATGGTATGCAAAAGAAGAAACTTCTAAGTATACTGCATTAACAGCAAGTGGAAAAGCGATTCAGCATTTTTATGCGAACGAAGTAAACTCTGTTATTACTTCTCCATGTCCTGAAAAAGACTGGACTGATCTTCAAGATGGTGACATTGTTGAGATTGAAGGTTTAGCATGGACAGGTCATGGTACTATTGAAGGTGTTGATATTAGTTTTGACGGTGGAAAAAATTGGACAGAAGCAAACCTTAAAGGTTTAGTTCTACCAAAAGCATGGACAAGATTTTCATACATGCACAAATATGATGGAAAACCATTATTATTACAAAGTCGTGCTTATGATGATTCTAAGAATGTTCAGCCAACAGTTAATCAAGAAAAAGCTGTTGTTGGTGTTGAGGGTGTTTATCATAGAAATGCAATCATCACATGGAAAGTAACTGATATGGGAAAGGTAAGTAATGTTCAAATTAGATCGTAAATTAGTAACTATTGGTACAGTATTAGCATTGAGTTCAACACTTACTCTTACAGCAAGTGCTGCAGATGAAAGTGTTTATAAATCAAAACCAGGTGCCATAGATGGTGGGGTAACTTATCCAAGAGAAAATGGTAACTATACGGCTTATAGATACAATGAACAAAGCACTAAAGGTGTTAACTTTGGTAGACCAGCTACAGCAAATGAAATCAAAGCATGGGATATAGATGCCCTACCAGATGGTACAGGTTTACCAGAAGGTGAAGGTTCTGTTGAACTTGGTGATGAGCTTTATGAAGCACAATGTGCTGTTTGTCATGGTGAGTTTGGTGCTGGTGGTTCTGGTTATCCTCAACTGGCTGGTGGAAACATGGATAAAGATGAAAACGGTGTAATAATTACATTGAAAAATCAAAGAGTTTATGGTAGTACGGATGCACCAAAGAGAACAGTTGGAACATACTGGCCAGTTGCAACAACACTATTTACTTACATTAGAGATGCAATGCCATATGCTCACCCTAAATCTTTAAGTAATGATGAAACGTATGCTATTACAGCTTATATTTTGGCTCAAAATGAGATTGAGATTGATGGTGAAGAGATGGATGATGAGTATGTTTTGAACAAAGAAAAACTTGCAAAAGTTGTTCTTCCAAATAGAAATGGATTCTATCCAAACATAGATGGTCCAGATGCACAAGAAAACATTAGAGCATTTTTTGCTGACCGTGCTAAAAACATTGGTGCTGGTACACGATGTATGGCAGATTGTAAAGATCCAGGTGGGAAAGATGGTAAAACACCTCCAGGTGTAGTGGAAATCAAGTATGAAATGAGTGATGTTAGACCTCCTTATGCTTATGCAAAAGATTTACCACCAGAGAAAAAAGATGAAGCAGCACATCCAGGTAAAAAAGCTTATGAAGCAAACTGTGCTGTTTGTCATAAAACAGATGCTATGGGTGCTCCTGCTGTTGGTGATATACAGGCATGGGCAACTACTCTTAAGCATGGTATAGAGAATGTTTATAAAAATACAATCAATGGTAAAAATGGTATGCCTCCAAAAGGTGGTACGTCATTATCAGATGCAAGAATCAAAGAGATTGTTGACTATATGGTAAGTGCAAGTAAGTAAGTCTTAGGACACACTTTTTGTACACGATTAGTCAATATTATAATACTTATAAGAAGAACACTTCTTATAAGTCCAATTTAACATAAAGGAAAGATAATGGAAAGAAGAAATTTTTTAAGTATGGGTGTTGTAGCAGCAGCTGCAATCTTGATGCCAACAACAGGTTTAATGGCAACTAACTTTAGAGAAACAAAAGCAAAAGCATGGGATGCTGAAAAGTCTCCTGAGGCAATTAAAGCAATGTTTGGTGATGGTGAATTAATTCCAACAGATAAAATTAAGATGACTGCTCCTAAATTAGCAGAAAATGGTGGATCAATTCCTATTCGTCTTAAAAGTGATTTAGACATTGAAACAATTGCATTTTTTCAAGATGCGAACCCAAGATCTGCTACGGTAGTATTTTCAGTTCCAGAAGGTCAAAAAGTAAACTATTCATTTAGAGTTAAAATGAGACAAACAGCTTACGTTACAGTTGTAGCTAAGACTAAAGATGGAAAACTTCATACTCTTAACAAAGAAATCGATGTATCTATTGGTGGTTGTGGAGGATGATTTAATCACCATCCATGTTTAACGTTAGAAAAAATAAAATAAAATAAAGTAAAAGGATAGAAAATGGCTAAAGATATGAAAATCAAAGCAAAAGAAAAAAATGGTGTTGTTAACGTAAAAGTAATGTTTACAAGTTTAATGGCAGATGCAGAAGAAGCAGAAAAAAAGAAAATTAAACCAGAGTTCATTACTTATATCGTTGGAAAGTCGAATGATAAAGTTGTATTTGAAGCAACTACAAGTGGATTTATGTCAGAGAATCCACTGATGAAATTTTCATTCACAGGTGCTAAAAAAGGCGATGAATTAGAGTTTACAATCACTGATAATCATGGTAAAACTGAGACAGGTAGTAAAAAAATCAAATAAGGATACTTATGAAGAAAAGTATAATAAGTATTTTATTAATAGGGGCATTTGTTATTTCAATGCCTTTTATCTTCAATAAATCTGTTCATGTAGAAGAACCTCATAAGCTTGATATAGATGGAAACTTTATTCTTAATGAATGGGTTCCATCTCGTGTGGGTGAAGGTCCAGATTGGAACTATAACTTAAAGCCTGTAAAGATTAGTGATAGAGTATGGTGTTACTTTGGTGCAATGGAAATGCCAACAAAAGAAAATGCTGGAAATATGTCAAACTCTTGTTATATTAAGGGTGATACTCAGTGGATAACATGGGATACTGGACCTTCATACATATTTGCTAAACAAGCTTATGCAGAGATGAAGAAAATTAAAGATATGCCTGTTAAAACAGTTATTATTAGTCACGAACATGATGATCATTGGTTAGGTAATAATTACTACAAAGAAGTTCATGGTGCTAAAATTATTGGTGCTGCTTCAATCAATGAGAATTATTTTGGACCTAGACATATAGAGGGTAAAGATTATCCTGGTATGCAAACTAGAATGATTAAAGCACTCTATCAAAATGCTACAAGAGATACTGTACTTGCACTTACCGATGAAGCTTATGAAGAAACTAAAGAGTTTGAAATCTCTGGTGTTAAAATGGAATATGTTAAAGTCGGTTATGCACACTCTGAAGAAGATTGGTTCTTATATTTACCAGATGACAAAGTTGTTTTAGCAGCTGATGTTGTTATGAATGGTAGGGTAACATCAAACAGAGATGGTCTTGTTATTGGACAGATTAATGCAATTAATGCAATTAGAGCTAGAGATTGGGATTATTTAGTGCCAGGACATGGATTTATCACTGATAAAACTGCTGCTGATGAGTCTATTAAATATTTTGCATTGCTTACAGAAAGAGTTCTAGACAAGATGGAAGATGGGATCATTGCTGATTTTATTACAAAAGAAGTAACACTTGATGAGTATAGAGAAAAAGATCTATATTACATACTAAGTCCTCAAAATGTCTTTAGATCTTATGAAGAACTTGAAATGTATGATGAAGATGATTTGATTGATTATGAAGCAATCAAAGAAAAAAAAGCTGAAGCTAAAAAAGCTGCTGAAGTTGAAGCAGCTAAAAAAGCTGAAGAAGCTAAAAAAGTTGCAGAAGAAGAAGCCACAAAAATTGCTGAAGAAGAAGCTACAGAAATTGCTGAAGAAGTAGTAGCTAAAAAAGCAAAATCTAAAATTGAAGTAGTTGAAATTCCAGAAACCAAAGTACCTGTAGTTCCTGCAGTACCCAATGTACCTGAAATTTAAAATAAAGCTCACTTTAGATTAAACAATGCCTTTGATAGTAATTAGCAGATTTTTTGCTGATACTATCAAGGTGCATTTACTCACAGTAAAAACAAAAAATCAAAGAATTAGATTATTCCAAAAAATAAAGTAATAAGGGAAGAAATGAAAAATTTATTATTTGGTATGATCTTTTTGGGACTAACAATCCTATTTGCACATGGTCCAAATCATAATCTTGCAGAAGATGCTAAAAAAAGAGGTGATTATAAAAGTGCATTAAAGTACACCCTTAAGCAATTGGATGAAGATTTAAAAACCTTTGGTGAAAATGCTAAAGAGACAATTATTAGCTATTCTAAGGCAGGATATTATTCTGAAAAATTAGGAGAGTATACGGAAGCATTGGAGTACAACTTTAAAGCTTTACAAATACAAAAAAAGAAAGCAGAAAAAAATGATGCAACGGCAGCATCTACTTATAATAATATAGGTGGAATCTATAGTAAATTAAAAGAATATAAGCAATCTCTTGAATACTATTTTAAATCTTTAAAAATACAGAAGATAGTTTTTGGGGAAAATCATCGTGTGGCATCCATTACCTATAATAACATAGCTGGAGTTTATCGTAAGCATGAAAAATATGAAAAAGCCTTAGAATATTATGAAAAAGCACTAAAGATTAGAAAAGAAACTTTAGGAGACAAGCATTATACAATTGCTTTGTCTTATAGTAATATAGGACTGGTTTATTTTAAACAAAAGAAGTATCAAGAGGCATTGACTGAATTGGATAAAGCTTTAAAAATACAAAAAAAAATATTTGGAAAAGAACACTCATTTACAAAAAAAATACAAAAAAATATTGATTATATTAAAAAAGAGATGTTGAAAAAATAAAAAAATAATAGGATTCTAAAATGATAAAATCCTATTGTATTTTACTTATTTCAAAATAATGTACCACTTCTCGAACGAGTGTGGCTTCTTTTCTTCTCTTAAAATGCTCATTTAAATCAAGTTCTTCATTCTCATATCCTGCTTTATACTCTTTAATAAAAGAGTTATAAAGGTCTTCTTTCATGGCCGTAATTTCATAGTGTATTTTTTCAAAAGTATGACCATTATTAGAAATGACTTCTCGTAATTTTTCATTGGCATTTATGCCACCGTAGCGATGCTCTTTTTCTTGGGTAATGTTCATCTCAAGATGTGCACGTATGGAAGTGAGGGTATGTTCCATTTGCTTAAGTGGCATACCTTTTGGTAGGCTATCAATAACGGTTGCTCTTTCTTGTGTATATCCCCAATCACCTGAAAGTGGAAAGTCTACATCAAAAGTTGTTTTGATAAGCTCTTGAATATTTTTATTTTCTGTTAGTTTATTAAAAGTTGTCATTTGTTACTCATTTATTAAGTCAATTTCATCAAGTACATCGTACCATCCTGCAAGTTCTCTGCTTCCTACTATATGCGCCGTAATATTACCATCAGCTGTTAGAAAATAATGCATGGGTACACCATATTTTTTAAAGCCATCTGGAATATTGTGTCGGTCTCTTGACATGTAAAGTAAGACATAGTCTTCTTTCATTGTTTCGATTAGCTCTTCATCTGATAGGGTTTGTTCTTTAAATCTATCACAGTGTATACAGCTATCAGCACCTATAAAAAGGTAAACCTCTTTGTTCTCTTTTTTAGCTCTTAGGAGGGCATTTTTGTAGTTGTGTTCCCAGTTTAGTTCGGTACTTTTGCTCTCTACAGTTGAGCCATACTTATAAAGTAGAAATAGTGAAAGAATGACTACAATAATCAATAAAAGTTTACGCATTTCTATCCTTTTTTAGAAGTTTAATAAGCTATTATAACCCAGCTTACTGAATGCTCTGTATGGCTTTAGTTCCTTTTTGATATAATATTTCTAGTTGAGTATTTTCAAGTAATAAAGTGCTTGAAATTTTTAATTAAAAGGAATTCTAACGTGCTAAAAAAAATCTTATATGAACCACTATTCCACTTTTTATTATTAGGTGGCTTACTTTTTCTTTTTTATGCTTCTTCTGCTCCTAGTGAAGAGGGTAAAAATCGTATCGTTATTTCTAAAGAGAGAACAGAACAACTCATTTCAGATGCAGAAAAAAAGCTTTTGAGTGTTCTCACAGCTGAAGAAAAACAAAAAATAATAGAACAAGAAGTTTATGAAGCTGTACTTTATAAAGAAGCATTGAAAACAGGTTTAGAGATAAGTGATACTGATATGAAAAGGCATTTGGTGGATAAAATGGCATTTGTTCTTTATGATACTTATGAACTACCAAATCCTAGTGATGAAACGTTAAAAAAATTTATGTTAGAGAATTCAAATGATTATAGAGAAGAAGAGACGATAACTTTTACACAAAATATGATGGACTCAGACATAGATACTTTTGAAAAAGAGTATAGCCTTACGTTGTTTGAAACAAGTACTGTTTTTGGACGTTCTTTTTCAGAAATGCTTTTTCAGTTAGAGGTCAATGGAAAAGTTCATCAGCTAGAGTCTGATTATGGGGTACATGAGGTGCGTATAATTGCTAAACCTGTACCTAAAGTAAAAGATTTTGAGTCTATTAAAGAAAAAATTAAGAGTGATTACTTAACTGCTCAAAGAGAACAAAATAACAAAGCTATTTATGAAAAATTAAAATCAGAATATAGTATTAGCGTAGAAGAGAAATAGACGTGTTGTTTAAAATATTTTTACTTTTTACTTTTCTTGTTTCTTTTGTACAGGGAGATATTTTAAAACCTGCGTATCTTGAAGTTATTCAAAAAAAACAAAATACTTACAAAATACTTTTAAAATTACCCGTTGAAGGGGATAAAAAACCTTTGGTAAATGTCAAATCTATAGAGGATTGTGAAGAAAAAAATATACGCATTATAAGTTCTATAAATGCTTCTTACCTGAAACGATATGATTTAATTTGTAATGAAAACCTTAAAGGGAAAGTATTGGAGATTGAGGGATTAGAAGATAGTAGAATGGATTTACTCTTACGCTTGGAATTTTTAGATAATAGTTCACAATCGGTATTGCTTAATGCTTCGCAGAATAGTTATTTTGTTCAAGAAGATGCTTCCTCTCTACAAATTATTCAAACTTATACATGGTTAGGAATTACACATATTTTAATGGGTTTTGACCATCTTCTTTTTGTTTTTTTACTTTTACTAATTGTTAAAAATATGAGATTACTTTTATGGACTATTTCAGCATTTACTTTAGCACATAGTTTGACCATAGCAGGAGCAACCTTAGGTCTTGTACATTTACCCCAACAACCTGTTGAAGCGATTATTGCACTAAGCATATTGTTTTTAGCTCTAGAGATAGTTTATGCTTCGCGAGGTAAAGTAGGCTTAACGCTACAATACCCTTGGCTCATTGCCTTTATCTTTGGACTTTTACATGGTTTTGGATTTGCAGGAGCATTAGCTGAAATTGGGTTACCTGCACAGGCAATTACTTTGGCACTTGTTTTCTTTAATATTGGAGTCGAAGTAGGGCAGTTAATTTTTGTAGCAATGGTCATGCTGTTAGCCTTGCCTCTTCGACATTTAGTGGCAGTAAAGTCTATGAAAAAACTAGAGATGCTTGTAGTCTATGCTATTGGTGGACTAGCTGCTTTTTGGACAATTGAGAGGGTTTTGGCTTTTTAATAAAAATGACTTAAAAAATGAGTCATTTTTATTATGTTTTAGTCCTCTTCTTTTGAATCTGAACTGTTTTGACTGTCTATATGAGCGTTTCTTCTTTTTAAAATCTCTTCATATTTTTCATGCTCATCAATTTTTTGTAATCGTTGACGTTCGGTTAAGCGTAATTTTTCTTGTAAAGCATTCATGGCTGCTTTTCTGTCTGGGTGAGCTTTTTTACAAGGAAATTCTACATCATCTCTTTTATCATAATAGATAATACGGATACACTCTTTTTTATCATCATATTCTACATTACGCATTTGAGAATAATAGTGTTCGTGACACTCTCCAGCTCTTCCTGGAAGTTCAGCACAATGTTTAGGTGGACCTGCTCTTTCTGGACTTAGTAAATTAAATGTAGCTGCACTTTGGCAGATACTAAAGTATTCGCGAGAGAGAACTAAAAATTCTAATTTTCTTGTACTAATAATAGGTTGTTTCCCTGCATTTTGTTCAAAAGGTGGGAACGCTATTTTTGTAATACCAGTGGGAAAAGAAAAAAGTTGAGGTTCCGTGTCAAAGGAGTCATCTTTCTTTGAAAATACTTCAATATTATCTCCTTTAAAACTGATTTCATTGGTGATGGCACTTTTGACTTCTTCTTCAAATTTTTTTAGTTGTTTTTCAGCTAAACTAGGAAAAGATTTATAGCTTTTTATGCTAAAGCGAAGAAAATAAAAGATAGGGATAATAAGCAATAAGCTAAAAATAATACTCCATGTTAATTTTAAGGCAAACCCAAGAGACATGAAGAAGGTAAAAAAGAGCATTATCCATGCAAAACGCATGTAGTTCGACCAAAAATAGTCGGTAAGTAGTTTCCAACGATGGGCCTTTAATATTTTTTTACAAGCAGCATTATTTTTTAATTCAACTTTTTTTTTGTTAAGTTTTTGCATTAATACATAATAAAAAAAGAGTAAAAAACCAAGGAAAAGAATTAGAATAAAGAGGGGCATCAAGGTATCAGAAAAAGAGAGGTTAGGCATTATATATTTCCATTTTTTATTATTAGTATAGCAAAAAATCCCATAGAATGGTTGCACTTTACAAAGCTTTTAGTTACAATGCAAAAAAAAATTTAGTGGGTGTAGTACATATATGAAAAATTTAATTATCGTCGAGTCCCCTGCAAAAGCCCGAACTATTTCAGCTTTTCTTGGTAAAAATTATAAGGTAGTGGCATCTAAAGGTCACATTAGAGACTTACCAAAAAGCTCATTTGGAATTACTGTTGAAGAAGATGGTACTTTTGTTCCAAAATACTCAATTCCAAGAGAAGTAAATCCTACGGTTAAAGAGCTTAAAAAACTAGCTAAAGAAGCTGAAACCATTTACATCGCAACCGATGAAGATCGTGAGGGAGAAGCGATTGGGTATCATATTGCGATGGCAATTAAAAAAGACCCCGAGTCCTTGCCTCGTATTGTGTTTCACGAGATTACTAAAACAGCGATTCAATACGCTTTAGACAATCCACGTAAATTAGACATGGATTCTATTAATGCACAACAAGCAAGACGATTACTTGATCGTATTGTTGGGTACAAACTTTCACCACTTTTGGCTTCTAAAATTCAAAAAGGATTAAGTGCAGGACGAGTTCAGAGTTCTTCATTAAAAATTGTGATTGATCGTGAACGTGAGATTAAAGCATTTAAGCCAGAAGAGTATTGGACGATAGAGGGGCTTTTTGAAAAGAACATAGAATCAAGTATTTATGCTTTTGATGGTTTGAAAATGGATAAGATGACCATTAAAAATGAAGCCATGGCCACAAAAATTGTTCAGTCAGCACTTAAAGAGAAGTTTGAAGTGGAGTCGTTAGAGAAAAAAGAGCGTAAAAGTAAAACACCAGCACCTTTTATGACCTCTACTTTACAACAATCTGCTTCAACACAATTAGGATTTTCGCCTAAAAAAACCATGATGGTAGCACAAAAGCTTTATGAAGGGGTCAAGACAGAGAAGGGAAATATGGGGGTAATTACCTATATGAGAACGGACAGTATGAACCTTGCTAAAGAAGCTGTAACTTCTGCACGAGAGTATATTCAGACTAATTTTGGAGATGACTATTTACCTGCTAAAGCAAAATCCTATGTTACTTCATCTAAAGGTGCACAAGAAGCACATGAAGCCATTCGTCCTACGCGAGTTGATTTCCCACCGTTGGTAGCCAAGGACTATTTGGGGGCTGATGAATTTAAACTTTATCGTTTGATTTATAACCGTTTCTTAGCCTGTCAGATGACGGAAGCACGTCTTGAATCACAAACACTTCTTTTTAAAGGTCAAAAATCTACATTTAAAGCTTCTGGACGTAAACTACTTTTTGATGGATTTTATAGAGTAACAGGTTATAGTGAAAAAGATAAACTTTTACCAGCATTGACAAAAGGTCAAAAAGTTATTTTAGATGACATTAAACCAGAGCAGAACTTTACAGAACCTCCTGCACGTTATAATGAAGCAAGTCTTATTAAAAAACTAGAGTCATTGGGCATTGGTCGACCAAGTACTTATGCTCCTACCATTACCATTTTACAAACACGTAAATATATTGAGCTAGAAAAGAAAAGAATTCACCCAACTGAAATTGCTTTTACCGTTATAGAAATGTTAGAAGAACATTTTTCAGAGATTGTTGACTCTTCCTTTACCTCTAATATGGAAGCAGAACTCGATGAGGTTGATGAGGGTAAACTTGATTGGCAAAAAGTACTGTCTAATTTCTATGAACCATTTATGAAAAAAATTACAGAGGGGAAAGAGAAGATTAAGAGTCAGAAAATGGCAATTCCTACGGGTGAGATGTGTCCAAAATGTGGACATGAATTGCTTAGAAGAAAAGGGCGTTATGGTGAGTTTATTGCTTGTAGTAACTTTCCTAAGTGTAAATATACCACCGACTTAGAGGGAAATGCTCCACCAGAACCTGAAAAGACAGATCGACCTTGTGAAAAGTGTGGTGAGATGATGGTTATTAAAGATTCTCGTCGTGGGAAATTTTATGCTTGTTCTGCTTATCCAAAGTGTAAAAATGCACAACCCTTGGTTCCTCCTAGAGAATTAGAGGTACCTTGTCCTAAGTGTGGTTCTAAAATTCATGAAAAAGAGGGGAAGCGTGGTAAGTTTTATGGTTGTTCGAACTATCCTAAATGTCGTTTTATTTCCAATGGTGAACCTCAAAATCGAAAGTGTCCAGAGTGTGAAAGTATGGTCGTGCATAAGGTATTGAAAACAGGTGAAGTGTATGAGTGTATTGATAAAAAATGTAAATGGAGTGAAGCTGTTCCCGTAGAGAAACAAAAAGGTTTACCTAAAGTAGAAGAAACCAAGGCAGAAGAAAACAAAACGCAAGTGATGAAAACTAAAGATGTGCAAAAGTCTTAAAATTGGGATTCTCTCTGATTCTCATATGAAAACAGAGCTACATAAAGATGCCATTGCACATTTACTCTCTTTGGGGGTAGAGTATCTTCTTCATGCAGGAGATATTATGTTAGAAGAGCATTTAAAAATGCTTGTAAATACAGGTTTACCTTATGTTTGTGTTTATGGAAACAATGATACTTTACTTATTAATTTACATGAAAAATACAATATTTTTCAAGAACCTCACTATTTTCAAATAGAAGATTTAAAGGTTAAGATGATGCACATGCCATATTTTATGGCTCCTGATGCAGATTTAATTGTCTCAGGGCATACCCATATGTTTGATACATCGCTTATGAATAATAAGTTATTTATTAATCCAGGAGAAGTTTGTGCAAGGGAAAAACCCCTTAGTGAATGTGCTGTAGTTCAGGTTGAAAATGCTTCTTTTAAAGTAACACATTACTTTAGGGAGCTTAAAAATAAAAAGTGGACTAAGCGAAAAATTATATTTTAAATGCTGTGAAAATTATTTCACAGTATTCATTGCGTACATTGGTTTAGTTCTTAGTCGGTCGTTTCGTTTCATGTATGAACTTACTAGTGACTTCATGACAGAATTTTTTTTGTATCTTGTGTATGAATTTTGATAAAGTTTGTTCAGTGCTGTTAGCTGAGTAGAGAGTTTTTTAATGGTTGCATAAGCATCATTTTTATACATCTTATGGTTAAGGGCTGAATCTAAAATACTTTTTTCTTGAGACCAAATCAGTTGGATTGTATTGATTTTATTTTTAAGAGATACAAGCTCTGTACCCTGTAGACCAAGTGAAGAATCTCCTTTTGATAGTCCTCTAATAATTTTTGTAAAAACTTCTTTTTCTTTTGCTAGTTTAGCTTTGTTGTTGTTTTTACGATCACTAATGGATGAACGCATACTGTTAAGTAGACCTTGCTCTTTTTTGAGTATTTTCATATCATTAAGAAGTGGGTAAGTGTCAAGCAGTGCATAGTCATTAGCTTTGGCTGTCAGTGTGGTTGAGAGTAATAGTCCGAAAATTAAAAATGTTTTAACTAATTTCATTATGTTATCCTTTTTTGTTGAGAGAAGTATAACGATCAATTTAGTAGGAATAATGAAAATAGACTTTATGTCTAAAAATAATTTAGGACAATTAGTATTAATTTTGGTTAGAATAATTGAAAAAAGAGAAGATTTTATAAATGAAAGAAATGAGCTTACTTTATATCGAAGATGACAAAGACATACAAGAGATTTATTTAGATTTTATTCGTGAAGAGGTGGACACGGTACATTTAGCCCATGATGGGGAAGAGGGGTATGAGGTTTATTTGCTTACTAAACCTGATATTATCTTATTGGATATCAATATGCCTAAGTTAGATGGTCTTTCCTTGGCTAAAAAAATTAGAGAGATAGATTCAGATGTTAAAATTATTATTACTACAGCCTATGCTGAACAAGATAAACTACTACAAGCCATAGAACTCTATTTAATAAAGTATATTTTAAAGCCAATTGCCCCAGCTATTTTAAGAGAAGCGTTGTTAAAAGCTAAAAAAGAAATTATGGCATCTAGAGAAACGAATGTTCTTAGGCAAAAAATATTTAATTTAGGAGAAGAGATAAAATGGAACTTTGATACTGAAAAGCTTTATGAAAATAAGAATGAAATTAAATTGACAAAAAATGAAAGACGCTTATTAAAATTTTTATCGACCAATAAAAATAAAGTTTTTACTTTTTTTGAAATATTTAATCATATCTCTTATGATGATTTTGATAAAGATTACGATGCAGGTCAAGTTAGAGCATTGGTAAAACTTTTGAGAAAGAAAATTCCTAAAGAATCGGTGCTTAATATTTATGGAGAAGGATATCGATTTAATCCTCTAGAAGAGCATACTTTAAAAGAATTTGATAGAGTTGATTAACATCAATGGGTTTGTTTAAATGGTCATTCATACCAG
>CACVAZ010000121.1 GCA_902727995.1 uncultured Sulfurovum sp.
GTTTTTTTAAAGAGCTTGAAGAAAATCCTCACTGGAATAGGGTAGAGTTTGTGGGTAAACTCCAAAGAGATGAGGTGAAAGCTTTGCTTGAAGAGAGTAAGATGGGGTTGGTCACGCTACACCCAACGATTAACTATATCGATGCTTTGCCTGTAAAGATGTTTGAATATATGTTGGCTGGTATTCCTGTGATTGCTTCAGACTTTCCTATTTTAAAAGATATTGTCAAGAAAGAAGACTGTGGAATTTGTGTTAATCCACTTGATAGTAAAGCCATTGGTGAAGCCATAGAATATTTGGCAAGGCATGACGGTGAAGCCGAAGTGATGGGAAAACGGGGTAAAAAAGCTGTGCTAGAGCAGTACAATTGGGCAATAGAAGAGCAAAAGTTATTGAAGCTTTATAAAGAGGTAGAATGATGGAATCAAATAATATTACTTGGTATTCTTATCATGGGGCATTATTGCCTAAAGTAGAACCTCACATTGAGCTTAATATATCAACAAAAGAAGCCAAACAACTTTTAAAAAAGAGTGGGGCTTATTTTTTAAGATATACCACTGCGTGGGATAGTGAAAAAGTTGGTGAGTTTTGGTATGTTATTAATGATACTTTTTCAGAAATGGATGTTTTTAGTGCCAATACTCGAAGTAAAATACGTAGAGGATTTAAAAACTGTTGGGTGGAAAAAGTAACCAAAGAGGAGATATCTAAAAGTGCTTATGAAGTTTATTCTAAAGCATTTGAGAGATATGATACACCTTTGAAAGTCTCTTCAAAGAAGGTGTTTACTAAAAATATTATTGAGAGTGAAGGGTATGATTATTTTGCTGTTTATGAAAAAAAGAGTAATCTTATGATAGCTTACAGTAGCAATAAAATTGTTAATGGGGTTTGCAACTACACAACGATAAAATTTCATCCTAATTATTTAAAACTTTATTCTAGTTATGTTCTTTTTTATGAAATGAATCAATATTATCTAGAAAGTAAAGCTTTTTTATATGTGCATGATGGTGCACGAAGCATTGCCCATGATACAAATATACATGATTTTTTAATAGATAAGTTTAGGTTTAGAAAATCGTATTGTCGATTAAATATTATATATAGATGGGATATAGCCTTGATTATTAATATTTTATATCCATTTAAAAGTTTAATAGAAAAAAGTAATCATCATATATTTAAAAAGATTTTTATAGTGTTAAAACAAGAGGGGATTAGGAGAAGTTTTGAGTAGTCGTAGATATATTTTTTTTAAACAAGGAGATAAATACCTAGAGTATCAATGTGCAACACTTCTGTCTAAATATCATTTGGAAGTTTTTTCTCCTAAATTGGGCTTATTGAAAAAACATTCAGTCAATAGATTTATTTATTTTTTTTGGTTTGTGCTGACACTGGGAAAATATAAAATTATTTATCTCTATGATAATGATAAAATAATCCATTATACGCATCTTTTACCAAAGTTTTTTAAATTTCCATTTATGAAGTCGGATGATTTAGAAATAGGTCCATCATGGACAGCTATAGAGTTTAGAGGAAAAGGACTTTTCCCTTCGGTTATAGCTTATATATTAGAGCATTTTAAAAAAGGGCATAGAGATTTTCACATTTTAGTACATGATGATAATATTTCCAGTCAAAAGGCCATTCAAAAAGTTGATTTTCAAGAGTGGGGTAGAGGCTACAGGACAAAGTTTTTAGGTATTTATAAAGTTGAGAATGTATGATGAAAAAAGACACAATTTCTATCATAATTCCTTGTTTAAACGAGGAACATTATATTGCTAATTGTATAGAGTCCATTATTCATTCGGATATTGATTTTAGTAAGACGGAACTTATTTTTGTAGATGGTAACAGCTCTGATAAAACGGTTGAGATTATTAACAAATATATTCAAAAATATCCGTTTATACAGGTATTTTATAATCCAAAAAAGTTTACCCCAATCAGTATGAATATGGGAATCAAAGCTTCAACAGGGGAATATATTTTTGTGCTTTCAGCTCATGCAAAATATGAAAAAAATTACTTTAGCAAACTATTAGAACAAATCGAAATTCTAAATGCTGATTGTGTGGGTGGGGTATTGCTAACAGAGGTTAAAAATAAAAACAGAAAATCCAATTCTATTAAAGAGATACTCACTCATAAATTTGGAGTGGGAAATGCCAGTTTTAGAACAGGAAGCTCAGCAATTCAAGAGGTCGATACGGTCGCTTTTGGCTGTTACCGTAAAGAGGTTTTTGAAAAATATGGTTTCTTCGATGAACGATTGATACGCAATCAAGACATTGAACTTAATAAACGTATCGTCAATGGAGGTGGAAAGATTTATCTTATTCCCCAAGTACGTTGTATTTATTATGCACGAGATAATTTTAGGGATTTAGCCAAGAATAACTACAGTAATGGATTTTGGAATATTTTAACGGCATATTATACGAAAACATTAAATTCTCTTAGTTTAAGACATTTTATACCCTTGATATTTTTACTCTCTTTGGTGCTTCCTACACTTTTGTCGCTACTGATTCCTCAAATGATTTGGATGGCTCTTTTCTCATTAAGTAGTTATCTTGCTTTGGTTATAATCATAAGCTTCAAGTTAAAAGAAAATAATAATAATTTTTTCTATTTGATAGGAAGTTTTTTAACCCTGCATCTTTCATATGGGTGGGGTTCGTTGATGGGGATTTTTTCGTTGTTTAAAAAGTATTAAAAGTATTAAAAGATAAAAAAGGTAAAAAATGAGTAAAGAAAGTTTTAGTTTAAAAGGGGTCTCCACACAACAGATGTTGGGATTAATGTTGTTGGCATATGCTTTCTCTTTTGCCATTCGTATGATTTGGGTATGGCAGTTCAAAGATGCTTCTTCATTTTATTGGAATGGGCAACTCATGATAAATACCAATGATGGGTACTTTTTTGCCTCAGGGGTACAGAAGACCTTAGAGGGATTACACGCTTCTAATCCTAGAGTATTTGGATGGCTTGATTATGGGGTTATATTTGTTACAACTTTGATTGTGAAGTTTACACCGATGTCTATAGAGTCGGCTATTTTATACATGCCTGCGATTATCTCTTCTTTAGTTGTCATACCAATGATTTTAATATCACGATTGTATAAAGAAAGCCTTTGGGGATTTTTTGCTGCTTTACTTGGAAGTATCACATGGAGTTATTATAACCGAACCATGACAGGCTATTATGATACCGATATGTTTTCAGCCATGGCTCCCATGTTTATTCTTTTTTTCTTGATGAAAAGTACCATCGATTTTAATTTAAAAACAGGGCTTTATGCAGCGATTGCCATTGCTATTTATCCTTTCCTTTATGACTCTGGACTCTCTATTGTCTATGCCATGGGGATTATGTATACTCTTTATATGATTTTTTATCATCGTCATGAATCAACCACTTATCTTTCACTTATCTTAGTTTTTGTCTCTTTATTACCTGTTCCTTTGGCTTCACCGTATTCCTATATTCTTAAAATTTTGATTTTAATCATGCTTTATTTTATCTTGAAAAAATCATCTATTGAAGAGAAAAAACTCATGCTAATTACAGGTGCTTTATTTTTGGCTTTTCTCTTTTTTGGGAATGTTTTTGGACTGATTTTATCGAAGGTTAGTAACTATTTATCTACAGGAACAGCGACGGAGGGATTACATTTCTATTCTGTAGCCCAGACGGTAAGGGAAGCTGGAAGTATTCCTTTTGAGACCTTTGCCAACCGTACATCAGGTTCAGTGCTTGGGGTGATGATTGCTTTAATTGGGTATGTGGTTTTAGTAATCCGTCATCGAGCGTTTATTTTGGCTCTTCCATTAATTGGGATTGGAATTTTTGCTCTGTGGGGTGGGTTACGTTTTACTGTTTATGCTGTACCTGTGGCTGCCATGTCGGCGATTTATCTCTTTTTTGTGATGGCTGAGTATATTAATGAGGTTAAAGCAAAATATGCGTTTATTGTCGTGGCAACAGCGTTGATGATTTACCCAAATATCATTCATATTATGGGTTATAAAGTACCAACGGTATTAAATAAGTCTGAAGTAGAAGATTTGGATAAATTAAAACAACTTTCAGACCCCAAAGATTATACTTTGAGTTGGTGGGATTATGGTTATCCTATATGGTACTATTCTAGCACATCCACGTTAATTGATGGAGGAAAGCATAATAATGATAACTATATTATTTCTAAAATCATGCAAACACCCTCACAAGAGTTGGCTGCAAACTTAAGTCGTTTGGCTGTAGAAACTTATGTTGATTCTAATTATTCGATTGTTGCTAATAAATTATTTGAAAATA
>CACVAZ010000122.1 GCA_902727995.1 uncultured Sulfurovum sp.
ACTTTTAGCCATAAAAAAACAAACCATGCACATGTTCGAAGAGATAAGTGATGAGGTAGGGAGTTCTGGTGAAGAGTATGAGATGCTGGTTACTTTTGGACCAGAACACTACTCAAAACTCAAAGAGATAGCTGAAAGAACCCATACACCTTTAACAGTGTTTGCTAAAGTTGAGAAAGCGAATGATGGGGTGCTGTTTGAGTGTCAGAATCACCATTTTTAAATTATAGGAAATGATTTTTAATTTATTAATATTTTGATATACTTTATTTACTTTAAAAAATAGAGGGAATAGAATGAATGTTACAGCTGATAATCCACAAATTTTACAAGAGATGTATCTTAAGTTAGATGAACAAGGTATAAAATTACATAAAAGTGTTCAAAAAATTGAAGGTGCTAAGGGAGATATTGTTGCATACCTTGCACTTGGAGTTAGTTCTTTAGGATTAGTTTTACAATATCTTTCATATCTCCAAACTCAAAAGAAACATTCTCTTTTTTACAAATATAAAGATAGTGTTGATACAGAAGTTCATGAGTTGAGGTTTGATAACTTAACAAAAGAAGAACTGAATGAAAAAATAAAAAATATTCAAGATGATTTTGATAAATTAGAAAAATTTCATATTGGTTGATTTATGAAAGTTGCTTTCATTTGTAGTGGTGACCCTGTTGATTTAAAATATCTTCGAGAAAATAGAGATAGTATCAAAAAGGCATTGTCTTCTGAATGGAGAGTGATTTATCAACAGCCACTTCAAAATTTACAAGATTTAATATTGACTATAAAGGAATGGAAAGATGAGAGTATTGAAGAGTTTTTATTTTTTTATACTGGCCATGGTAATGTTTGTGAACGTAAAAGAAATCTTAATTTAAAATTGTTTTATGACAATAAGATTACTATAAATGATATTTTTGATGAAATAGCAGAGCTTAACCCTAAAAAAACTGCTATTGTGTTAGATGCATGTTATAGTGGGAACTATAATAAAGTAGCCTTTTCAGGGAATATACAACTCTTTACTTCTTCTACTGAATTTCAACAAAGTTTTGAATTTACCAAAGAAGATGAACCTAAAAATAGTGTATTTTCTCATTTCTTTTGTGAAGCAATAGAGAATTTAAGGGGTAAAATTACTTTAAGCGATATTGAAAAAGAGATAACCCCTCAGCTTGAAGAATATTTTGAGTGTGATATTATGAGAGATCAATCACCTTTATTAATTAGCTATGGAAATGATCCTATTGTTTTAGTAGACAAAACTTTAGAAGAACATCAAAAAAAACTTCAAGCCCCTTATCAGTTCATCATTAACTATTTAACTAAAAATAATGTCACCATAGAAAAAATTATAGAAAGTATTGAAAAGTATGCAAAAACTATAGTCGTTAATGCGTTATCTAAACACCAAAATATAAATGACTTGATAACACATTTAGCAGATGAAGAAAGTTTTGTATGTGTTATTCAGGATTTATTTAAAAATGATGATGAAGAAATTGAGCAATGGCTCAAAGAACATAAAAAAGAATGTAAAAGTATTGAACAAGAGACTGAAGCAAGAGTGGTTATTGTCTTTACTTCAAAGAGAGATGGTCAGAAGTATGATGTGAGTTTTTTGTCTAATAAGTTTACACAGTTTAATGGTTCAGTAAATGTAGATTTAGAAGATAAAGAGTCAAAAAATGATCTGATAAAGAGAATAGTAGATAGTGTACGGATTGGTAATCCAAAAGTTGATTTGATTTTACCTATGGAATTGTTAAATGAAGAGATAAATTTATGGGAAGCTGGTTTTTTAGAATCATTAAGCAGGTTTTCTAGAGTACGGATAAGGTATTTAAATAGATATGAGAGTAATGGAGAGATAAAAGAGTATTATAAGATTCAATGGAAAGTCATAGAAGATAGATTAGGAAAGCATCACTCTCTTTTTCCTATTGTTACTTTAGATAATCTTAGAGAAGTTGGAAACAATATGAAGGAGTGTGGTATTGCATCTACATGTTTATTTGAAGAACAACATTGGAATTTTATATTACAAACAGAGGTTAGTTTTATCATGCTTTGGCTTACGAAAGAAACAGGTGAAGATTTAACGCCATATTATCAAAAGCTTAATGAATTGGAAGATAATTATTATGCTTTGAATGATAAACCCATCAATTTAATGTACGATAATCCAAACGACTATTATTATGGAAAAGGAGAATAATATATGAAAGAGATACTACTGCAAAATGGTGATGAAAATTATAAAAATATTAGTGAATTATTAGAAAAAATTCCTACACCCCCTTGGAGAAAATATAAACATAAAAATGATGAAGAAAAAAATGAAAACATTATTAATTATATTCCGACATCAGATGAATTAGATATTTTAAAAGCAGCTATCTATTTACGTAGACCTCTTTTAGTAACAGGAAAACCTGGTCTTGGAAAGTCAGCTTTAGCAAAGTCTCTTGTGAAAGAGTTAGGGTTAGGAGAACTATTACATTGGCAAATAACTACAGAGACAATATTAAAAGATGCTCTTTATTCTTATGATGCTATTGGAAGGTTACAAGACATTCAATTAGCTGAGAAAGATAAAAATATATCTACAAAAATAGAGTCATATCTGAAACTTCAAGCACTAGGAACAGCTTTCGCTTCTGAAGAGAAACCTAAAGTATTGTTAATTGACGAGTTGGATAAAAGTGATGTGGATTTACCAAATAACTTGTTACACATTTTTGAAGAGGGGTATTTTGAAATTCCTGAATTAAAACGTTTGACAGGGGTAAAAACTAAAAAAATAAGGACTTTAGATAACGAAAGAGTTGAAATAGAAAATGGAAAAGTTACGTGTACGCATTTCCCAATTGTTATTATGACTTCAAATGGTGAGAGAGATTTTCCAGCAGCATTTAAAAGGCGATGTTTACATATAGAATTACATAGTCCAGACAAAGATGAATTGGTGAAAATTGTTAAATCAAATCTTGGTATAGATATAAAGGTAGAAGATGCTCTTTTAGAGCTTTTTGTAGAGGAAAGAACTAAAGTAAAAGAAAATCTTTCAACAGATCAGCTTCTAAATGCCATCTATTTACGAAACAAAGGCATTATTAAAGAGCAAGATTTAAAATCTTTAAAATCAAATGCTTTGTTAAAAACCATTTTTAAACCTTTAGTTGATTAAAGCGTTAATATGATTGGTTTAGATGTAGAAGCTTTTTTAGGTTTGTCAGAGTTAGAGGAGTTAGAAGCATTAGAGCTTTGTGATACTCTGTGGCTTGCCAAATACATGAAGACAGATAATCAGTATTATGTGGAAGAAGAGAATAAAAAAGAAATTGAAAAGCCTAAAAGTACATCTACGGAACAAAAAGATAACGTTAAAGATAGTCAAAAACAAACTCCATCTAAAAAAACGAATATAGATATAGAGGAAGATGAAAATGTTGCTCTTTCTTTAGGAAATATAGAAACTACTAAACAAAAGAGCTTTTATGTACCACACAAGGGTTATTTTGACAATACAACACAACTTTCAAGTTATCTTCGTGGATTTAAAGAAAAGGTTGACTCTCGTCATAAAACTCTTTTTAATGAAGAAAAAACGGTTGACTATATAGCTAGTACAAAAATAAGCACAGTTTTTTTAGAGGCAAAAAAAGAGAAAAAGTATGAACTTTATCTTGTTATAGACAGTAGTGATTCAATGGTTCTTTGGCGTGAAATGGTAGATTCTTATGCTAATTTGCTTGTAAACAGTGGTGTTTTTAGGTCAGTAAAGAGAGTTTACATAGATACAAAAAGTGAAGAAACAATTTTTTATAATAGACATCTTGCAAAACTAAAAACATGCTAAAATTTCAGAATGAGAAAAATAGATAAATTTGAAAAAGTAAGCGAAGAGAATTTTAAAAGGTTAGTAGGCGTAAAAAGGTCAACCTTTGAAGTCATGGTGAAAGAATATAAGAAAGCAGAAGAAGAGAGAAAGAAAGGGCATAAAGTAGGAGGGAGGAAGCCTAAATTATGTGAAGAAGATAGAGTGCTATTCATGCTTGAATATTATCGAGAGTATCGAACCCTATATCATATGGGAATAGACTATGGAATAAGTGAAGGACAGGCATCAAAAGTAGTTAGAGATGTAGAAAGCGTATTGATAAAGTCAGGTAAATTTTCATTACCAAGTAAAAGAGTACTTTATGAGTCTGATAGCGAAATAGAGTTTGTGATTATAGACGCAACAGAAAGCCCAATACAAAGACCAAAAAAAAGCAAAAGCAACACTATTCAGGGAAGAAGAAGCAACATAC
>CACVAZ010000123.1 GCA_902727995.1 uncultured Sulfurovum sp.
GTATACTTAAGAACTTTTTTTATTTTAGAAACGCTATTATTTAATTGTTGCTCATTCATATTAATTCACTTATTTAAATTTTAAAAAATATTATATCATTTATTATTAAAAATTAATATTAATTATATAATATTTATTATAGTTATATCATGTTTTTTTAAAGTATTTAAATGTTATGATTTTGATGTTAAATTATTGTTTAGAAATTCTTGTAACATAAAAAAATTATGAATTATGAAAATGACTTCATTGGTTAGAAGTATTCAAACTTTATTTTTTAACAAATAACGTACATATAAAAGGAAAAATTATGACAAAAACACCATTTATGCCTAATCTATTAAAAACAGTTGGAGCTTCCATCCTATTCAGTGGTATGGCAATTGCAGCAGCCCCTTCAGCACCAGGAGCATATGTTGGAATTTACAATGTAACAGACACAACAGCTCGTGTTTCATTTACCGACACTTCTACCGATGAGGAGGGTTTTAAAATTTATATTCATGATGAAAATGATGTATTAGATGCTACGCTTCCAGTCAATCCAGTAGTTGTACCAGCAAATGATACACCTAGTCCATTCCAATATAAGACACTTACTGATCTTTCTGCTCATACGATCTACAAATTACACGTAACAGCATTTAATGCTGATGGAGAATCAGTAGCTACCATACCATCAAGTGTAAATAATGGTGTAATCAGAACAAGTCCTCCAGTATGTCAACCAGCTATGCCTGGAGAATATGTAGGAACTTACAACATCACCAACACTTCAGCTAGAATCTCATTTATAGATAATTCTAATAATGAAGATGGATTTAGAATTCGTGTTTATAATGCTGGAACAAATGCTCTAGTAAAAACCATGGATGTTGACCCTATTGCTGGTACAGGTAACTTTCAATATGCAAATATTACAGGTTTAACTGTAGATACTATTTATAAAGTTGTGGTAACTGCTTTTGCTAGTGGTTGTGGAGAATCTGATCCAACACATCCAAGCAGTGTAAATAATGGTACTTTTAAAACAACCAATGAACCTTGTCCTTTAATGCCTGGTGGATATGTTGGTACTTATAATACAACATCTTCAGGTTCAAGAATTTCATTTATTGACAATGCTGATAATGAAACTGGGTTTAAAGTTTATGTTTACAAAGGAACAGGTACAGGCAGTACTTTAGTAAAAACATTAACTCTACCAGCTGTAACAGGTATTGGTGGATACCGATATGCAAATATCACTGGATTAGATACCAATACTTTATATTCTGTTAAAGTTTCTGCTTTTAATGCCAGTTGCGAATCAGCAATGACCATGCCAAGTAGTGCAAATAACGGTTGGTTTACAACACTTCCATAAAACTAAAATTTAGTTTTATGTTAAGAAGAGGGTAATAAAATATTATTTTATTACCCTAACTATAGAAAAATCTCCATGTATCGTATAAAATTTATCTGCAATTAACTTTCCACTTGTTTTATTATCAGTTAAATACAACTTATTGAGGATTCCGTTCTTTCCTGAGAATCGTAAAGGATAATACTCATTTCCTGTAAATTCATTATTTGAAAGCCTAATGGTTCCAAACTTTTTATCAAATACATAAATACCCATATTATTATTAATAAATTTAGAGTTTTCAATGATAATCTCATTGCTACTTCCCATAATCATTCCAAAAGTTTTATAGTCTTCACTTCCAAAAGTACAATTATCAAACTGAATCGTTCCAGCCTTCTGAATCCTAAAACCCCAAGTTGCATAACCTTCCTTAGTAGGAATAAATTTTGTATTTTTAAAAGTTAAATCTTCATGCTGATTAATGGTTGGATAAGCATAAAATCCACGTTGCCCTTCAAAGTGACAATTTTCAAATAAACCAAAAGAGGTATCTCTGGTTATTCTACCTTTCAAACCTACCACTCTAATCTCATTAGAAATATCAAACCCTTGTTTTGTTGTTGTCTTTGTATTGCTAATTTTAAAGTTATGATTCGCAATAAAATTAATAGAACTTCCACCCTCATTTTGAAGACCATCTGAAGCCTCTATATTTGTCAAGTTTATATCATCTGAAGCAATAATATTTAGAGAAGTCCAAATTTTTGGCGAGTGTAGTGATTTAAAGTTATTAATCGTAATATCATCTGACTCATAAATCAAAAGTCCTTCTGTTTTAATATTTCCTCGTTGCTCCATATTTTGAATGTTTATATTTTTAGAAAAGCCTATATACATAGCCGTATACATATCTTTTTTATGATTAGCATTTAAATCAAAATAATTAAAATCTTTACCCCACCAATTCGAAACATGATTTATAGTATCAACACCATCCAATAAAATATTTTTAGAATCATAGATGTGCAATAATGAAGCGACATTACTTTGAGCTTTAGCATTACCTGTGGTATAAGCACCATCAAGTAATAGATCTTTAATAATAATTTTATCACCTTGTAAGGTTAAAATATTCTTTGATGTTCTACCTCCATTTGTAGTATCCAATTGACTTATAAATGTCGAACCATTACCATCGATAACAGTCTTTGCATTTAAACGAACCATACCATTCACATTATAAATACCTTTATTCATACTAATGTGACCATTTACCTCTAAAGCTTTTTCTATTGCCTGTGTATCATCTTTATTATCATTTGGAATTGCACCAAAATCATTAATACTGATAAGACTAAATGCTGTTACTAAAATATTCATGCTATCCTCACTTATTGCACCTTCATTATCCATTATACTAAAAGTCAATGTTTTTATGCCTGTTGAAGTAGGAATATAAGTAAAAGATGCTTTATTTGATAAGACTTCACTCCCCTCTTTCCATTCCAATAAACTAATCTCTCCATCCGAATCCATAGCTTTCCCCTTAATCACTAAAGGCGTTCCTAAAGTAATTGTCTGATCTTTATCTGCACTAGCAATGGGTTTAGCATTAACAGGTTCTAAATTTAATGGTTCCAAACTTAATGGTTCTAAACTTAGTGATTTTAAATTCTTTGATTGTAGAGTTCTAAATGATTTCCTTAAAGCAGATGAATCACCATATTTATTAAAGGCAATAATATCAATTGTATAAAGTGTTTCAGGTTCTAATTGAGCTAAATCAACATAATTATATTTATTATGCTCACTTCTATCTTTTGATATAAAGGTACTCAATACATTCTTAGAATCTTGAACATGTTCAATTCTAAAACCTGTTTCATCCATTGACATGTCTTTAAAACTAATACGTGCACTGCTGTCTGTAAAGTTATAAGCACCTGGGTTAATGGGTGCCTTTGGAACAGTGCTTTCTTTTGCCATAATATACTCTGATAAAAGTAATATTAAAGCTGTTTTTAAAAAAATTTTTTCCATTTTTTATCCTTTTTGAATTGTTCTTAAAATAATAACAATTCAAAAAGAAAGAAAAAGACTATTTTTAATATTTTAAAGTAAATAGATACAATAAAAAATTTTAAACTCTATTTATTAATATAATTAAATATTAATAAATATAATAGGTTTTTATTTATTATTTTAAGTGATTAAATTCTAAATAAAATTAACATAAAAAAATATTTTTACTTTAATTTATTATTAAAAATTATAAATAATTAATTTTTAATTAATTATATTAAATGAATTCGAGTATAATACATTAATTAATTTTCAAATACTTAGTATTTTTGATTAATTAAACAACTAAAAAAGGATAAGATATGAAAAAAATATCTCTCACACCCCTACTTTTAATAACAACTAGTGTTCTAGCAACTGCTACAACAACAGTACCTACAGCACCCATTAACCCAGGTGCTTATAACTTTACAGACAGCAGTGCACGTATTAGTTTTAAAGACATGTCAATGGATGAAACAGGTTTTAGAATTGAACATGTTCAAGCTGGAAATGCTGTTATTGCAACTCATACACCAGAAGATACCAATCTTTCTGACCATTATGAGTATGTAAACTTAACGGGATTAACACCTCAAACACTTTATACGGTAAATATTATTGCCTTTAATGATAATGGTGATGCAACCCCATTAACAAAATCATTTAGAACACTTGAAACACCCAATACCCCTGCTCAACCAACAACTGTCGGTGCTTATGACTTTACAAATACATCTGCAAGAATTAGCTTTTTAGACAATGCTGATAATGAAAGTGGATTTAAAATTTATAATAATGGTGCAGTAATAGAAACACTTCCTGCAAATGCTACTACAGGAGAGTATAACTATACAAATTTAACAGGTCTTACTACTTGTTCTCTTTATACCATTGACATTGTTGCCTTTAATGGAGATGGAGAATCTGAAAAATCTCAAAAAAGCTTTATGACTACAGGATGTATGACAGCAGCAGATATTCCAGTAGCTCCTTCAAATGTAGGTGTTTACAATATTACAGATGAGACTGCACGTGTAAGCTTTATGGACAATGCAAACAACGAACAAGTAACTGATGGATTTGTTATTTACAATAATGATGATAATTCAACAATGGCAACACTACCAAGAGATAGATATGACCATGAATATCAATATAAAAATTTAACAGGTCTTATGGCAGACACACTCTATACTATCAGAGTTGTAGCTAAAAATGCAGCTGGAGAAGGAAGTGCTGAGCTTAAAAGTTTCCATACTTTACCATAATTTCCTCTTCTTTATTTCCTCAACCTTTTGGTTGGGGAAAGCAGAAAAACTAAAACTCTCAAACAATTATTTTATGTTTTAAAAAGTACTTTATAATCTTCTAATGTTTTCTTCGAATTTATCTTCTCTCCAACATATTTTTTAATATTATTAGAATAGTCAAGAAATAGATCATTTGAAAAAATCAATACCTCTTTAATCGCTCTAGCATAAGCCGTATTATCCTCTAAAGAGAGGCTATAACCTGCCTTTTTATCTTCAAGCTTAGTCCAAGGTGTTTTATCACTTATAAGAGGTAATAAACCCACTTCCATGGCTTCTACAATAGCATGACCGAAATTTTCGCCTTTAGTTGGAAGAAAAAATAAATGATATTTTGATAAAGTCGAGCCTATATCTTTTGGCTCAACAAATCCCTTATAATTAACTTCTATATTCTCTGGTAGCTGTTTAATAATTTCTTGACATTCATGCCAATATTTTTTATCTTCATCAGGACCATATATATCAAATTCAATCTTACCTTCAAACTTATTGTTATTTAAAATTTCAAGTCCATAAAGAAGATTTTTAACAGGGGCTATTCGTGAAATAAAAACCATTTTTAAGCTATTTTTTTCTTTAAAAGGCAAAGTATATTGCTTCGTATTTCTTTCTTTAGGGTTTTGAATAAGCTCTATTTCATTAGAAGGAAAAAGTCGCTTGATGTCTACTTTATCTTCATTACTCGTAGCGTGAAAAATAATACCTTTTGATAATTTTAACAATTTATAGAAAAAAAGATAAACCTTTTTTTTATTTGCCTTAATAGATAAAGCTCCTTCTGCAAGTTCACCTCTTGGCGCTAAAATAATTTGTGTTTTAATTTTACCTCTAAGCTTTAAGAGCATAACCGACACCGTTGTAACATCAAAAAAACTATTTAAGTAAATAATATCTGGATTTTGAAGCTTAATATAACTGCCTATACTCTCCATATTAAGCTTAGATAAATAGATTATATCCGTTCCATTGTGTTTTATTACCCTGTCAAGTTCAACATTCTCATAAGCCTCCTTTGCTCCTAAATCCCTATCTGAAGTTAGAATACTAATGCTGAAATCCTCTTTCAATCCATTCACCAATGCCACCACAGAACGTACTGTTCCCCCCGACTTCACAGCAGGTAAATACCATCTACTAATAATTAATAACTTATTCATTTTTTATCCTTTTAAAAATTTTTTTCATGATTTTTTTCATGATTTTTTTGATAGTTTATAGAAGCCATAAAAATTAGAAACAAGGCATTATAAGCCACAAAAAAACTGCCATATGTTAGTCCAATAAAAATAAAAACATACACAAAAATATAAAGATAATTATTTTGACTCGAAGTTGCTCTACTTAAAAGGGAGAAAAGAAATAAGTATAAAAAGAATGAACCAAAGCCATAACGCATCAAAATTCTTGTTAAAAAAGACTCACTTCCTCCTCCATCACTAAGATGTAAATCAGGATTAACATGCATCAAAATTTCTTCACTTGATAAACCCCAAGGATATTCCATAAATAAGCGTAAATGCTCTTTCCAAATATTAGTACGTGCAATATCTCTTAAAACTTCTTCAACAGAAACAAGTCCTCTTAAAAAATACTCCGAAATAAATTCATTGTTTAAGCCAATTAAATATGAAATAATATCTTCAATAAAAAAAACTAAAGTTATAGGAAGAAAAATCAATACGCTAGGTACTATTAATTGGTAAAATAAATTTTTCTTTAATGGGTACATTCTAAATAACAGTGTAAATAAAAATATAAAGAGTAAAACCATCATTACGGTTCTTGAAATACCAAAATAAATAAAGTATACAGTTAAAATAAAAAATAAAACTTTTTGATATCTATTTTCATTATAAAAATAATTTATAATTAATACAATAAAGGATAAATAAATACTAACCGTAACATTGGAAAAAAGGGAAACCCTTCCTGATAAAAAATCATTATGGCTAAAACCTCCTTGCCCAGGAATAAAACCATAACTATTATATCCACCATAATAAAGAGGTACAGCAATAATAATTGAACTCAAAAAAATTCCATTTAAGAGTTTCAGACTAATCTTTAATCGAAAGTGATCAATAAAAAATACACTTAACCCAAACAGGGTAACAGCGATTAATGAGGTAAAATCAGAACGGCTAAAACTTAAATAGACAGAGAAAAAGACAAAGAGCAACATAAAAGAAACAGAATTTGAAACTGAAAAATTTTTTATGTAAATAAGTACCATGTAAAGGACAAACAAACCAATAGGAAGAGTTAACATAATATAGCTTGGTCGTTCAATATACAGCAATAACCAATAATAAACTACTAAATAAGAAAATAGCTTATTTAATTTATAATTGTCTTCTAAATATTCTTTATTATCATCCATCTTATTATTCATCAATGAAATCTTTTCTCTTCTTTACGTCGCTTATAATGCTCAATATCACGTTGACCAAAGACAATAGCAGGTGAACCACCTGCTATTGCATACTTGGGAATTGATTTAACCACGACACTTCCTGCTTGAATAATCGCTCCCTCCCCAATCGTCACCCCACCTAATATAATCACTCTGTTTCCAAGCCACACATTCTCTTCTATGTTTACATCTTTACAAATGAATGTATTATCATAAGGAATTTTCTCTCCCTCGTAGTTATGGTTTTGCGTAATAATTGAACACGCTTTTCCTGAATGAAAATTATCACCAATCTTAACCACCCCACAACCACCTATCTCCATGCCATTGAAATTTACATTTGTACCTAAAAATGTCTTTTTAGTAGCCGTACTTGAACCATTAACATACAATGGATGACCGTAACTTCCTACTTTTATTTTTATTTTACTGGTGTATAAAAATCTTAAAAATTTTCGTATTAATCTCATTTATTTACTCCTTTTAAAAAATATAACCAAGGCATCTTATGTACCCTATTTGCAATAATAAAAGCGATAATAAAAAAGATTGCAACCGTGATGGCTGTTCCATAAGCAACGCCTATTGCTCCATATTTATGAATTAAAACATAATTTAAAATTAAATTAATAAGCAAACTTAAAAAGCTCATCATGGATAAAAGTTTAACCCTTTTTTCATAAAAAATATAATTGGTCACAACTTTATACATGCCCAAAAGACTGTATCCTAATGCAATCCAAAAGACATAAAAAATAGCATCTATAAACCTTTCATTAATAAAAAAATTAAAAAACAGAGGATTTATAAGTTCAATTAAAAAAGGTAAGATCATAAAAAATAGAAGTGCTATATAGGAAATATTAATAATTTTTATTTTATTTTCCATTAATCCTGATTTTAAGTTTTTAAACAGATACGGAACCCATGCTTGATTAAATGATTGTTGGACAATTAAAGCAATCATGGCAATTTGTGCCCCTACAGCATAAATACCTAAAGCCTGATTTCCAAGATAATAAGAAATAAAGAGTCTATCAGACATCATGAAAAGTGACGCACTAACAACATGTAGGATTAAAGGGGTACCCAATTGAACTGCTTTCTTAATATATTTTTTTTCTACACGTAAAACAATAAGCTTCATTTTCAGTAAAAGAAAAAAACCTATCATACTAAAAATGACATAGCTCAATAAAATAGCCAGAACACGCCCCTCCCAATTTAAATTTAAAAGAACCACCAAACCCAAAGTTAAGATAAGATTAATAGCTGTTAAAGAAAGTTGATACTTTGCATAATCAATAGGTCTTTCACTTATTTTATAAATAGATAAAATGGTTTGAGGCACAACTTGCATGAAAGCAATAAGAGGAATAATCAATATCCATAGAAGAGAGGTATCAACAAAACGGTGTATAAGAGATTCAAATAAAATAAAAAAGAAAAGAACCATAAAAATAGTGATTAAGGGAATAAGCAACACCGAACTTACCCAAAGTGCAAATTGCTCTTTATCCAAATCATGATATTCTAATTGTAGTGTTGATTGAATATTAATAGAAATAAAAGGAATGGTAAAGATAATAAATATTTGAATAATTGCTAACAATCCATACTCTTCAACACTTAAATAATTGGTCAATATGGGTAAAAGTAAAAAAGGAATGGCTGAATTTAAAATTGATGTTGTTGTATAAATAGATAAGGATTTAAAAAAATTCATAATTGTTCTACCTTTAATCCCATGCGAGTGAACTCTTTATAAGTATTAGATATATTAACAATAAAATTTTTATTAATCATTGCCTCTTGACTTTTAAATACTGTATATTCTGCCTTTGGAATAAAACGTGGTAAGGTGACAATCGCTGTTGAATAAAATGTTGCAAAACTAGAAGGAACTATCGTGGCATTAATCATCTCTAGTTCAATCAAAGTGTCAAATACTTTATATGTAAAGTTAAGTGCTAAAGAAAGTTCTTGAACATTTGCTATCTTTTCACGTCGATGGGAAATGTAGATAAATTCTTTTTCCTTATAAAAATTCATGATTTTAATCAATTCATTTTTATAATTTTCTTGACTCATTATGCCCAATTCAACAAGAGGTTGACCGATGAAAAAAGTAACATTTTCTATTTTTTTGTTACTTATCTGTTTTCTAAAAAAATTGTATTTATTTGGAATAATTTTTTCATTTTTAATTTGAAAGATAGTAAAAAAAGTGTATTTAATGGTTTTTAATTTATAAAATAAAAGTCTATATATTGCTCTTCGTACTTTAACTTGAACTGACTCCTGAGATACTTCTTCATTATAGTTCAATTGGGCTAATCCATCATCGAGTAAATAAACTGCTTGTGTTTCTAAACTATTGACTATATGATTGACATGATCACTTCGAAACTCTCCGACAAAAAGTTTCTCTATCTTCTTTTTTTTCATAAATGCTAGAGCATCATTTATGGTTTTAGCAAAAACTATTTTATCGACTATTTTTAATGGTAATAATATATACTCAATATCATCCCAGTCTGAAAAATTAAACATCTTTTTCATTTGATTTAAATGCTTTTTATCTCCTGTATGTAAAACCAATAAGATATTATTTTGAGTCTTAAAATGCTCCACTGCCTCAATGGCATTCATGACTTGTAAAGGAGAAGAGACAATAAAAACATTATAATTCATATTAAATACCTCTTATAAATAAACTTGCCATATCAAAATCAATCTTCTCATCAATATCAATCGAACACTCTCTACTCATGACATAAGCAAAGATGTTCTCTTTTAATAAAAAGCGCTTCTCCTCTAAAAGTCTCTCTGTTTTACAGATATAAATTGCTCCATTTAACCTATAGTAGCTCTCTAAATCTTGACTTCTCTTATTTAAAATTTCCTCTTTTAGAAAACCTTGCATCGATAAAGAATTATCTAGTGTATTTGACCATAGAGGAGAATGCTCCATCTCACAAACACTTACAATAGCATCTGCATCTTTTTCATCAAGGAGTTCTATTGCTTCATCTATATGTCTTGTTTCTCGTAAAGGAGAAGTAGGTTGAAGCAGTACGATATAATCATATTTTTTAGAGTTTTCATTTTCAAGGTTTTCAATGCTATGTTTAATCGCATCAAAAGTCGTTGCCGTATCATTAGCCAAAAAAGCAGGTCGCTGTAACGTTTCGGCATGGTATAATTGTGCTATTTTTAATATCTCATCATCATCACTAGAAACCACCACTTTATCTACATACTTACTTTTTAATCCAGCTTCAATGCTGTACGCAATCAAAGGTTTACCCTTTAAATCTAATACATTCTTTCTAGGTAAGCGTTTACTTCCTCCACGAGCAGGAATAATGGCTAAAAAAGTTTTATTCTTATGCATTAAAAACCGTCTCATATTCTTCATTGGCTTTTTCAAATTCTTCAATTCTTCCAATATCAAGCCAATACTCTCGAATTGGAAAGGAGATAAGATTTTGATTTAATTCAAGTATTTTTTCAAAAAGTGTTGGCATATCATAAAACTCATCATTAGGAATAGAAGACAAAACAGAAGGGGAAAGCATATAAATACCAGCACTTACAAAAAAGTTGTGTATTGGTTTTTCCTTAATAGATTTTATCTTGCCATGATCTATCTCCACTACTCCAAAAGGAACTTGAAAATCATATTCTCTTACACACATCGTCGCCGTTGCACTGTTTTCTAAATGAAAGTTTAACAAGTATTCAAAATTTACATTGGTGAGTAAATCGCCATTCATTACAAAGAAAGGTTCATTGGGCTTAGTTTCTAAAAGACTTAATGCCCCTGCTGTTCCCATTCTTTTCTCTTCAAAAATATAATCAATCTTAACCCCAAACCGACTACCATCTCCAAAATAATCTTGAATAATTTGAGACTTATAGTTCACACAAAGCACAATGTTCGAAAAACCATAACTTAAAAAGTTTTCAATAATGGTTTCAAGAATAGGTTTTCCTCCAACATGGAGCATAGGTTTTGGTACTTTGTCTGTCAAAGGTCTTAAACGTGTTCCCAATCCCCCAACCATCAAAATAACTTTATTAGGTTTACTCTGCTTGGAGATTAATTCATCTAAAATCTCTAAACCTAATAAGCTGCCATCATTCGCCACCACTGGAATTTGATGTATCTTTTTAGCAATACATAAATCAATAATCTTTTCTCGGCTATCATTTATATTGGCTACTGTTGGTGTTTTAAAATATACCTCTTTTACCGTATCTGTTAACGGTATTTCATTGAGTAAGGCACGTCTAATATCTCCATCAGAAATTGTACCAAGAAGCTTTCTATTTTGATCAACAACAATGGCTAACTGCTTAGAACTCTTATCTATAATCTTAAGCACTTCTAAAATAACCGTTGATTCATGAACCATTATATCTTCAATATCTATCATTTTTTTTCCTTCCAAATAGGATATTTTAACTTCCATTCTCCATCAACTTTATTCCACAAGTGTTTTGAACGAAACTTTTCAATAACCTCATTGTATCTCTCTACTGTTATTCCCATGTACTCACAACATGCCTCTATGTACATTTTGGGATACTCTCCATCAAATCGTTTAATTAAAGCTATGCCCTCTTCACGCGTAATGTCTCCATTTCTTACCTCTTGTGCTGTATCATAGGTTGCTCGACCAATACCATATTTTATATAAGTAGTATGAAAGTTCAACCAATCAAATTTATCATCAAGTCCACTGTATTTACTATGACTCCCCTCAGTTCGCGTATCATTGGGTAAAAAGTTTGTATTTTCTACAGCAAAATAATACTCTTCTTGAGGGTGCCACTTTAAATAATAACCCAAGAAATGTAGTTCCGTTCCTGTCTTATGTAAGGCATGAGGGTTAACAGGTAAATACGGTTGAATATCAGCTAAAGTAAAGCCATATTTTTTGATTATCTCTTTCGCACTAACCCCTCCTAGAAAAATCTCTTCTAAACTTTTTTCAGAAGCATAATACTCTTGATCTCGTGTTGGTTTTTCATTATGCTTTATATTATTTCCATATTCAGCACCATTTTCCCCATACATGACAAGAGGAATATCTAAAATGGTAGAAAGAGACATTGGTGCATGATTTTGTCCTAAAGTAAATGGCTGAAAAGGATGGCAAAGGTTTTCAAAAGATAAACGTGATAATAATCTATGTAACTTTTGATTTGGGGTAATCGTGTAACAGGCAAACCCTGCATCTAACCAAGACTCCATATTCCGTCTACCCATAGGGGTCATTAATTGTGGAGGCCAAGTTACCAGTAAAGGATTCATTCCGTAGTTATATTTTAACTCATACGCAGCACGAACACTGTCTTTTCCTCCACTTCCTGGCACCAAAACATCATATCGTCCATCAGTTCTTCTAAATTTATCACACAAGGCTTGAAGTTCTAACTTCCGTTCTTCCCAATTAATTTTTTTCTTTTTTTCAATCCAATGACAAGCTTCACAAATACCATCTTCACCAAAAGATATTGCTCTTTTTTTTTCATCTTTTGTATTCGAAAAGGCAACAGAAGCAGAGGGTCTTTGATTACTAATCGTACATTTTTTACAATATTTCACTTCCAAGGGTAAGCCATATTGTCCAAATAACTCTTTCATTTTTTATCCTATAATTCTATAAAATTTGTAAACAGTCTAATACCTGCATCACGACTCTTTTCAGGATGAAACTGCACCCCATAAACCTTGTCTTTATGGATGGATGAAACAAATTTATGATTTGCATAACTTGTTAATGTCGCAATATCGGTATAGTTTACCACTTCATAAGAGTGCATAAAATAAAACTCTTCATTCTCTAAACCTTTCAAAATAGCATTAGACTTAATTACTTCTATCGAAGAAAAACCTAAATGTGGTACTTTTGCATCAACAAGCATTGGTTTAACTTCAGCATTAATAAACCCTAAACCTGCTGTTTTACCATACTCAAACCCTAAGGAGGTAAGTATCTGCATTCCCAAACAAATACCCAAAATGGATTTCTCTTGAACCACCTCTTTCAAACTTTCTACTAATTCTTTATTATGAAGTTCTTCCATTGCATCTCTAAAACTCCCCACTCCAGGAAGAATAATTTTATCAACAGCCAATAACTCTTCTTTGGTGTTGACAATTTTCACCTTTCCCCCAGCTTTTTCAATGGCTTTTTGAACACTGTGAATATTTCCTGCAACACCATAGTTGACAATACCAATTACATTACTCATTTTGAGACCTCTATTCCATCATTTCTTAAATATTTTTTTATCTCTTCTATCGTTAATTTATCATAATGAAGTAAACTTGCAATAGCAACACCACTAGGCTTTGCATATTCAATAAGTTCTTTAATATCTTCTAAAGTCCCTGCCCCACTTGAAACAACGACGGGTATCTCTACAGCATCAACTACCTGTTTTGCTAAGTTTATATCAAATCCTCTTTGCCTACCATCTTTGTCTACAGACTGTAATAATATCTCTCCTGCACCCCTCTCTTCAACTTCTTTAACCCACGCTAACACATCTTTCTCACTTTGAATTCTTCCACAATCACTGTAACATTCATAATGGTTATCCCATTTTTTAGCTTCAATGTTCACAACCACAGCTTGGTTTCCGAACGTCCTAGCAGCCTCATTAATAAGGTCTGGATTTTCTTGAAGAGCATAGGTATTTAAAACAACTTTGTCTGCACCCTTGTGAAATAATTTAGAGAAATTTTCCATGCTTCTCACCCCTCCTCCAACAGCAAAAGGAATTAACAATTCATTCGCTGTCTCTTCAATCGTATCAAAAAGAATTTCTCGTTGATACAAAGAAGCCACAATATCAATATAAAAAACCTCATCAGCACCTTGGTCATAATATTTTTTTGCCAATTCTGCAGGAATCCCAACTTTTCTTAAGCCTTCAAAATGTACTGGTTTGACGACATAAGGAGGCTTAACATCCAATTTAGCAATTATCCGTGTTCTCATCATTAATTTTCCTTTTTTAAGTCATAAAATATTTTTTTTAAAATATGAGTTAAATCAATCTTTTTAATGTACTCTTTTATTTTAGCACTTGCCCCACCCTCACCATAAGGGTTTTCACTCTCTTTTAGTTTTTCTTTAAATTCTTCAGAATATAACAGATCAAAAGCATTCTTTATGGCATTAAAATCATTATTACAGTTAATAACACTTTCAGCCATGATGCGACCTTTTTGTCTGTCCCCAATATTAATCGTTCCTATTTTAAAAGAAGGAGCTTCTGCTAAACCACTAGAGCTATTTCCTACCATGGCATCGACATACTGCAAAGCACTTAAGTATCTAAGTTGTCCTAAAGAGCTAAAACCAACGGCTTTATTTTGATGTTTAGCCACATACTCATCAATCATCGAATTAATAATACGACCATCGGTGTCAGCATTGGCTTTGGTGAAAATAATATGTGTCTCTTCTAGTTTATCAACCACATCAAGTAAAACTTGAAACTGCTCTTTAGCCGTAGAATTCTCTAAGGTTACAGGATGAAAAGTAATTAATATGTTTTTTTTATTGAGTTTAAAATTAATAGAATCTTCAAATTTCTCTTTTGTTAAAAGTTTCATTTTTTTAATGTTATCTATGCCTAAACCACCCACATTAAAAACCCTATTTGGATGTTCTCCTAATTGAATAACTCTATTTCTATAAACCTCTGTGGCTGCAAAATGTAAATGACTCATTTTAGTAATACTATGTCGTATGGACTCATCAAAAGCACCCTCTGTGGTCTCTCCACCATGAAGATGTGCAATGGGAATATTCGCTATCATTGCTGAAGCTACAGCAGAAAATATTTCATATCTATCTCCTAAAACTACCAACATATCAGGCTTTAAAGCTTCATAGGCTTCTGCAAAAGAAATTTGAGCTAAGCCCATAGATTTTGAAACACCTATAGAGGTATCTGAAGAGAGAAGCATCTCTATTTTTTTATCTATTTTAAAATCTTTTTCTATCTCTTTATAGGTTAAGCCAAATTCAGGACTTAAGTGCATACCTGTCACAATAAGCTGAAGTTCCAAATCTTTATCAGCTTCTATTGCTTTCATTAACCAATAAAAAAGTCCATATTCAGCTCGTGTGCCTGTTACCACAACTATTTTTCGTTTATTCATATTAATTCATCAGTATTATAATTTCTACTAGAGACTGTTCCAATAATCTCATCCCATCGCATAGGGTTTATCCCTTTGCTTGGACGCTTTACGGCTAAGTTATCTAACGTAAATTTTTCACCTTTTTTAATATTTACAGAAGCCACAATAGATTTTCTGGCAATTGCAATATTGGGTGTTTCACTTGGACTTGGCTTCTTTATGGAAGAACCTAGTGCTTTTTCGATATTTCTAATGCTTCTAACCATTTCTCTTAACTCATGAGGTTCCAAAGAAGCTTTATGGTCTGGACCTTCCATACTTTTATCAAGCGTAAAATGTTTTTCAATACAAGTAGCTCCCATTGCTACAGCAGCGATGTCTACTTCTATGCCTAAAGTGTGATCACTATATCCATAACTAATATCAAATGTATTGCCAATGGTTACCATCGCTCTTAAATTCACATCTTCTATGGGTGTAGGATACATGGTATTCGCATGAAGTACTGTTATCTTCTCTTTTTGGCTTCCTGCATCTATTAAAACATCTAAAGCATCCTCTATCTCTCCAATATCTGCCATACCTGTCGATAAAATAATCTCTTTATTTAATGAACCAATATGTCGTAAATAAGGTAAATTTGTAATCTCTCCACTAGGAATCTTGAATATCTCTAAACCCAAATCACTTAACAAGCTTATGCTATCATGATCAAAAGGCGTAGATAAAAACATAATGTCTTTACTTTCACAATAACGTATGAGTTCCTTATGAGTATTGAGATCCAATTCTAATTTTTTTAACATATCAAACTGTGATTCACTCGCATCACTGGTTTCTTTTTGATATTCAGCCTTAACAGCATCTTTAGCAACTAATTTTTCAGCTTTAAAAGTTTGAAACTTAACAGCATCAACCCCTGCTTTACTTGCCATATCAATTAATTTTTTTGCCAATTCAATTGAACCATTATGATTCACCCCTGCTTCAGCTATAATAAAAACACTCATTTAATTACTCCTCCTGCTTTTATAAATCCATTCAATTCAACATATTCTTTCGTAGTCGAATTGCTTCCTACAAAAGTATTTTCTTTAACAACTACCCCACCATTTAAGACCGTAGCTGTAGAGATATGACAATGTGCTTCAATACTCACATCATGTTCAAGCAAAGCCTTCGTGTTAATAATACAATTTTGACCCACTCTAACATTGACACTAACCAAAGCATGGTGCATCACAACCGTACCCTCTGCAAGTAAGGCATGTCGCGAAACATAAGCTAAAGGAGAAACAATCACGGCTAATTCATAACCAATTTTTTTTAACATAGTAAAAAGCTTTACCCTTAATTGATTCGATGTTATCTGTCCTACTGTCACAAGAGCATATTTATAGGTTTTAAACAAAGCTTCTAAATCATCATCACAACCAATCACTTTATAACCTAAAACCTCTTGACCTATCAATTCTTTTTTATCAATAATACCAGCAATCCTATACTTATCTTCTTGTTCAATTACATCAATTACCGATTGACAATGTCCACCACCACCAATTAAAAGAATCTCTTTCATCATAAAACTACCGAACTCGAAATGTTAACAACTCTGTCTTCCAACCATTGGGCATTGGAAAGGTCTCCACATTGTGCTTCTTTAAACATCTCTAGTTTATTCATCAGTCGCCAAATAGAACGGGTCATAACACCCTTGTTATTGGTATATTTTAAAAATTCATCTCTTGTCTCTCTGTCTTTTAATATTACAGCATTGAGCCAATAGTTTGAGCTTGAGTCTTTAGGCTCTTCAATAAATTTTAATTCTAACTCTTTAAAAAACTCCTTATATTTAAACGCCAATTCACGCTGTTTACCTATAAAAAACTCTAAACTTTCCATCTGCCCCACCCCCATGGCTGCAGCCAAGTTAGTGAGTCTATAGTTGTAGCCCACTTCATCATGAATGTATTCATAAGGATCAGGAACTTTTGCTGTGGTGCTAATGTGCTTGGCTCGTTTTGCTAAAGTTTCATCATCAGTTACAATCATTCCTCCACCTCCTGTCGTAATGATTTTATTTCCATTAAATGAAAAAATCCCTACTTTTCCAAACGTTCCTGTATGTTGACCTTTATAATAAGAGCCTAAACTCTCAGCAGCATCTTCAACCACAATAATATTATATCGATTACAAATCTCCACGATTTCTTCTATTTTACATGCGTGACCAAAAGTGTGCATAGGCACACAGGCTTTTATGATTTTATTGGTTGTTTTATTGACACATTCATTGTCTTCATTAAGAAAAGTTGATGCTTCTAAAAAAGCTTCTAATTTTTGAGCAGAAAGACCTAAGGTATCTCTATCAACATCAACAAATATGGGCTTTGCATTACAATAAGCAATGGCATTTGCTGTGGCTATAAAAGTAAGTGGTTGCGTAATTACTTCAGAATTTTCATCAACCCCCACCAATTTTAACCCTATGTGTAAAGCAGAAGTACCATTTGAAGTTGCAACAGCATACTTACTGCCCACAAATTTTGCCATCATCTCTTCAAATTCAATGACATATTTACCAACACTTGAAACAAAAGTGGAGTCAATGGCTTCATTTACATATTTTTTTTCATTACCTATAAATCGTGGTTCGTGCAAAGGTAAAAAATCTTTTGTATTGTAAGTCTCTTGAATAAACTTCACAACTCTATCAAACTCAACAAATCGACTATACATAATTACATCTTCCCATCTAAATACTTACCTGTCTCTTTGTGTCCAAAGTCAGGTATCATTTTAAAAAACGCTTCGACTATCTCTTCTTTTGTCCAAGCAAGATTGGCTTTAAAGCCTTTTATCTTTGTTTCAAAAGCATTTAGTAATACTTCATCAAAATCAGCTTCATTTTTAATTACCCCTAAATTAGAAAAACGTTCCATATCTAAAGTTTCATTAACCGTAAAAAACTCTTCAAAATCTTTCTCTCCTGTAGTATCGCTAGAGGTAAAAAGACAAGGGTATTTTCCTTCTTTAGGCAAGGTTTTAGCCAAAGTTCGTGCTTCATCCTCATCTTTACATAAATAAGGTTCATAGCCTAAATTTTCTAAATATTTTACAGCAATGTCTGCAAAAGAGATTAGGTGTAAATTCTCACTAAGCTTTGGAAAGAAAATATCTCTATTCTCTCCAAAAATGCAAGACATTAAACAAAGCTCTCCACTCTCCTGAGGGGTTACGAAGTATCTTTTAATATCGTTAGGTGCAACAATGGGTTGTTGTTTTTGAATACGTTGATTAAAGCCATGAAGTAAAGAGCCATCAGAAAAAGCAACATTGGCAAATCTTGCCATTGATACATTGATATTCTTAGAATTTTTATGCACAAACATTTCCATAATTCGTTTAGAAGCTCCCATCATATTTACAGGGTTGGCTGCTTTATCCGTAGAAACACAAAAATATTTTTTGGTTCCATTTTTAATGGACTGTTTAATCGTCTTATCCGTATTAAAAATATTGGTTTCTATCATTCTCATTAAGGTAAAGGGGTCTTTTTCACTTCGCACATGTTTTAAGGCTGAAAGATTTAAAACATAATCATATTGCCCATCACTTTTTATAAAAGCGTCATATTCTACTGAACCAATATCCAAAGCAAATGTTTTAAATTCACCATTTATATATCCAAAAGACGAACGAATATCCCGTACTAGCTCTACCATATTATTTTCCGAGATATCCACCACATGCAATTTTTTAGGATTTCTCTTAAATATCTCTTTGGTCACAGCTTGACCAATGGAACCTGCTCCACCAATGACTAAAAAGTTTGACTCAAAAATGATGGCTTTTAAAGCTTCATTGTGTTTATTTATATCCGTAGTAAAAAGTGCTTTGTCTCTTCCAATTAAAGTTAAAATCTGGCTCATTTTTGTAACGCTCCACAAAAATCTAAATTTGTTTTAAGCCCTAAATTAATAAACTCTTTATGTTTTACTAAAAAAGTAATAATATCAGCTTCTTTCATTGCCTCTTTATAATCCACAATATCAAATTCAGAAAAACTTTCAATATTTGGCTCAACAGCCAAAACATGAATGCCTGAAGCTTTCAATTGTCTTGTAATGTACAAGGCCGGTGACTCTCTTAAATCATCAATATTGGGTTTAAACGCCAAACCCATACAAGCAACTTTTGCTTTTCGTCCATGCTCTTTTTCAAAAGTTAACGCTTCATTTTTAATTTTTTCAATCACCCATTCTGTTTTGTAACTGTTTACTTCTCTTGCCGTTCTAATAATCTTCGCATCCTTACCCCCTGCATGAACAATAAACCATGGATCAACAGCAATGCAATGCCCCCCAACACCAGCACCAGGTTGAAGAACATTGACTCTAGGGTGTCTATTTGTTAAAGAAATCAATTCCCAAACATCAATACCAAATTTATCACATAAAATAGAAAGTTCATTGGCAAAAGCAATGTTCGTATCTCTAAAAGAATTTTCAGTAAGTTTTGCCATTTCAGCTGTTTTTGCATCGGTAGAAAGAACTTCACCATCAACAAATGTTTGGTAAAATGCTACCGTTTTAGCTGTAGCTTCTTTGGTTGTACCACCAACAATACGATCGTTTTCAACCAACTCTCTCATAATTTGCCCAGGAAGTACTCTCTCTGGACAATGAGCAATATAAAGAGCAGACGTATTAACACCCTCTTCTTGTAAAACTTCTTCAACCTTATCCGTTGTTCCCACAGGTGAGGTTGATTCTAAAATTACAATATCACCTTCTTTAAGATAAGGGGCAATGGCTCTTGAAGCAGAAAGTACATAATCAATATTAGGCACATAACCCTCATGAAAAGGTGTAGGAACAGCAATAATAAAAACATCTGCCTCCACAGGATGGAGAGATGCTTTTAATTTTTCACTTTTAACAGCTGCCTGAACAAAAGTATCCAGTTCAGGCTCTACAATATGAATTTCTCCTCTATTAATAATATCAACAGTTGTTTGAACCACATCCACACCATGAACATCGTAACCTTTGTTTGCCAGTAATGCAGCTGTAGGTAAACCAATATATCCTAACCCTATTACACATATCTTTTTCATTATTTTTAACCCCAATATCTATTATATTGTCTAATTTTACTCAAAAATAACTAAAAATAACTAAAAATAACTAAAATATTTAAATTAAATTTTAGGTAACTAAAAAAAACCTAATTCATACTAATTTTATCCTATTTAAACTATAATCCTAAAATATTTTAAATTAAGGAATAAAAATGGCAACAGTAACATTTAAAAATGACATCGTATGTACTCTAGGTGGTACAGAAGTAAACGTAGGCGACACAGCTCCAGTAACGACAGTAGTAAACTGTAACCCAATGCTTCAAGATGAGCAAATTGGTGGAGAAGGTAAAGTTCAACTTGTAGTTGCAGTACCTTCATTAGACACAGGTGTTTGTGATGCTGAAACTAGAAGATTTAACGAAGAAGCAACCTCTTTAGATGGTGTAGAAGTAATTACAGTTTCTATGGACTTACCATTTGCAGCTGCTAGATGGTGTGGTGCTGCTGGTGTTGAAAACATTAAAGTATGTTCAGACTTCAGAAACAAAGACTTTGCAAACGCTTATGGTGTTCTTTTAGCTGATGGTCCTTTGGCTGGTGTAACGGCTAGAGTTATTTTTGTAATTGGAAAAGATGGAAAAGTTACTTACAAACAAACTGTTCCAGAAATTACAGAAGAGCCAAACTACGAAGAAGCACTTGCTGCTGCTAAAGCTGCTTGTTAAGCACCTTTTAGTAACATCGTCAAAATTTAATATTTTGACAATGTTACTCCTACTTATATTTACTAACATTCTACTCACTTCAACATTTTAAACAACAGTTCTTGACACCTCTCAAAACTAAAAAGCATCTCTTTTTGGGTGTTCGTATCAATAACCGAACGGATTTCTCCCTTTAAACTTTGTACTTTTATGCTCAAAGCATTGTTAAGAGCCATGAATTCATAAATTTTTTCTTCTTTGTTAGCAATTATCACGGTTTGATTTAAAAAACGTTTTTCTAATTCTTTTAGGGTTGGGGTTTTACTAAAATCTATGGTGTCGCCAATGCGTTGA
>CACVAZ010000124.1 GCA_902727995.1 uncultured Sulfurovum sp.
CTAATCTTGTAGCTTTTTATATAGCCCCAATTTTTTTTATATGCTTAATCATCTGCATAAGGAGTAAAGGGAGTTTAGATACAAGGCTACTTAATTATTTATTTTTAACTTGTAACCGACTCTCTACCTAACTCGAATATCCCTATCATAAGAAAAAAAAATATATAAAAAATATATAAACTCTATTTTCTTTAAAAAAATAGAGTAAATTACATAATTAATCCAAAAACTGTTTACTAGGATTTTTTAATGTTTTTTAATATTGTATTTTTAGGGTAATTGAAGGAAATTGGGTATGAAGTTGTTGGAAGAAGATAAAGATTTTTTAAATTTATAATATATTGAAATAATAATAAATATTTTAGGATATAAAGCATGTTGGGCGAAGGACAGACACGGAGGTTGCCCCTACCAGTCGCATAGGTTAAAAAGATGTGATTTTATGAGTTGTATTTAAAAAATGCTTTTTCAACCCATACAGCATGTAGGGGCGACCTCCGTGTCTGCCCTTTGTTCGCATAAATAAACATACCTAAGCCTTAACATATTTCATTATTTAAAACATCTTCTTTCCATTGTTCAGGATTATTGAAAATATAGTTTTGTAATTTTTCCAATGATTTTTCATTACGAATAATATGTTCATGATAATTTCGTTGCCATAATTTTTTATAAAAAGGTTTCCAATTATTATTATGGATCCCATGAATATATTGACGTGTTGAAAAAGTTTTAAACCTTTGTACCAATTCCGATAAATCCAAGCTTGAATTATCAAATTCAATAATCCCATGAATATGATTTGGCATAACAACAAATTCTTTAGTCTCAATCCCTTTATAGTATTGTGGTAAATTATGCCATATACTTTCAATCATTAAACCTCCATCATAAACAGTATGTATATTATTAGAAATATTTCCTAGTAAATGTTCTCTATTTTGAATGCAAATTGTTATAAAATATAAACCGTTTTTACCATAGTCATAATTTTTCAAACGTACAGATTTTCTATTTTTATTATTTGAATAGTTCATATAAAGATTATACAAATAATATTTTAATAATTATAAAAAAATGGCAAATTGTAATGTTCGCATAAATAAAAATGATAGAAGTTAAATTGTAACCTCCCTATCTTTTATCTTTAAAAAATCAAACCTATAGTTCAAACTAAAGTTAATTTAAAAACACTAAGTTAAACTTACTTTATGAAATATTATTACATTATCTACGCATTAGTAGGTACCATTATCTTAAGTTGTGGTGTGCAAAGTAGTCCAGAAAAAGAATCCCTTCAAATTCCAGAGAAAGTTTCAAGCGATATTCCTCTAATTTTACAAGAAAGCTATACCAATAATGTAAAAAGTAAAATCCAAGTTGACCCAATAGTAGGTCAAGCCTCTGGTTATGCTACAACTAAAAAATATATTGTTGAATTAAAAGGTATTGTCAACGAAATTAAGTCAAATATCTTTTTGGGAAATAAAGTTATGGCTTCAGTTCTTAAAGAATGTGAAGGAACAGCTTTCGAAGTTATCTGTACTATTCCTGAAAAGACACTCACTTTAACCATAGATGAAGAAGCTATGAATAGATTTCGTATTTTAATTCCACATATTTTTGAATATCCTCAAGTAAAAGAGCTGGAAGGGAAAAAGTTGTTTTTTGGAGAGGTTGAGTTTATAGCCTACGATAAAAATGCTACCTATCAATATGCAATCAACATGGATATGAGTGAAATAAATGGAGTAATTGGTTCTTACAGTATAAGAAATGCACCAAAAATTATACAAGTTATTAAATGGTCAGAAGATGAAAATACGATATTTTCCTCCATTACGACTAAATATCAAGATGGTGTAGATTACCCATGGACACTGCATTATAAAAACATCCCTAATATAGAGGAGATAAGTAGACTTAATGACCAAGAAGTTGGTGACAACCTAGACATCACTTCCACTTCTCGTCTTTTTACCCTTAACAATAAATTTGACAACAATCAAACAAGTATTGTCAAACTAAATAGTATTAAATCTATTCCTTTGGCTTCTACTCGACTAATTGAGCAAGTTTCTTCTTTGGTTCATTTAGATAAACATTCAGGTTTTCAAAAAATCATTGAAACCGAAACTGTAGGAGAAAGTACCTTTAAAAGTAATAAAGAAGAAGTTTTCTCTCCAACAGGTGAATTACTTGCCTCAACCTATTGTTCTAGTGATAAAACAGAGTGTAATCTTTATGACACTACTACTTGGTTCATAGATGTTGACGATGAATCAATCTTTAATCCTTTAAAAGAATTTGACTTCACTGAATTAAAAGTAGAAGCTACAGACCTAAAAGAAGGTGAATACTTACTTTTACCTAGTGAAATAGATATTTCAACTTTAGCCATACAAAAAGTTCTTGACCTTAGTGTTGGAGAGTTTGTCATATTGAACACAAACATACAAGGCATAGTCTATGACGATAGCTATATTGAAAAGCTTAATACACTACAAGTCGTTTACGCAAACTACAACAATAATTTAGATTTACGATTCAGAGAAAAGACTGATAATTTTTTTGAGATTGTGGACTCTACTCAAATACATTTAACTACATGGAGATAAATAATGAAAATAAAAATACTAACACTACTAATCATCTTAAATCTACTAGGTTGTGGAAATACAACATCCAGTGAAAATAGTACTGATGTCAAGCTTCCAAACATCGGTATGGATATTCCTAAAGTTTTAATTCCTAATAATGATGAATTAAGAGCTATTTTTACAGAGAGTGAGAAACAAACATCGAGTATCAATACTTATAAACAAAGTGAACTTGAAAGTATTCCCCATTTTGAAGCTAAAGCAATGACTTATAATACCCTTGTTCCTTTTGAACACTATCAAAATACAATTATTGGACTGAACACTATTTTCCCAAAAATTCAAGATAGCTGTAAAGAAACAAATAGAGATGAAACTTGTTATATAGCACCAAATAGTTTAAAGATTGAGTTTACCCCAGCACTGATTGATACATTGATTGAAAATGAAGAATACTATACTAGTTGTATTGTAGATAAAAAAACTGTAGAAGATACAAACATTTTTTTAGGTGAAATAGAATTTATTCACTACAGTGAGAATTCTGAGTATGCGTACCTTTTACGAGTCAACTACTCTGAGGTAGAAAGAGTTATGTGTTCGGGAAAAGAAAAAGGAGAAGAAGTCACACTTATTAGAGAAATTAAATTTAATAAAGAAGGTACAAATTTCTTTACTTCTGCATCAAAAGAATATCCAGATGGTTATTTAGATTTATTTTCTTTACATTACATTAAGAATTCAAATAATAAAGAAATACTACGTGCTTCTCAACAAATTTTAAATGACCCTGATGATTTTTCTGAATATAATACCATTGCAGTCTTTGAAAAAAACAATGATCAAAATGAAACCTTTCACATTACTTCTTACCTATTAAATAGCCAAGTAACAGCCACTTCAAATTATTACGACACAGGGAAATATGCTTTAATCTTAGATAATTTAAATGCGTCTCAAACGCGACAAGATAAGGAAGAATTCAATAACTCTCTAGCTTACTTTAATCAAGATACAGTCTTTGATAAAGAAGGAAGTCGAATAGCAGTACGAAGCTGTACTAATAATGAAGACTGTATACTTGAAGATACATCAACATGGGAAATAACGACTGATAGAGAAGACCCCTTTAATAACTTTAATGTAGGCTATTCAAGAGAATTAAACTTAACAAAAGATGACAAATTGAAAAATGGAGAATACTTTTTATTAGCCTCTGAACACAATACTTCTAATTTAACAATTAGTGATGTCTTCAACAATAAAGTAGCTGAAGTAATCATCCTTCAAAATGCAAAACAAGCCCACCTTTACAACAAAGCCTATGAAAATAAATTAAATGAACTGCAATGGGTTTACGCTAACTACAATCAGAACTTAGATGGCTTAACTAAAAATAAAGACCCTAAATCATTTACTTTAGTGCAAAGAGAAGATGTTCCTACGATTAGGTTATTCTAAACGAGAATCAAGAGATGCCTCAACTTTATTATAGTAATGGTATTTAAAGATATTTTTACTTATCAAATAAAATTAATATTTATTAGTGTATATTTCATATTAGGAACAAGGGAGCATACACATGATACAAAAAACCAATTACAATTTACTTTATTGTGAAGATGATCAATTTGTGCGTGAAATGGTAGTTGAGTACCTTGAAGACTATTTTGCAAACATCTA
>CACVAZ010000125.1 GCA_902727995.1 uncultured Sulfurovum sp.
GGTGACTTGAAAAGAGGGCATAGCAAACTCCTATAGATAATCGTTAATGATTACTATAACATAGAAGAACACTAGAGATAATTAAGTTTTTAACTAATTTTTTTAGTTTATTTTTTATTAAAGTTTTTACTTGTTAGGGTGTAAATGTTTAGATAGTTGATTAAATAATATGACAATTTGACATATCTTTAGGCTTATTGTTCAAACAATATTAAAATACAGAGAAAGGATTCGCCATGAAAAAAATAATTCAATATGTAACTAATATATGGTATCATAAATCATGAGTAAAAAAGAAAAGCTATTAAAGAAGTTTTTGGAAGTACCACCTAAAAAAGATTTGACTTTTGAAGAGTTGGAAACGCTTTTACTCTCATGTGGGTATAGAAAGTTAGAGGGTAAAGGTTCGGCTGTAAAGTTTTTTCACGAAGAGCAAGACAACTTAATAAACTTACACAAACCACACCCAAGTAATATACTAAAAGTCTATCTCATAAAACAGATACAAGAAAAATTAAAGGAGGTTTGTAATGGCTAACACCATAGAATATAAAGGTTACATTGGAAGCATAGAGTACTCATCAGAAGATAAATGTTTTTTTGGAAAACTAGAGATGATAGATGACCTAGTAACTTTTGAAGCAACAACAGCTATAGAGTTAGAAGAAAATTTTCATGCCGTTGTGGAAGATTATTTAGAAACATGTAAGGCTTTAGGTCGTGAACCTCAAAAGGTTTATAAAGGTGTTTTCAATGTACGTATAGAACCTGAACTTCATAAAAAAGTGTATCAAGAGGCTTTACGAGCAGGGGTTTCGCTGAATAGTTATGTTCGTTTGGCTTTGAGTCGGTCGGTTGGGGTTTAGAAGTTTAGCTTCTAGTTTATTATGAGATAGTATTTGAAAGTTTTGTTTCTTTCTATGTTTTTAGTTATAGGGGTTTTTTAATTGGAGTTGTATAAATGTGGACTTTAGCTATACTTCAAGGCTTTGCTATTGGTGGGACTTTTATGATACTGGTTTTTATTTTTTGTGTTGGAGTGTTTCAGGAGGAGTGATTTTTCAATTAAATATTTATATTTAGAGTATCTAGGATTAACTTGTATGGCAAAATTTACTAATCCAAGTAAAGATTTAATTTGATTACTACAATCTTTACTTTTTACTATCTTTCGTATTTTTTCTTTATGTTTATCTAATAATCTAAAGCCATATTTTGTAAACTGAATACCTGTAACTTTAGTCTTATTACATAGTTTTCCTCTGTACATTTTTCCTTGATGAATTCTATATTCATATTTGTTAATAATATTATAGATTTTGGTATAGAACTTGTAGCTTATAATACTTTTTGATGAGAAAGTAATGTCATCTACGTAAACTGAGAATATAATATTCTCTTCTTTTGAGACGTTATATAGTTCGTCAAACATCTTTTTATTAATTACATAAGCAAACCATTGACTTAAAGGGCTACCTGTAACTAAAGCTCGTTTACCAAGGGATTTTTCTTGTGGTACAGTAAGCAAATTAGATAAAAATTCTGCAACATCTTTTGATTGTTTATATGTTTGTATTAATTGTGTTTTTATTTTAGACTTTGTAATAGATGGATAAAAGCCTTTTATATCAATCAATAAAAAGAAATTACTATTTTGATGTTCTTTAGCATTTGTAATATGTGATTCTTTTTTTACACCTGATTTTAAATATGTAGATTGCTCAAGATTAAATAGTCTCATAACTTTTTTATGTAAAAAAGTTATATGGGAACTACAGTTAAATAATTCTCTTTTATTTTCATCTTTAAATGGGCTGTAATATTTCAATGGAGTAGATTTAACACTCGAAGATAAAGCTTTAAATTCTTGTTTCGCTTTAATCTGTAAAAATTGCTGTAGCTTATTTAGTGATTTGACTCCATAAAGAGTACATTGATAGGCATTCATTTAAATGTCCTTGTAGATAAATAAGAACTATTACTAAAATAGTTGTAATTACTAAAACACTAAGAATTATTAGTTCTTTTGTATTTTTAGTTTCTAATTTGAAACTTTTTTTTGTAATTTCTAATTTCATAAATACCTCCTGTTAAAAAATTCTACAAAATGTAGTGTGCCACACATTTTTTATTTGGTTTTATTGGTATGGAATAGTTCTTTTTAGTGCCACTCTAAAGTATTAGTTTAAGTAGTACAGATAGATTTAGTGTAAATTATTATTAATGCATAGTTTGATATGTGTATGACGATATAATAAATTTGCCCCAAAAATAAATATGAATGTAAAACATTCTGATTCTATTAAAAAATAGAATACTGGAGATAAACTCCGTTAACTTGTATGGCTAATAAGACTGTATCATACTTTTCTTAAAAAATATCATTTTAAATATCTAATTTGTAAAAATAATACAAAAATAAACTTTATTATGTTATTATCCAACTAATAAGGAGAGATAATATGCTATTACAATTTACTGTAAACAATTTTAAATCTATTAAAAATACAACTACCTTTAGTATGGCAACATCTTCTAAAGATGAAGGAAATTTCTTTCCTGTTAAGAAATATAAACTTCTTCAAAGTGCTATTATTTATGGAGCTAATGCAAGTGGGAAAAGTAACTTTTTAAAAGCAATGGCTTTTATGCGTAGGATTGTACTTAATAGAGATAAAGTTATTTTATCTACTGATAGACTACTTCACTATCCATTTAAACTTAGTACTGAAACGGAAGATAGTTCTAGTAGTTTTGAAATGGTGTTTTTTATTAATGAGATTAAGTATAGATATGGTTTTGAACTTGATAATACTACAGTTTATGCTGAATGGCTTTATGCTGATGAAAATGGAAAAGAGTCTAAACTTTTCTACCGAGATACTGATGAAGGTGAACTCTATATAAATAGAATAAAATTTAAAGAAGGGCTAAAGTTAAAAGTTTCTAAAAATCAACTTTTCATTTGGAAATGTGACCAAGAGGATGGAGAAGTTTCTGCCTCTATTTTACAATGGTTTAAGCATTTGAACATGATTGATGGTATGGAGAATGAACAATATGTTAATGAGGCAATGCGACAGATGGAGCATGAAGATTTTAAAAAAGAGCTTGTATCCTTGGTTAAAACAGCTGATATTGGGATTGAAGATGTTCTGTTAGAGGAAGAAGATATTCCTAAAACTGTTATAGAAGATATGAATTTACCTTCTGAATTTAAAAAACGACTTTTAGAAGCAGATGGTTTAAAAAACTTATCTCTTTTAACACATCATAAAAAATATGATGAGAATAATAAGATAATTGGAATGACTGTTTTTGAATTAGATGAAGAAGAATCAAGAGGGACTCAAAAATTCTTTAAAATGTCTGCACCTATTTTAAATACTTTACGAGAAGGAAAAGTTTTAATTATTGATGAGTTAGATGCGAGTTTACACCCGATGTTAACTAAGCACCTCATTAAACTGTTTCATAATAAAAATATTAATAAACATAATGCACAACTTATTTTTGCAACACATGATACCAACCTTTTACATGAATCTATGTTTAGAAGAGACCAAGTTTGGCTTACTGAAAAAGATAAATATGGAGCTACTGAACTCTATTCACTAGCTCAATTTAAAAATGTAAGAAAAAATGATGACTTTGAAAAAAAATATATTCAAGGAAAATATGGTGGAGTTCCATACCTTAAAGATTTTGAGTTTGAGGTACTATAAGTATGGGAAGACGAGGAAGTAGTGATAAGTTTCACAATAAGAAAAAAGAATTAGAAAAGAAAGATTTTAAAAGAAAAGTAAATGATAGAACAACAGTACCAGACCTAATTATAGCCTGTGAAGACTCTGTTTCTTCTCCTACTTACTTTAGGGTACTTGTTAATTCACTTATTGAAGAAAAAATTGTAACCCAAGACTCTTTTGTAATTGCAGGACATAAACATACTAACCCAATGGGTGTATTGTCTGATTTAAAAAATTATGAAGATGAAAATGGAAAAATATACAAGGATTTTGACCATAAATGGATAGTAATAGATAGAGATAGGGAAAGAGTTAATGGTGGAGGACACAGTAAGGAAGAGTTTAATAATGCTTTAAAAAATGCAAAAAATAATAGATCAAATTTAAATGTAGAAGTAGCGTATTCTAATGACTGCTTTGAACTGTGGTATTTACTTCATTTTGAATATAGAAATACAGCCATATCAAGAGATGAAATAGTTACACAAGTTATTAAAAGGCTACAAGAAAAAGAA
>CACVAZ010000126.1 GCA_902727995.1 uncultured Sulfurovum sp.
TTGGATTCAAAGAGTCCTAACGTGCTGTACTCTTGACCATAAGTCTTTTTCCAAACATTAAAAATATCTTCTTTATTCTCTTTCTTTGCATTCTCAAATGATAGTAATGTGGGATTTTCTTTTAAATAATCTTTATTGTCATTTAATGAAATTAGATGATATGTTGGTATTAATTTGTTATCGGTAAAGTCAGATGTGTACATACACAAAAATTGAGTTTCTCTTTTGTTTACAATATATCTAAAAAGTTGATCTCCATCTTGTAATGTTTTTTGCCAATGCTTTGTAAATTCATTTCCAATTGTTTTACACTCTATAATTATTAAAACTTTTTCATCATTATTTTTTACTACAATGTCAGCTCTTCCACCACCATCATCTTTTTTCATTTTAGAATATGTTTGTTCAAGCTCGATATGTTTAGGATGATACCCTTGATGTAAAAGCCGATGCACACACTCAAACACCACAAAGTTTTCGGCTTGTTTAAAGTTACACGTTTGTCTTTCGTTAATCTTAAAACCTGTTTCTTCAGGATAGATAAGCGTCTCATTTTTGAAATCAACTTTAAGTTCAAAATCTAAGACTTCAAATTTTTTACTATAAACACCATTTTTTTCTATAAACTCTAAATTCTCTAATACATTTTTAAAATTATTGATTGTTATCATATTTTCCCTATCGCTTTTAACTATTGATATTTTATCTCATTTCTCGAACTTTTAGAAATTAAATTTAGATTCGCTTGTATTTAAAAATAAGAACTAAAAAGACTACTTTTATGGTCTCATTAATATTCGTTAATAAAACTTTAACACTCTGTTAATATTCATGGTTCATAATACGGTTATCAAAACTTAAAGGACTTAAAATGAAAGTTTTAAAAACATTAGCAATCGTAACAATATCAGGAATTATGGCAACAAGTGCAGTAAGTGCAGAAAATATTAAGACAGATTGTAACAAGACTAAATGTGACAGAGGTGCTAAACAAGATAGAGGTGGAAAACATCACAGAGGTGGAAAACACCAGATGAAAAGAGCACTTAAAGCAGCAGAGATTACATCAGAACAAAAAACAGCCATTAAAGAGGCACGTAACGCAATGAGAGAAACGATGAAAGCAAAACGTGCAGAGATGAAAGCTTCAGGAACAAAACCCGTGTTTGTTACCGTAGATGGTGTAGACAGAGAATTAATGATTTCAAAGTCAGTAGAAAGAGCAACATTTAGAGCAAATATGAAAGCTGATATGATGGAAAAGGTTTTAAGCATTTTAACAGCTGAACAAAAAGTAAAGTTTGTACAGGCATTAGCTGAATCTAGAAAATAGTAAGTAGTTTAATCATGGAGAAATAGGCACTAAACCTAAATCTCCATAATTTTATCTTATTATCTTAAATGTAAACGTCGGAGTGTTTTAGCTCCAGCTACACCATCTGCATAGAGTCTGTGTTTTCTTTGAAATCTTTTAACAGCTCTTTTAACACCTTTTCCAAAAAAACCATCGATACGACCTCGGTAGAATCCTTCTTGTTTTAAAGCTCTTTGTAATGCTTTAACATTGCGTCCTCTGTCACCTCTTTTTAAAAACCTTACAGCATGTTTTTTAGGATGACTTCTTTTAACAATTGGGGTTCGATGGTCTCGTTTATTTTTGCTGATACTTGTTCGTCTATCATCTTTAATTTTTGGATGTTTTTTGATCTCTTGATATTTTTTGATTTTTGAATGTTTTTTAATCTCTTCATGTTGTGGAGTATGTTTTGTTTTGACAGTTGATCTATCATGCTCTTCTTTAGCATTTAGGGTACTTATCGTCAATAATCCTACTATGGTTGTGATGGTTAATAATTTTAGAGTTTTCATTTTTTATGTCCTTTAATAATTTAGAGTAATAAAGTATAGTACAGTTATCTGAATGAACTTTAACTCAATATTAATAAAGTTTAATGAAAAAGCTATTCTTTTAACTTATTTTTACCTATTTTCTATAAAATCCCAAAATGATATCTATAGCTGAATTAAGAGAGACCCTCGCCCTTGTAATTTATAATAAATACTTTGAATTTTTTATGATGAGTATTATTATTTTATCTGCCATGTTGGTGGGGATTGATACTTTTGAGTTAGATCCTTTTTACCAAGAGATAATTTTTACACTTGACCAGATGATAACCATTATTTTTGTGATGGAAATTATTATGCGTATTTCTGCCTATGAAAAGCCTTTAGCATTTTTTAAAGATGGTTGGAATATTTTTGACTTTATCATTGTGGCTGCTAGTTTAATTCCTGTGGCAGGGAATGAGTCAACGGTGGCTAGACTGCTTCGTATTTTTAGAGTTTTACGGCTTATTACCATTTTACCTGAACTTAAAGGCATTTTGAATGCTTTGTTTAAATCGGCAAAGTCCATTGGTTATGTGATGGTATTGATGTTTATTATTTTTTATATTTATGCTGTCATGGGAACAATCTTTTTTGAAGATGCGAAGTCAGGATCATGGAAAGATTTAGGGGTAGCACTTTTAACACTTTTTCAGATTATGACCTTTGAGGGTTGGACAGACATTATGTATGAAAGTATGGAAACACATCCTTACAGTTGGGTCTTTTATGTTTCGTTTATTGTTTTAACTGCATATACTTTTTTAAACATGATTATTGGGATTATTATTGAAACATTAAATGATGAACATAAAAAAGACAAATTACAAGAAGAACAAAATGAAAAAGAGCTTTTAAAAGAGTTAGTGGAACAAAATCGTGTTTTAATTGAAAAAGTAGAGCATTTGAAAAAGGTAATGTATGAGAAAAAAAACTAAGAAAGAAGATAGTAACAACAACTCAAAGAGTTGTTGTTATGAAGTTTACTCTTAAAGAACACCTAAGTCTTTAAGGGTATTTATTGAAAGTCCAGATACAGTAAGACCTTTTTTCATTTGGTAAGCTTCAACTGATGCTTTAGTAGCAGCGTCAAGAGAACCTGTTACTGGTGTTGGGAATCCAGCACTTGTTAATGCTTTTTGAATGTTTGAAATCGTTTCAATTGTCATTGATGATTTACAAAGTACAGGCATCCATTTAACTGATTGCTCAGAAACTTTAACTTGTTTAGTAAGTGTTTCGTAAGTTGCTGGGATAACAGTTTTTTTAGTGGTTTCAGGTGTAAGTAATTTGGTTACTTCAACTGTTTTATATGTAGCAGGGATAGAAATTGTTTTAGAGGTAGCAGGTGTCGCAACAACTTGTTTTGTTATAACTTTGTTTACTGCTGGAATGGCTACTTTACAAATTACAGCAGAAGTTCTTGAGAGACCATCTTTTTCCATTAATGAGTCTGACCATACATATCTTGCATCTGATACTTTAGATGTTTTTTCTAATGTTTTATATGTTGCTGGAATGTTTACAGTTTTTGTAGACGCTTGATTTGCTACTACGGTACTTTGTACTGTTTTGTACACAGCAGGAATAGTAATACTCTTTGTCGTTTCAGGTGTTACAATAACTTGTTTTGAAACAGTTTTGTAGACAGCAGGAATATCTACTAGACACATCATCTCTTCAACCGTACAATCGCTATCAGTACATTTAGTTTCTTTCCAAACTTTTGATGCTGGTGCTGTTTGAACTCTTTCTGTTACCGTTTTGTAAACAGCTGGAACTTTTACAAGTTTAGTTGATGCTGGTGTTACTAGAACTTTTTTACTTCCTTGTTTAAATGAAGCAGGTTGTGCAATAAGTTTTGTAGAAGCAGCTGTTGCTAAAACTTTTTCACTGGTTGTTTTAAAAGTTGGTGCAGCATAAAATTCGTAGTAACATGAACCTGCTTGTGCAGTGTCTAAGTTAATACCACCTTCTTTTGCTGATGATAAAACAGCTGAAGAAGCAACTCTGGCTTCTGGATGTAAACCATTTCTCCATTCAGTATAAGCAGGTGAAACAGTAATGGTACGGCTCTCAGTTTTATAAGTAGCAGGAACAGTTACAATTTGCGTAGAAGCAGCTGTATCTAAAATTCTTTCAGAACCTGATTTATAAGTAGCAGGAATAATCGTTAATCTTGTGTCTGCTGGGGTAGCTTCAATTTTTTCGCTTATTGTTTTGTATTGTGCTGGAATAACAACTTTCCCATAACACATACCCGACTTAGCATCTGGAAGTGAAAATGAACCATCATTTGTTGTTTGCGCCATTAGGTTTGCTTTTTGAGTAGCTATAGGGGCTACACTAATAGCTTTCGTTGATGTCGCTGA
>CACVAZ010000127.1:0-2994 GCA_902727995.1 uncultured Sulfurovum sp.
TAATAAGTGCTAAAAAAATAATCTCTATTACTTTACATCAAAATTAAAATAAGTCTTTTTATAAGGTTCATTTTTTAGTGTAAAATGCCACCACTCTTGGTCATAGTCTTTAAATCCATACTTTAACATCAATATATTTAGCAACATTCTATTGGCTTTTTGCTCAGCTGTAATTTTTGCATAACGTACCCATGAACTTTTTCCAAAAAAATCAAAAGAAGAACCCATATCAAGTTCTACTTTAGTTGCTAAATCTATAATCGTTAAATCAATTGTACTTCCCCTACTATGTCCAGAGTGTTTAGCAATGTACCCATCTCTAAAAAGATCTCTTTTTAGAACCATAGGGTAATACGATTCTTTCATCATTTTGTCAGACAAATCATGCCCCCAACGCACAAAATGGTCAACAGCTTTTTGAGGTCGATAGGCATCAAAAATTTTTAAGCCCAAACCAAAGTCATTTAACTCTTTTTGTACTTTGGCAAGAGAAGTTATTGCTCTCGAACTTAAAATGGCTTTAGGTGCTAAATAACCATCAATATATGCTCCGACAAAATTTTCTTCTCCACAATACTTCATGTCTAATTCAATGCTTGGAATTCTTTCTGTAATGTAATCAAAACCTTTGGGTAATGTTGCTTCAACTAAACTTACCAAGCCTAACAAAAGAAAAAGTAAGGGCTTCATTAACTGCTTAAATATTTTTAAATGCTCAACTAAAACTCGTGACATGGTTTTCCTTTTTTCTATAAGTTAAAAAACTATTTTCCCCAAGGTAAGTTTTCGAGATAAACAAAGAACTATTCAATACACTTAGAAATAAGTTAATAAAATGATTTAGTGAAAGTGGTTTAAATTCCGAAGCTTAGGGGGTTTAAAAGTGGTGGGTCGGGGGAGACTCGAACTCCCGACCACTCGGTTATGAGCCGAGTGCTCTAACCAACTGAGCTACCGACCCATGAGAGCAAAAATCAAAATGCTAAAGATTTTTCTTCATCATCGTTATTTTTGAGTCCGAATTATACATAAAATAGAACCTAAATGCAAGTAAATTCTCTAAAATACCAAAAAGAAAAGAAAATATAATAAACGACGTTCCTCCATGTGAAAACATGGGTAAAGGTAACCCAACCACTGGGGCTAAACCTATGGTCATAAGAATATTGACCGTCATATAAATAAAAAATAAAAAGGCAATACCAGCAGAGACCACCCGTACAAAATAGTCCTTAGCATTGCTCATGGAAATAAAAAGTAAATGCATAATAAGTGCGATGTAGAGTCCAATGGTTGCTATCATTCCAACGAAACCCAGACGCTCACCTAAATAGGCAAAAATAAAGTCTGTCGAAGATACAGGTAAAAACTTTAACTGGGTCTGTGTTGCATCTTCTCTATTTTGTCCATTCATGCCACCTGAACCAATGGCAATCATAGACTGCTGAACATGATAACTCGGCTTTCCAATAAAGTTTGCAATACGCTGTTTTTGATAAGGTTTTAGCCCATGAGTATAAAGTATGGGGGTTGATATGCCCACAAGTAAGAGTAAAATAACCCAAATACGTACTTGAATTCCAATAATAAAAAGTACCCCAAAACCACTTAAAAGTAAAACTAAACCTGTTCCTAAATCTGGTTCTTTAGCAATAAGTATAAATGGAATTAAAATATACATAGAAAGTTTAATAAACATTTTCCATCCATAACCATCTTTATGAGGGGGATTTCGAGAAATGATATAAGCCAACATCAGTAAAACAGTGATTTTAATAAATTCTGATGGTTGAAGCGTAATACCAACACCAGGAATTTCTATCCATCTTTTAGCCCCTAAAATGGTTTTACCAAAAAATTCAACACTAAAAAGTAAAATTAAGTTTAACCAATAAGTAAGGGGAATTAACCATTGATATTTACGCCAAGGAATTAAAAAAGCAATGAAAAATATAGTAGCTGAAATACCATAATAAACCATTTGTTTTTTAAAAAGGTATTCATTTATTTCATACACTAAGTAAGATGAAATAGCAAAAAGTGGCAAGAGCTGTAAGATTAATATGAAATTTATTTGTTGCAGAATACGTCTATCAAATTGAAACCAGTTGTTCATTTATAAGTTCTTTATTTTAATTATTCTTCCAATTATATTATACAAAGGGAATGATAAAGAGGAGATTTAATCTTAAGTAGTGTTAGTATTTTTAATTACAAAGGAGAAATACTAGTTAAAAGAAGAGAACTCTCAATTTAAAAGGAGGAAGAAAATTATGAAAAATTCAACTACTTAAGATTAATTCGAATTTTAACTTAAATAAATAATTCTATACTTAAACTTATAATAATTATTTGTTTTTTTTATGAAAACTAAAAATGTCGCTTACTCGTAGGCTTTTGTCCCCTTGGTTTTTTCTTCTTTACTCTATCATTAAGATTCATTCCTTCTTTATTCATCATTTTTTCAGCTAACTCTTTTGCTTTTTTCATATTTACTCCCTTTTTATTAAGTTCTTTTTTTACTTTTCTATTCGTTGGAGTTACATTTGAAGTCAGAGAAAAACCCTCTGTCTCAAATATTTCAAGTTTTTTATTAATTAACATTTCTATCTCTTTTAACTGTGTTTTTTCTTTATCACAAATGAGTGATAATGCCATACCATCTTGCCCTGCACGACCTGTTCGACCTATACGGTGAATATAGTCTTCATTATTTAAAGGTAATTCAAAATTGACAACATGAGGTAAATTAATAATATCAATACCTCTTCCTGCCACATCGGTAGCCACTAAAACAGAAACCTTTTTCGCTTTAAAATCTTTAAGTGCTTCCATTCTCATTCCTTGGCTTTTATCTCCATGAATGGCACGTGCTTTAATATTACTCGCTTTTAAATTCTCTACTATTTTGTCTGCTTGAACTTTGGTATTTGTAAAAACAAGTACTTGTTCCCAAGAGTTTTCAGCAATAATCTCACAAATCAAAGGCATTTT
>CACVAZ010000127.1:3094-4259 GCA_902727995.1 uncultured Sulfurovum sp.
GCAGCTGTTTTTCCTGTACCTGTTTGAGAGGTTGCCAACAAATCTTTTTTCTTCAATAATAAAGGAATCGTTTTTTCTTGAATTTCTGTTGCTTCTCTATAATTTAGTTTTTCAAGAGTTTTTAAAAGTTTTGAGCTAAGATTTAATGTTTTGAATGACAAAGGAAGTCCTCATAGGTCAGATTGCTAGAATTATAACAGATATCTTATTAATTCTGTTAAAGCTAACTCTATAGTGCTTAAGCTATAATTTCAACAATATTTTTTAATGAAAAAAAGGATTTTTTATGGGTAGAGCATTTGAATACCGTAAAGCAGCAAAAATGAAAAGATGGGGGGCAATGTCAAGAGTATTCCCTAAATTAGGAAAAATAATTACCATTGCAGCCAAAGAAGGTAGTCCAGATCCTGACATGAACCCTAGACTTCGTACAGCTATTTTAACGGCAAAAGCTCAAAACATGCCCAAGCATAACATTGAAGCTGCCATTCAAAGAGCTTCAGGTAAAGATGCCATTGACATTAAAGAGTTTCATTATGATGCAAAAGGTCCTTATGGAACACAGTTCATAATCGATTGTGCAACAGACAATGGAACACGTACCGTTGCCAATGTAAAAGCAGCCCTTAGCCGTAACTCTGCTGAAATGCTTACAACAGGTTCTTTAAATTTCATGTTCACGCGTAAATCTGTTTTTACCTTTGATAAAACAGATGAAATGGACATTGAAGAGTTAGAATTAGAACTCATTGATGCAGGTCTCGAAGAAATAGAAGAAGACATTGAACCTCAAGAAGATGCTGAAGATAAAAATATTGTTAGAATATTTGGTGACTTTACTGCTTTTGGTGATTTGTCAAAAGCACTTGAAGAGATGCAGATTGAAGTCACTAAAGGGGAGCATCAATACATTGCAAATACCCCTATTGATCTTACAGATGAACAAATGGAAGAAGTGGATGTACTTATTGACAGACTTGAAGAAGATGAAGATGTTCAGGCTGTTTATACGAATATAAATTAATCATATAGGGTGTCCTACACCCTATTTTTTCTTCTTTTTATCTTCTTTCCCCTTACGTCTATCACTATCTTTTTTCTTTTCATCACGTTTTTTCTTTTGAGCAGCATAAGTATGTTTACGTTTTTTATCGTAATCTATGTA
>CACVAZ010000128.1:0-1128 GCA_902727995.1 uncultured Sulfurovum sp.
CCACCCCATCCTTTGACCCAAGCAATAAAAAGCTTCTAAGTTTGGGGATGTTTTTTACTTTATCAAGTTTTAAATAGCCCTCTATCTGTTTTAATCCCTCTTGTTTTAATTTCTTATAATCATCTTTTTGCTTGACCCATTTTAGTTCAAACATGTAGTTTTTGGGTACTTTCTCATCACGCCCAATGAGTAAAATATCAGGGTATTTATTGTTTAATTCAGGTTGTGAATCTATAAAATAAAACTCTGCAAAACTTAAAAGAGAGAGGGTAATCACATGAAAATGTTTTTCTGAAACCTACACCCCTGCCGTTGAATCTCCACTTTTATGTTATAATTTTAATTCCAAAAAAATGATATAGCTAAAAGAGTAATAATATGCCAACAAGACCAAGAATAGATATAGCAGGTTACCATCATATTATCAATCGTGGTGTTGACCAAATGAATGTGTTTCGCCATGATGAGGATAAAAATATGTTTTTACAAATTGTGAACAAAACAGCAATGATTCATAAAGTGGTACTACACGACTACTGTTTAATGGACAATCACTATCACTTATTGATAGAGACACAAACAGGTAATCTTTCAGTATTTATGAGATTTGTTAATGCTAACTATGCCCAATATTTCAATAAAAAAACAAAACGAAGTGGTCATCTTTGGCAAAATCGTTATAAATCAAGATATATCACTTCAGAACCTTACCTCCATACATTGATAAGATACATCGAATATAATCCGATTGAAGCAGGAGTTTCAACAAAAGCAGGAGAGTATCATTATACTTTGGCTCATCTGATTTTTCATTCAAAAGATTTTCATCCATGTACAAAAGAGTCAATACTATTTAGGGAATATGATGTTGAGTCGTTGAGTGGATTTTTAGGAGTAGAGTTTACTCATACTGAATTAGATTTTTTACAAAAAGAACAAAATCGAAAAATTGAGAAAAAAGAAAATATGGTTGTACTTAGTAAATCTAAACCATTAGAGGAGCATTTTAGCAAAGTTCAGAGTAAAAAAGAGAGAAATTCTATTATCCATTTAGCTTATTTGGATGGTTATTCTCAAATTGAGATTGCAAATTATCTTGAATTGTCAAAATCTCTTATTTCTAAGGTT
>CACVAZ010000128.1:1228-4237 GCA_902727995.1 uncultured Sulfurovum sp.
AAATCTAGTAAAAAATATGGAGCTAAAAAAGAGACCTACGACCACATACATAAACAGATGGATATCGTAGCTTATGAGTTTGAATCAGCCTCACAATTGATTGAAGACTTTTGGAACAGTGTAGAACACTATATGGAGAATAATTAATGAAACCAAATACTATCAAAGTTGGCATTATGTCAAAAGAGCAATACAAAAAACGAACCATTAACATTGCAAAAGGACTTTATAAACCTACAAAAAATGAACCGAAAATTTGGTTTGAATCTATGCAGTCAATGGCACAAGTTTTGTCAAACCAAAATCAAGTATTGCTTCAAATTATTATTGATAACAATCCACAGTCACTTAAAGAACTTGAAGCCTTAACAGGCAGAGCCAAACCGAATCTTTCGAGAACCCTTAAAACATTAGAACGATATGGAATTGTAGAGTTAAATCGCGTGAATAACGCCTTAGTACCTAAAGTTAAAGCAACACATTTTACGGTTGAGTTTGGGTTGGATGTGGCTTAGTTTTTTTCGTCATGTAGTACGAAAAAAGTAAAAATGTCAGATATTCAAAAGTGAAGGGTATGTTAACATAGATATAGCAGGTTAGGACTTACACCCCTGCCGTTGAATCTCCACTTTTATAATATAATCCTACAAATCAAATAGGAAAAAATGAATAACAATCAACACTCCAAAAACTCCACCCCATCCTTAGACCCAAGCAATAAAAAGCTTCTAAGTTTGGGGATATTTTTTACTTTATCAAGTTTTAAATAGCCCTCTATCTGTTTTAATCCTTCTTGTTTTAATTTGTCATGGTCATCTTTTTGTTTAACCCATTTTAGTTCAAACATGTAGTTTTTGGGTACTTTTTCATCACGCCCGATGAGCAAGATATCAGGGTATTTATTGTTCAGTTCGGGTTGAGAGTCTATAAAATAGAACTCTGCAAAACTTAAAAGAGAGAGGGTAATCACATGAAAATGTTTTTCTGTAAACCCATAATGGTCTCTATTTGAGAGGGTCTTTATTACTTCACTCAGTTGCTTTGCAAAGGGTTCGCTGTCACCTCGTGCCAAATTAATCAAAACACTTTTTGGATTTATAATGTTAGATAAGTTATTTCTATTTTTAAGTTCAATCGCAAAGTAGTTAAAATAGAGCATTTTTATCACATAATTGGGTATTTGAAACTCTAAAACTTCCCCGAATTCTTCTCTTTTTATGGTGATGAAGCCCATAGAATAGAGCAATGTTATAAAGTCATCTTCACTAAATTCTTGATTTAAATCGTATCTATCTTTGATTACGCCTGTAATGGAGTTGTTCTCTATAAGTTCTTCTAAGATTTTATAATTTCGTTCACTATCACCAATATTAAAGAGCTTCATAATCGCTTTGTAGTCACTCGCCACATTGCTGTCTAACATTTTTATGGGCATTTCACATCGTTTATAATCATACTCCGATAAAAAATAATTTACCAAAGTGGCGTTATAGATTCTTTCCGTAGCTTTTATGTTAAAAAGATAACCGTTATACCATTTTTGAATTTTAGACAACAACTCTTCTTTATCAATATTGGGGCATCTACTCAAAATACTTTGTTCCAAGGAGTAGGTAACCTCTTTTTGTGTAAACCCTGCCATGGCATTAAACTCTTCATGGTAAGTGATGTGTTTGACAATATTAAACCCAGAACTTAAACTATCTAAAGTAATTGGGGTGACTCCTGTAATAAACATTTTTTGAACCACCCCTGAAAGGGTGGCTGTTTTAAGTACTTCATAGAAGCTTCGTACAAATCCACCTTTGCTTACTATTTTTAGAAAATCCTGCATACTATGAGCCAATATGGCATTGGCAAATTGGTCGTATTCATCTATTAAAAGATAGATACGGTCATCTTCGACTACATCAAAAAAGTATTTAATTAACCCTGTTGGTGTTTTGATGCTGTTGAGACTGTCTCGACTAATATCATAACCATAATGGGTAAAATATCTATAAATCGCTGATTTTATATTGTCTTTGAATCCTTCATAAATCGTCTCCATTCCTCCATCGGTATTGATGCCTGAAAACTCAAAAAATAAAATTCTATAACTGTTTTTTAGAGGAGTTGGATGTTGACCTATGTAGGTATCATGAAATATTGCTTCAAACTCATGAGCAGAGTTTTCATCATAATAGTATTGCAATGTAGAAAGAAAAAGAGATTTTCCAAAGCGTCTTGGGCGTAAAAAGATAAGATACTTCTCATTTAAATTTTCTAAGGTCTCTATATATTTTGTTTTATCAATATATAAATAGTTATCTTCTCTTGCCATTTTAAAATTGCTTATACCATAAATTATCTTTTTCATTTTCTTCCTTTAGTACTCATATAACATTATACACACTTCAACACGCCAAAGAGCACCTCTTGACACTTTTTCAACGTAAACACCTTCTCTTTTCTAGTATGACTATCAGCTATAAATCGTACTTTTCCCTTTTGATTTTCTACTTTTATTTTAACGCCTTCTTTATAGGGAACAAACTCATAAATTTTCTCTTCTTTGTTACCGATTATCACTATTTGATTTAAAAAACGTGTCTCTAAGGCTTTAATACTAGGGGTTTTGTTAAAATCTATCGTATCGCCCATGCGTTGAGTGTGAATAAAAAGCCATTGCCAAAAGTGATTAATTTCTAAAGGGTTTTTGAGTTGTTTGTGCTCTTTTTGGGCTGTGATGATGGAGAGTTTATTGTAACTGTTGATGTAAAAAGTGGTCTCTTTTTCCCATTTGGGAACAGCATTACAAATGGGTTGAGCAGTTTTTGAAAAGCGTTTTGTCACATCATCTACAAAAATTTCAATCGCTTCCAAAGTCGGCATACTCGGAACCGATGGCTTCAGCCTCGCCTCTTCTTTCGGAGATAAATCTTCCGACTCCGAAACGCTTAAACTTTTAATAGTCTCTTTCAGCTCTTTGATTTCTAACTTTAATTTTTTCACCTCTTCATCTTGACT
>CACVAZ010000129.1:0-18065 GCA_902727995.1 uncultured Sulfurovum sp.
AACCATCTAAGTTGTGCTTTAGTTGCAAATTCATTGATATCATTCGTATCATCACGATCTAAGAATGAATTTTTCATAAAACCATCAGATTTATTTTTATAAACAGAGATACGCCCTAAAAGTTTGTCTTCTACCAGTGTTCCACCTACAGCAGCACCAAATGCTTTAGTATTGTAGTTACCCATAGTTGCTTCTATTCTACCCGTTGTCTCCTTTGTTGGTTCATTGGAAGTTACATTAATAACCCCAGCCATTCCATTTGAACCAAAGGTAGTTCCTTGTGGACCTCTAAGTACTTCTACTTGTTTTACATCAAACATACTAATACCTAAAGTATTTTGTGAAAAGTCAATTCCGTCTACATTAATACCAACAGAAGGATTAATTGGGGTTACAAATTGGCTACGTTCACCAATTCCACGAATCTGTACATATTTTGCTTTTGAAGCACCAGCTGAAAAGTTTACGTTTGGTGTTGCTGCTAAGGTATCGACAAATGTTTTAGACGACTTGTCATAAAGTTCCTCTTCACCAATAACCGTAATGGCTTTTGAAGTTTGAGAGAGCTTTGCTTCTCTAAAGTCAGCTGAAACGACAATAGGATCAAGTTCTGTTTCTGCTATAGTAGTGTTAGTTAAAAGTGCAGATATTGCGACAAATGAGCGTGTTAAGTATTTTGAATTCATTTTTTCCCTTGTTAGATTAATCAAGGAAGAGAGTTTGTAATAGCACATTGCATTAAGTCAATTAAGCTTCTCTTCCCTACGCTGGTGTTATCCAGTTCAAGTTCAACGGGTTTTCTCAGCTATGGTTTATTAAGAAGACCATTCGCACCCCGAGAGATTTGATGGTAACTTATACAAGAAATAAGATTAATTTATAGTTAATTTTAAATAAATGAATTTAAGATTTTAACAATAAAATTAATCTAAAAAATTAATTCTAATAAAAATTAACATAATTTTAAAAAGCTGATAAATGTTAAGATATAAGCGTAAAATTTATATAAAAGAGAAGAATGATGAATGAGCTTAAAAGTGAATTGGTTTTAAATCCTGAGTATTACAGTGCAGATGTTTATATGGAAGAAGAAGAGAATAAAAAGTCTATTTATTTATCTGTGTTTATTCAATTATTAATGGTCTCTATTATCTTGGCTCTTTTAATCTTTGGATATAAATACATCATGAAAAATCATTATGATGACATAGATTTATGGATGATGGAAACGAAAGCGAGTATGCTAGGAGTAAAAGAAAAAGTACCTGTTGTTATGGGAAAAGAAGTTGTGGTTAGTACAGAAGCAATTATTTCTACTGTAGAAGCTAAAGCAGAAGTAGTAAAGAAAAATTCAATGCAAGTTTCTTCCACTCCGAAAGTAATAGCTCCCACAGTTCAGCCTCAGGAATTATCAAATGAGTATATTAAATTGGTGGAAAAATCTCTTGGGAACTATTAAGACTTTTGAATTAAAGTAGTTAAAAATATTCATGGCTAAGCAAACTTTTATGATATAAAGTATAAAAGTATGAAAACGATAACAAATAGGAGTCATAAATGACAAATGAAACAGTCTTAGACGCGTTGAGAAACGTTACTTATCCCGGATTTACGAAAGATATCGTAACTTTTGGTTTTGTAAAAGATGTAAATATTCAAGGTGATAAAGTATCTTTAACGGTAGATATTACCTCTTCAGCCGATGAAGTAAAAGCTCAGATTGTATCTGAAGTGACTTCTGAACTTAAAAAACTTGGTTTTTTAGCTGTTGATGTTAACCTTAAGGCACCACAGCCACCAAAGCAGATGTCAAACTCTCAAACGGGTAAAAATATAGCACCACATATCAAAAATTTTGTAATGGTGAGTTCAGGAAAAGGTGGGGTTGGTAAATCAACGACTTCTGTGAACCTAGCAATTGCTTTGGCAATGCAAGGTAAAAAAGTTGGTATCTTAGATGCTGATATTTATGGGCCAAACATTCCTCGGATGATGGGTGTGCATGGTGTTAAACCAGAGATGCAGGGAAATAAAGTTTTACCAATTGAAGCTTATGGAATTGAAATGATGTCTATGGGTTCTCTTGCAGAAGATGGTAAGTCATTAATCTGGAGAGGTTCAATGATTATGAAAGCCATTGAACAGTTCTTAAGAGATATTTTATGGTCAGAATTGGATGTACTAGTAATTGACATGCCACCAGGAACAGGTGATGCACAGTTGTCTTTGGCACAGTCGGTACCTGTTACAGCTGGTATTGTGGTAACCACACCTCAGCTAGTAAGTTTAGATGATTCTAGACGTTCATTAAACATGTTTGAAAAGTTCCATATCCCTATTGCTGGTGTAGTTGAGAATATGTCAGGATTTATTTGTCCTTCATGTGACACAGAATCAGACATTTTTGGTATGGGAACAGCTAGTGAAATTGCAGAAGAATACAAAACTACACTTATGGCACAAGTACCAATAGAACCAGCTATCAGACATGGTGGAGACACAGGTCAACCTATTACTTTCCATCAGCCAGACTCTGAAACAGCAAAACGTTATCAAACAGCAGCATCTGCGTTATTGGTATTCCTTGATAAAGTAAATGCAGAAGGAGGTGTAGATAATGCAGCAATGCAACCAACAACTCCTCCAGGTGTTTCTGCATGTAGCACAGGGTCAACAGCACCAGCTACTGCAGCAGCTGCACCAAAAGAACAGCCTAAAGATTCTGCTGAATCATGTGGTACAGGGTGTGGGTGTCACTAAAGGTAAAAAGTAGTTTGTAGTCTTTGACTACAGCTATTGTACGAGGAGAAGAGATAGACAGTGAAGAGTTACTGAACTTATATTTAGAAAAATTACGTCTTTTGGCAAAAACTTCATTGGAAGAAAAAGAAACACTCAGTGTTATGGAAGCATTAAAAAAATCAATAATACGCCTAGAGGGTGAAATGACAGGGTATTAATATACTAAAAAGTTTAAAATGCTAACTTTTATACCCTATACTTTCAAATCCTTCTTTTAATTATTTCAGATAAAATTCGTTAATTATATATTAAGGGACACTGATGTCAAATACTGAAAAACTCAAAAATTTTTTAACCCAAGAAATTATTCCAGATTTAGAAGAAGCCATTGATGAAATGTTTTCATTTATCGAAAAAGCAAAAATGGCATCTATTGCCGATAAAGAAGAACTTCAAGAACTTCAAGAGATGCATTCAGAATGTAAAGATATTGTCTTGGAAATTGAAGCTGGTGAAATGGATGATGATGAAGCAGCTGATATTTTAGCCGAATTTGTAGACATGAAAACAGCTGAAGACGAGTAATTTTTTGCAAAAGGCACTTTTTTTAGATCGTGATGGAATCATAAATATTGACCATGCCTATGTTTATGAAATAGAGAAGTTTGAATTTACCGAGGGTATTTTTGAATTACTACGATTTTTTAGAACAAAAGGCTATATATTTTTTATTGTGACCAATCAATCGGGTATTGGTCGTGGCTATTACAGTGAAGATGATTTTCAAGTGTTAACGTCATGGATGCTTGATGAATTGAGAAAAGAAAATATTGATATTGTCTCGGTACATCATTGCAATCATGCTCCTGAAGAAAAATGTAACTGTCGTAAACCCGAAACAGGTATGATAGATGAGATTTTATCTAAAAATACTATTGATTTAAAAAACTCTTGGCTCATGGGGGATAAACAAAGTGATATTGACCTAGCACATAATGTAAACATTATTAATACGATAGCAATCGGTGAACGTGACATTGTGAATTCACTTTACTCTTTTAAAACGATTTTAGAATGTAAACTTTTTTTAGAGGAAAATCAAGTTATAATAAAGTCATGAAATATAATGACATAGACTTTAATAACAAAAAAATTCTCATTACTGGTGGAGCTGGATTTATTGGTTCCAATTTGGCTTTTTACTTTCAAGAACATTTTCCTTTAGCTCATATTGTTGTTTTTGATATTTTTCGTTCGGAAAAAATGTTTTCAAATGGAAATCTACAAAGTTTTGGACACTATAAAAATCTTATTGGTTTTAAAGGTGACATTATTTGTGGAGATTTAAATTCAGCTTCTGACATGGCAGGGCTTCAAAACTACAACTTCGATTATATTTTTCATCAAGCTGCTATTTCTGATACACGGGTATATGATCAAGAGATTATTATGCAGACCAATGTAAACTCTTTTTATATCATTTTAGAGATGGCAAAAAAATCAAATGCTTCTTTGGTATATGCCTCTTCTGCTGCAACGTATGGCTCTATGCCTTCTCCTCAAACCGTAGGCAAAGAAAATCCTGAAAACCCTTATGGTTTTTCTAAGTATGCGATGGATCAAATAGCTTACCGTTATATGCGTGAAAATCCTGATATGAATATAGTAGGTTTAAAGTATTTTAATGTTTATGGTGCAAGGGAGTTTTTTAAAGACAAGACATCCTCAACGGTAATTCAATTTGGACATCAAATTTTAGCAGGAAAAACCCCACGACTTTTTGAAGGAAGTGATGAAATAGTACGAGATTTTGTTTATATAAAAGATGTGCTTCAAGCAAATATTAAAGCTTGTGCTTCTAAAAAATCTGGGGTTTATAATGTGGGAACATCAAAACCAAGATCTTTTCAAGACATTGCTGATATTTTACAAAAAGAGTTGGGTACGGATTATGGAACAGAGTATTTTCCTAATCCTTTTACTGGGTATCAAATGCACACCCAAGCCAACATAAGTACTTCTACCACATTTTTAGACTACAAACCTGAGTGGGAATTAGAAGAGGGGATTAAAGATTATCTTTCTGAAATTGAACGGATGTATGAAGAAGAGGTCAAATGATAGAACTAAAAAATAAACATCCAAAAGTTTTAGTTATTGGTGACTTGATGATTGACCATTATCTTTGGGGAAAATGTGAACGTATTTCTCCTGAAGCACCTGTTCAAGTTGTGGCAATTGAAAAAGAGACAGCTGTTCTTGGTGGGGCTGGAAATGTTATTAATAATCTTGCTGCTTTAGGGGCAGAAGTTTCTGTTCTAAGCGTTATTGGTGATGATGCCAATGCTGAAGAACTTAAAGAGATGTTAGCAAAAATAGAGGTTAGTAGCAAAAACTTAGTGGTGGAACTAGGGAGAGATACTTCTAAAAAAAGTAGAATCATTGCCTCCCAACAACAAGTGGTACGTTATGACAAAGAGAGTACCGATGACATTTCGCAAAGTTCCCAAGAAAGCATCATTGAAAATTTTAAAAAAACCATTAGTATTTATGACATAATTTTACTCTCTGACTATGGTAAAGGAGTCTTAACTACGGACTTAACAAGAAAACTTATTGATCTTAGTAAAGTAGAGGGTAAAAAAGTATTGGTTGACCCCAAAGGGGGAGATTATACAAAATACGCAGGAGCCTATTTACTGACACCCAATAAAAAAGAGGCAATTGAAGCTTCAAAAATTGAGATAAAAGATGAAGTTAGCTTACTAGAAGCGATTACTAAGTTGAAAAGAGAATGTTCTTTAGGGGTAGGACTTATTACCCTTAGTGAAGATGGGATTGCCCTTTATGATAATGAACTAAGAAAGCATCCAACGGTAGCAAGAGAAGTTTATGATGTTACAGGTGCAGGAGATACGGTCATTGCTTCTCTTGGCTTTTCCTTGGCATGTGGATATGATATTGACCAAGCTGTTAAATTCGCGAACCTTGCAGCAGGGGTGGTTGTGGGTAAAATTGGTTCAGCAACGGCAACTTTAAATGAGATTATAGAATATGAATCAAGTCTCAATAAATCAACTTCAGATTCACATATTAAGACCCTTAAAGAGATAGAACTGTTAAGTCTAGAGCTTAAAAAAAGAGCTAAGAAAATAGTGTTTACTAATGGTTGTTTTGACATTTTACACGTGGGGCATGTGAAGTATTTGGAAGAAGCAAAAAGCTATGGGGATGTACTTATTTTAGGACTCAATTCAGATGCAAGTGTGCGTCGTTTGAAAGGACCTACTCGACCTGTTAACACTGAAGATGATCGTGCTTATATTTTGGCTTCATTGGAAGCTGTGGATTATGTGGTAAAGTTTTATGATGACACGCCTTATGAGTTAATTAAAGCTGTGCAACCACATATTTTGGTTAAAGGGGGTGATTATGAGGGTAAAGAAGTCGTAGGAGAAGATATTGCTAATGAGCTTCGCTTGGTAAATTTTGTTGAGGGTAAAAGCACCACAAAAACCATAGAACGCATAAAGGATGGACATGAAAACAACTATTGTTAGAGAATTTGAAGAGCATTTAAAAACCATAGAAGCTGTAATAGGAACAATGGAAGAGGGGTTAGAAAAAGCCTCTTCTTTAGCTGTTGAGGTATTAGGGCGAGGTAATAAAATATTGCTCTGTGGAAATGGTGGTTCAGCTGCTGATGCTCAACACATTGCAGCTGAACTCACAGGACGCTACAAAACAGAACGACGAGGTTTACCTGGCATTGCTTTAACCACAGACACTTCAGCACTTACAGCCATTGGAAATGACTACGGATATCAGCGAATTTTTGACCGACAAGTTGAAGCATTGGCAAATAAAGGAGATTTACTGATTGGCATTTCTACTTCTGGAAACTCTGAAAATATTATTTCTGCTTTGACCTTGGCTAAAAAGATGGGTTGTGCAACCCTTGGTTTTTCAGGTCGTGATGGGGGGAAGATGAATGAAGTATGTGATATTAATTTGGTTGTGCCTTCCCATGACACCCCTCGAATTCAAGAGATGCACATACTTTTTGGGCATACACTTTGCCAAATTATTGATGATGAGCTTTCTTGATTTTAACTTTTATTCGATATCTTTTACAGCTTCTAAAACATCTTCTGCTTCAAGAAGCTTCATGCATTCATGATGCTTTAGGGGGCAGGTTCTTTTCATACAGGGGCTACAAGTCATCTCTTTTTTAACGATGATTCCTTGAGGATTCATCCATTGTGAAGTCTCTTTGTCTTTGGTCGGTCCAAAGATGGAGATGGTGGGTACTTTAAAAGCTGCTGCTACATGCATAGGACCACTGTCTCCTGTAATGAAAAGACTCAATCCCCCTATTTTCTCGCACAACTCTTGAATACTCGTTTTTCCTGCAATATTCCTACACGATATTTTTGCTTTTTTGAGTTCATTTTCAATGTCATTTGCCATGTCCACTTCAGCAGGTCCTCCAAAGATGAGAATCTGGTATTGACCACTAAGTTCTTTTGCTACTTTCGCAAACTTCTCAGGATACCAACGTTTAGCAGAGCCATAAGAGGCTCCAGGGTTGATGCCTAAGGTTGGTTTTTCATACTTAAACGGTTTAAAATAAATTTTTAAATCTTGGGCTATAAAGTTAAGTTGAAAAGTTTTATTGACAAAATCATTATAGCGAATGGCTTGATGAATGGTCTCTTTGGTATAGCGTTTGTAGTAGCCTTTTGTTTTGGCTTGACTAAAGAAGACAAAAAGTTTAGCAAACAAGGTACGTCTAAAAGTTAAAGTAGCATCAAAATCTCCCAGTTCTTTTACTTTTTTGTAAATCCATTGTAGACGTGAAGAAGATTTTTTACTTTCATCTAAAATAATTTTTTCTACATTTGGATGCTTTTTAAAAATAGCTGTTGAAATAAATGCACCAAAAATAGTGATTTTAACGTTGGGATAGGTTTTTATGATGTTCTCTATGGCAGGAGTTATCATAACGCAGTCACCTAACCATGTGGGGACTTCTATTAGGATTTTTTTCATTTTTTTGTTATCTTTCTTTATTTTGAGGATTTTTTTTATTTAGGAAATTTTTAAATGCATAAAATGCTTCTGTTTTACGAATTTTCTCCTCTCTGTTGTCAACCAAGCCATAACCAGGAGCGATGAGTTGATGCCAAAAGATTTTTTCTATTTTATTTGTTTTTAAAGCAATTTCAAAATATTCTAACATATATTGAGCATAAAATTTTTCACTAACACACTCTTTTTCAGAAGTTGGGGCATAGGGTGCTGTGTTACTTAAGGGCCAGTTGGCTTCAGTAATATAGATAGAGTTTTCTGATTTTTTAGTATTTCTTACAATGGTATCTAAAAATTCTATCTTATTTTTAAAATTAAAGAACCCCATTTGTGTGGAGTAAGGGCTACCTCGCCTGTCGACATAGAGTAGAGTAGAGAATTTGTCATAATGGATTTTGTAGTTGTTAAACAGGGTGCGAATGCTAAAGTGGTACTCAAAATCTATTATGGATGAACCAATGAGCTTGATGTTTGGAAAATGCTTATCACGTATTTCTTGAATGCTTTTATAAAAGGCTAAATATTCTTCCATAGAGATAAATGACCATTTAATACGGTTAATAGCATTTCCAATTTGGAACTCGGTTGCCATATTTTCAAATTTTTTAAAAATTATTGTTATGTCTTGGATTAATAATTTATGATTTTCTATGTGTTCTCGGTCTTGAATAATAGTAATGAGAAACTCTTTATTCTCTCCAAAGCCTTTGGCAAAGGCTATATATTTATCTATATTGTTCATGTCATTTAAAAAGACTCTAATTTGCAAAGACTTTACTCCTAACTCTTCTATGAGTGCATGTTGTTCTTGACCTTTATCTACATTGACACAGAGACCAATATTTGTATTTGTTGTTTTACTGCTATGATTTGTTTTCTTTTTAATCAAAAATCTTATAAATAAATAGGGAAAATAGATGAGGTTAGTAGCGATGAGTTTAAGGTAGTCTAATCCATGACCTTTTCGTAACGCTTTTTTAGTTTCTCGCTTTAAGATGTAGGGTTGGTCGGAGTAGGCATCCCATGGGAACAGTTGTTTAGACGACATGATTACTTTTTAGATGTTTATCTATTCCATTCTCACACCAAGTTAGTTTTTTTTCAATGGTTTTTTTTAAAATCTGATCATTACAGGAGTTAGCGTTTCCTTCTTTATGGTAGAGGTGGTATTGTATGCCTGAAAATTTTAATTTTTTTCTTTTGATACCAAGGTTATAGAATCTTTGTACAAATTCACTGTCCTCTCTTCCCCATGTTGTGAAGTCTTCATTGAATCCATTAATTTTTATGCAATCATTTTTAAAAAATGCAAAATTGCATCCTCTAACTCCATGAAGCTTTTGAGTGCTTTTTTGACAAAAAATCTTAGAAAGCAGGGGAATTCTAAGCAGATTAATTTTATTGGTTATTTCTTTATTTAAAATAGTTGGTTTCAAAGATTGCTTATTTGTCAAAATTTTAGAAGAGAGTTTTTTGCTTAAAATAACTCTAGAACCTTGAATATAATATCCTGCGTTAGCACAACGTAAATGGTCAGCAATAAAATTTTTATCCAATAGCATGTCTCCATCAACAATGATGATGTAGTTTGAGGAGGCTTTTGAAATAGCGAGGTTTCGTGATTTCGCAAGTCTAAACCCTTCATCTTCTTGCCATGAGTGAATGATTTTTATTTTAGATTCTTTAGCTATTTTTTCAAGGAGTTCTTTTGTTTCAAAGGTAGAACCATCATCAGCAATAATAATTTCATTAGGAAGAACGGTTTGGTTTAAAGCACTTTTTACTGAAAGTTCTAAAGCTTCAGCCCAGTTGTAGGTGGTAATAATCAGCGTACAGGTCATTTTTTATTTGCCTCGTAGAGTTTAATGTATTTATAAAATGCACCATTGGCGTTGGAAATGGAGATAAGTAATCCTGTGTACCCACATAAAAAACCTTTTTGTAAAAAATAGTTCTTTAAAAATGCAAAAAATCCAGAGAAAAATGCTTTAAAGGGGGAAGACTTTTTATGACCTTGATGCTCTTTAGCATAGAGCGTTGCGTAACTGTCCATTTTACTAAGAAGTTGACCAGCATTATCAAAAGGATAATGATTAAGAGCGTTTTTTAGTTTTTCTACAGTTAAATTATCCGTTATGACCCCTTCATGCACTTCTTTAGTATTAAAGTTGGTCATTGTTCTATTAAAGAGTCTTTCTACATAATTATTGTTCCAACCACAACATTTGACCCATTTATTTTTATAATAATTATTTCTTAAAATAGAATAAACTTTATTTTTATTAAGTTCTTGCTTGTTAATCTCTTTAATTAAAGCTTTAGAGAGAACTTCATCGCTATCAAGTGATAAAATCCAGTCATTTCTAGCATAAGATACAGCTCTTTTTTTAGTCGTACCAAACCCTGTAAATTCACCATGAATAAGCGTGACATTAGGATATTGTTTTGCTATCTCTTCGGTTTTATCAGTAGAGTTGTTTATATATAAGATAACTTCATTAAAGTTTGTTATTGACTCTAAAGAAGCTTCTATATGTTGTTCGGCATTTTTAGCAATCATAACAACAGAGATATGATTAATCATTAATTTTTTTTCCTTTCAAACGCTTTTTAAAGTTTTTAAAATTTTTGTTCTTTTGTGAAAAATAAATGGCTTTTTCTATACAATACTTTTCTTCTTCATTTATAATCTTAGCATACTCTTTGACTATGATTCTCATGTCTTCATCTTTAGCCCATAGTTTAGAGAAGTTTTCTAGTCTATCATCCATAGACAACGTTTTAAATTGCATACGGTTAATGTCTACGATTTTAAAAATATAAGCATTTTCTTCTTTTTTAATTAAGATATTTCCAGGAGAATAGTCAAGATGATAAATATTTTTTTGATGGAGTTGATAGCTAAAGTTTGCAAAAAGTTTTAATATTTTTTCTTTATTTTTAAAATTTTCATCGAGAAGAGGTTCACGGATGGTAAAATCATAGTTAAAATACTCACTCACAAAGTAAGAGTCATGAATAAGACCAAACTTTTTGAACTCTATATATCCAATAGGTGTTGGAACAAAATTTGAAATTTTTACAGAGTTTTCATAAGATTTTTTAGCTTTTGAATCTCGAAAAAAACTATAGACTATTTTGTTAATGATATGAGGAATTTTAAAAGATTTTATAATAAATTCTTGATTATTATATTTAATTATTTTAATTTCATTTCGTGCTTTATGGATGGAGTTTGAAGCGTTATTGAAGTATTCTTGAATATTATTTATGAGAGAAAAATAACTTTTGTTTTTACTTTGAGTATTCATTTTTTTGTCCATTAGTTTTAGTGTATGACTCATAAATGTTCCTACTTATTATTTAATTCAATTTGATTAATGGATTTGGTTTGATTTTCGTAGATAAGTTTAAAATCTTTTTGATGGTTTAAAAGCTCAGATTGTTTAATGACAAAAGAGTCAATACTTGCATCTTGAAAAATTTTTTGTAAACTTGATAATGCACTAGAAACAAAAGAGGCTATATACATAGGATACATTTTTTTTGTTAGCAGTTCAACTTCAATAGGTTGACTACTTTTCTTTATAATAAAGTTTTCACTTTCTATGACAGAATAACTGTCCGTTATCTTTTCAAAACGATGAGGATAATAGATAATGGTTTTATCTTTATAGTACTTAATAATATTTTTTAAATACCAAAAGTAAGTTTTTTCACTCACAATATTTTCAACAAGTAAGTTTTGACCTATAAAATAAACTGTATTAAGGTCTTTTTTTAATGCAGTCAAAAAAGTTTTTTTAAAAAAAGTAAATTCATTTTTTACTATTTTTTCATTAGAGTGAGCTTGTATTTCAAAAAGTGTAAAGTAGTTGATAGCTTCATTTTTTAAGTTACAGTTTAATCCAAAAACCTTGTATCGATTTCTTTTTAAAGTTTTATTCCATTTTTCTTTCTCATAAGGATGATTTAGGATTTTATGTGAAACTAAAGTCAATGTTCCATCGTCTAGTAGATAAGTTTCATTTTTTCTTAAGGATGAAATAAAAGCTGTATTAATATTGCCAATATCCCCTGTAAATATATATTTAAAATGTTTTTTTTGCAATTTCTTAATGAGTTTAACATTATTTAGAAAACTGTTTTTGTGATTATGGGGATTAAGTTCAATTATCTCATCCCAATTATTTAAAGGTAAAACTTTACGCATGTGTGAAGAGTTTATGACAGAGGTATTATGAATGATACAGAGTATATTTTTTTTAGTTTTAAAGTACTGTTGGGCTTCTATGGCATTAATTAACTGTAAAGGTGAACGAATAAGAAATAGGTTATACATGGGTTTCCTTTACTTGTGAAAAATACTTGTCCAATACTTTCAAAGAGATAACATCTTCACGCTCTTCATCTTTAAATTGTTTTATATAAGCATGTGCATGGGTAATAATCTGTTTTGCCTCTTCTATATGTTTTGAATAGTATTTAATTTTTTCTTCAAGATCTGAGTAGTCATCTTTTAAAAGTACATAATGGTAATTAGGAATGAGCGTTCCTTCCATAAACCATGTTTCATATTTTGGGTTAACCATAAAAGCTAAAGAGTTGGATGACATGACCCATTTAAGATTAGATGCTACATCATTTCCCTCAATTGCTAAGATAAACTTATAGTTCAACTGCTCTTTAAGAGACATTTTTGCTTTTTCCCATGGAATTTTTTCTTTATCTTGCTTTTTAATTATTTGACCCACATCACAAAGAGGATTCGTATAATAGTTGTCTAAAAATTTTTTTCTATGTTCTTGATGAGCTTTTCCTCTCCAAACTAAAATGTTTTGTTTATCTTCATATTTTACTTTATCATGAACAAAAATAAAATGTCTTATTTTATTGAGCTTCATTAAAATAGCATTTTTATTTTCGCCATTAATGGGTCTACTTTTAAGAAATGTTGGCTCTATTGGTATGTCAGTGCTGTCTCCAAAAACATACAAAAATTTTAAATTTTGATTAAAATAAATTAGATACTTATAGAGGTCAAAAAAATAAGTTTTTTTCTTCTCTTTTTTAAACTCTTTGATGCTTGTTGCTTGGCTTAAACTAAATGCTGTATTGACTTTATTATAGTAGTTTACTCTTTTTTCTACATACTCTAAATCTCTTTTGTGCTTTAAAAATAGATTTAATTTTTTTTGATAAAAAGAGCTAGGTGTTAAAAAAATGAGAATATTTTTTATATAATAGGGTAGTTTTGCATTTTTAGAGAGATCAATTTTGATATATTTGTTGTTAAACAGTTTTGCTATTCTCATTTTTTAACTTCTTTTTTATTTATAGAGTTGTTTATCGTAAAGATGATTTAGTGTAATAACAAAGGCTAAAGCATCCTTTTCGAGTTCTTTATCATGTTCTATGACTTGAAGACGATTATTGACATATTCATAAGTTTCTGCTGCTTGATTGGGGATGACAACGGCAACTTTGTTTTTTACTCTTAAGGCATAATTTTCATTAAATTGTAATAGCGTAACTTCTTTTTTATTATCTGAAAAAATAGATTGACCTAAAATAGGATAGTTTAAATCTTTACCTAAATAGTCAATAGCCGTAGCCAAAACATCAGGTTGTGAAGCAATTTTCTCATAGATTTTAGCTTCTACCCCTTCTCCTATGATGAGTGCTGGAATATGAAACATGTTTACAGGAACGACATCGTCGCCATAAACACGGACATTATGGTCAGAGATTACCACAAAAATAGTGTCTTTATAATAAGGAAGTTTTTGGGCATCAGCGAAAAATTTACCAATAGCATAATCGGCATACTGAATGGCATTTTCCACACACTTCTCTCCTTTTTTAATAGGCTCTACACGTCCTTGGGGTATGTCAAAAGGACTATGGTTTGAAGAGCTAAACATCAAGGCTGCAAAAGGTTGTCCTTGTTCATAGAGTTCAGAAAATCGCTCATTTCCTTTGTTGGCAAGGTCTTCATCACTAGCACCCCATGTTGCCACATAAGTAGGGTTTACATAATCTTTTTCTTCAACAATCTCATCAAAACCATTTCCTAAAAACCATGAACGCATGTTGTCAAATCGTGCTTCACCACCATAAAGAAACATAGTATGGTAACCTAAAGGTTTAAGCAGTGAAGAGAAAGTAAAAAAGTTACTTTGTGATTTACTTCGTTTGAGTACCCCTTTTCCTGGAACAGCTAGAAAACCAGCTGTTGAACCAGCAATTCCTCGAATGCTTCGTGTCCCATTTGAATAGGCTTTTTCAAACCATAAACTCTTTTGTTTGAGTTTAAGTAGCTCTGGTGTAATTTCAGGTCTTACAAATTGATAGCCTAAACTCTCTTGTAAAAAGATAACCAAATTTTTCTTTTTTTCTGTGGGAAAATGGGTTTTTTCAAAGCGAGAAAAAATAGAGTTACTTGTTAGGCTGTTTCCTTTTATACCTAATCTTTGTTCGACTCTACTAAGGGCATTGGCTATAGGCATTTTTCCATAAAGTTTAATGACGTTAGAGGCATATTTTTTATTGGCATAAATAGCATAACCTACCGAATAGAGTGAGTTTTTAGTGACTTCATTTAAAATTCTATTATTAGAGTACATGGCATCTGAAATATTTGCAGGACGATGTCCAAAAGAGGAACGAATACCTATAAATAATAAAATGGCTAAAGGCAAAAACCAAATAATTCTTTTTATCAAAGATGTTTCTAAAATAGGAATAAAACTGTTTTTTGTTGCTTTGAGAAAATACCAAATAAAAAGTCCTATCATTAGAAAAGTAATGGATAGTGCTAATTTATAGTCAGCAATTATCATGTTAAATACTTCAATAGGATACTCTAGATACTCAACAAATTTAAAGTTAGGTCGTACATCATATTGTGCAAAAAAAGGAAAAGTTGTATTTTCTATGTAAATAAGAAAACCTAAAATAAAAGCAAAATAGAAGCGTAAAAAGAGATTGGATATTTTACTAAAATTTTTTGGAGAAAAAGAAAGTACGATAAGAGGAATGACCAAGAGCATGGAGGCTACTATGGTATCCATTTTTAATCCATAGAGAAAACTTAACCAATAATTGGAGTCGCTAGAGGAAAACCTATCAAAATAAAGCATAAAAAGTATGGCTCTACCTACCGTGAAAATGGAGATGATGATGAGATAATATTTAAAAAGTTTTTTAAGTATAGACATGTCTTCCCTTGTTTAATTTGTGTATTTTATCATTTTATTATCAATAAGGCACCATAAAGCTAATTAGAGAATTTTATAGAGTTCTTTATAAAAATCTTTCCAGCGTTTATGTTGCCAAAACCATTGGTTTGGATTATTGCGTATAACCTCTTCTAAAATTTTGGCTTGTGCTTGGGTCATTTGTTTTAAGTCTTTCTCTTGATTGTCTGTTCTAAGGCTCTTAATTGGAGGATGAATGCTTACGGTATAGTGTTCATAATCATCCGTTGAGATATAAGCAGGAACAAGATCAATTCCAAATTTACGTGACAAGATGGAAGCTAAAGGGGTATGGGTTGCTTTATGATTAAAAAAATCTACATTAATAGATTGTGCTAAAGGTAAGTGCTGATCGGTTAAAATACCAACTATTTTTTTTTGATTGATTGCTCGGATGCACCCTTTCATGGCTCCTTTTTTGTAAACCATTTCTACATTGAAACGTTCACGGTTTTTTATGAGGAGATCATCCATAACTTTAGAGTCAAGTTCTCTGCCTACTCCAACTAAGGTTAGGTCAAACTTTATGGCAATGGATTGTGAAAGCAATTCCCAATTACCGTAGTGTCCTGTGACTAAGATAAACTGTTTGTTCTCTTTTTGATAGGCTTTGATAAATTCTTCATTTTTAAAAGTAACATTTTCTATTACCTTATTTTTGTCCATTTTATCACGATATATAATTCCAAATGTTGTGTCAATAAGGTTGCTAAAGGCATCTATTCCTATGCGTTTCTTTTCTTTATTAGACAATTGCTTCGCAAATGCTAAGTCGAGATTTTGATGAATGATATGTTGATGCTTTTTACTAAGGGTATAGGCAAACCATGCCAATCCTTTCATGAGCTTAATGATTGCTTTTCGTGGTAAAATAGTAAGAATTAAACCAAAGGTTTTATAGAGACCAAGGTAAAAGTAATCACGCATTGAGAAGTTCTTTTGCTAAGAGAATAACTTTATGTGTCGCAATCTTTTTTATCGAAAAATCTTCTTTATCAAGTTTTAGAGGGTTAACACTGCTTTTAGATTTTAGAACTCGGTTAATGGGCGTTAGATAGGTATTACGTTTTTCAGGAGTATTTCCAAACAAGGTAATAGAGGGGATATTAAGTCCCCACGCCATATGTGTAGGCCCTGTGTCCCCCCCAATAACAAGTTTAGATTGACCAATAATATGTTTAAGTTCATCAAGATTAAGTTTAGGAGAAGCCATCACATTTTCTAGCTTTTCTTCCAAATAACAAGCTACCTCTTTTTCATAATCATTAGCCCAAATAATAACGGTGGTTTCATTGAGACGTTTGGCGACTTCTAGAAATTTTTCTTTGGGATAAATTTTATTTTTTACAGAAGCACCAACAACAAAAACAATATAGTTTTCTATATTAATAGGTGCTTTTTTTACTGTATCAAAGTAAAGAAATTTATTTTTCATTAAAATAGCTTCTTGGTTAAGACGAATACCTAAAGGTTCACAAAGGACGCGTATATTTCGTATTATCGCATTTTCTTCATACGCTATTTCTATTTTTTGATTATAAAAATAAGAAGCTATTCCTTCGCGAATAGAATTTTTAGAAAATCCAGTAACCTTTTTTCCTAATATTTTGGCTGTAATGGCAGACTTTAAAAGCCCTTGAGCATCGATTACTAAATCATAGTTATTTTTCCCATAGCTTCTTATTTTTTTTATTTCAGAAAAAAGAGCCATTTTATTTTTTTTGATATTTTTTAGATTGACGGTTAAAATATTATCAATGTGGGGATTGTTTTCTAAAACTTCTTTGAACCCTTGTTCTACTACCCAATCGATTTGAATGTTAGGTTTAGCTTGTTTAAGGTACTGAAGAGCGACCATAGCATGAATAATATCTCCCATAGCAGAGAGTTTGACGATGGCAATTTTCATAGAAGACCTTATCTTTTTTTACTCTTTTTTAAAAATAACTTTAAAGATTTTTTAGATTTATGGCTCATATTATACTCAATATATTTTAAATACCATAGGAGTTGACTAGGGGTAATGCCTCTTTTCTTGGCTTCATGTTTTAAAATGTATTGGGGTACTTTAATCTGTTTTTTTATGAATGATTTCGCGATTGCTTGTATCTGTTTCCCATGAGAGGTATAACAGAGTCTTGCAAAAACAAAAGGAAGTTTATTTTCTTTGTGCCATGCTGTGGCAAGATCAATTCCTTGACCCCCTTCTAAGTAATACTTTAGTGCTTTGTCCCCGATGAGTACTTCACCTTGTAGGTTTAAAACTTTGGCTAAACGATTGGAAGAGGCTGATTCGTTGTCTATTTTGTTGTCACCTTCTATGACAAAAACAGAATAAACAGCTTTATTAGCGATAATACCTAAGTTTGTACAATCGTATTTGGGAGATTCAATACTAGAGATAAATCCTGCATCAATTTGACGTTTACTTAAGGCTTTGTTAATTTCACTGGGAACATTTTTTCTATAATTCATGCCCATTTTTATGCCAGAGTGCTTGACATAACGTTTCATGAAAACTTGAAAAGGTAATAAGTTGAGGTAGCTAATTGAGCCAAATATCACAGTTGTTTGCCTAGAGTATTAATTTAAGCATGATTATATCAAACAACTTTTATAATCATCTAACTTATGCAAAAAAGTGTTTTGTAAGAAGTATATAGCAGGAAAGAGAGTATTTTCTAATGGTAAAAGTAGAATTTTTAGGACCAATGTCACAAGAGGTTCTTGAGTTAAGAGCCAGAACATTGGCTGAGGTAGCCGAACAGTTACAAAATATTGAAGCTATTGCTCCTTGGCTAGATAAATGTGCAGTCGCTGTGAATGATGAGATGACAGCTGATTTAAGTAGGTTGTTAAAAGATGGAGATAAGATTTCAATTTTACCTCCTGTATGTGGTGGTTAGAATGGAGTTATACAGTGGCTCACTTAATGTTGAGCATATTTTTTCCAAATGGTTACATGAAGAAGAA
>CACVAZ010000129.1:18165-20835 GCA_902727995.1 uncultured Sulfurovum sp.
TTTCCAACTTCTGCAATGGATGGATATGCACTTAGGCATGAAGATTTAGCTTTGGGACGTTTAACGATTTCAAGTATTAATCCAGCAGGATCTGATTTACTAGAGGAGGTTATAGGGGGTTGTTGTATTAAAACATTTACAGGATCACTAATGCCAAAAGGTGCTGATACGTTAATTCCTATTGAAAATGTGACGGTTAAGGGCAGTGAGATTGTTATCAATGAAGAAGTACCTTTTGGATTTTCTGTACGTGCTATTGGTGAAAATTATGAAAAAGGAAAAAACTTAATTCAAGAAGGGACTAAGATAGATTTTGCAGAAATTGGTGTGATGGCAAGTTTAAATATTGTCTCGGCATTAGTTTATGAAAAACCTAGAGTAGCTATTTTATCTACAGGGTCAGAGTTACTAGAGTTAGGTGAAGTTCAAACTTCAGATGCACAGATACGTAGTTCCAATAATTACATTTTAGAAGCTTTGGTTAAAAAATATGATGGTGAAGCTTTACAATTGGGATGTATTCTTGATGATAAAGAGAGTATTTTAGATGCTGTAAAAACTGCTTTAGTACAAAGTGACATTGTCGTGACTACGGGAGGGGTTTCAGTAGGAGATTTTGATTTTGTAAAAGATGTTATTGTCGAACTTGGATGTGAAGTCCTTTTTAAGGGTGTACGTGTAAAACCAGGACAACACATTATGGTTGCGAAAAAAGAAGATAAGTTTATAGTAGCTTTACCTGGCTTTGCTTATTCTTCTACGGTAACGGCTTTATTATATTTAGTACCACTCATTGCTAAACTGCAAAAAGGTAAATGTTCGTTACGTATGGTGGAAGCTACTATAAAAGATGCTTTCAATAAACGACAAAAAAAGGCTGAATTTACGGCTTGTAATTACAGTTTAGAGCATGGTCAATACTTTATAGATTTTAAGGGTAAGAAGTCAGGTTCCTCTGCTATTTTAACAAACATGCTTAATTCAACAGCACTTTTAATAACTTCAGAAGAAGATGAAAGTAAAGTGACTAGAGACAAAGTTAAAATTCTTCTTATAGATTAAACATTTAGATACATAGATTGTATGTTGGTACGTATTTTTAAATAGTGTTCCAACTCTACAACTGTCTTATAGCCAGTTTTAATCAGCTCATTTAGTATTTTTTTTTAGTAGTTGTTAGATTCATTTTAAATCCTTTTTCCAATAAATATATCATATTATAATATTATTTTCCAATTTAAGTAAAAAATATGTCAAATTGTCATATAATTTATAAATTAGAGTTATAAAAGGATAGTTATGTATGATTTAAGAAATATAATAGCAAAATTAAAAGAGATTATTTCTGAAGAAAAACAAGTTAAAAAAGTATTTGATAAAGATGTAGCTGATGCTTTAACCATTCCTCAAACTACTTTTGCAACCATGAAAAAAAGAAATTCCATTCCTTTTAAAGAGATTTTAGAGTTTTGTGCTAATAAAAAATTAAGTATTAATTGGTTGTTTTTTGACCAAGCCATAGATATGTTAGAAGAAGAGACTGAACGCTTTTTTCAAGTACATTATTTTTCTGATGTACGTGCTAGTGCAGGGGGAGGTGCTTTTAACTTTGATGAAAATTATGAAGTCCTATCAATAGATAAGACAATCATGAAGAGCATGGTTCCGAGTTTAAGCAATGCTTTGGAAGCTATTAATATAGATGGAGAATCTATGGAGCCTACACTTCAAGATGGTTCAATTGCCTTTATAGATAGAGAACAGACAAATATTAATAAAGATGGAATTTTCATTGCAGCCACTACAGCAGGTCTTTTTATAAAACGTATTAGACAAAGAGCTGATGGCATGATTGAGTTAATATCTGATAATAAAGCATACAGTCCAGAGATAATTACAGCTGATGAAGTTGAAATAGTTGGAAGAGTTGTGGGTAATGTTGAAAGCTTATAATCCTATCTTAGTATAATAATGTCATATAATAATGCATGAAGGTGAATGATGAAGAAGAATATAATACTTATAGGTTTTATGGGAGTAGGTAAAGGAACAACAGCTAGAGCTTATGCTAGAAAATATAAATGCTTTAATATTGATACCGATGATTTAATCGAATCAAAAGAAAATTGTAAAATTAAAGAGATTTTTGTAGAAAAAAGTGAAAAGTATTTTCGTGATTTAGAACAGGAGTGTGCAGATTGGATTGAAAATTCGGTAGATGATTCTTTGATTTCATGTGGAGGAGGTTTTTTTAAGGTAAATAATCTAAAAGACTTAGGCACCATAGTTTTATTAGATGCATCTTATGATTGGATTTATAACCGTTTATCTACAGCTGATAATGCTAAAGCAAAATTAAAAAAAAGACCCTTATTTCTTGAACCTAAAAAAGCCAAAAAATTATATGAAGAAAGGCAAGAGGGTTATAAAGAAGTTGCAAACATAATTATCAATGTGGAGAATAAAGACTTGAAAAGTATACTCAAAGAGATAAATAAGAAAAGCCTTAAAAGGTTAGAAATAATAAGTAATCTATAGAAAGTAAAGAAATTCGACAAATTTTGTACAAATTTACAAAACCTCTTGACAATGGATATAGATTTCTCTATAATACGCGTCCAAGAACAATGGGGACGACTTAGAGTTTAAGAGAGAGAGTCAACAGAGTTC
>CACVAZ010000130.1 GCA_902727995.1 uncultured Sulfurovum sp.
CACTTATAGCAATGATGAATTCTACGACTAATGTTGTTTTGTATGAAGCACCACATAGAATTGAAAAGCTTATTTCTGAAATCGTGAATATTGATGAAGAGCGTGAGGTTTTCTTCTCAAAAGAACTTTCTAAAAAATTTCAAAATTATTATAGAGGTTCAGCAGAAAAAATTTTAGAACAGTTTGAGCAAGGAGTGATTAATCCAAAAGGTGAATGGGTGGTAGTAATCTCTGGTAAAAAGCAAAAAGCTAAGGCATTATATGTCGATGATATCTTAGCTTTTGATTTACAGCCTAAAGTTAAAGCCAAACTCTTAGCTAAGTTGACAAATAAGTCTGTGAAAGAGTGGTATAGTGAACTGATTAATGTTTAAATAATGGTATCGTTCCCAAGTTTCCTTTAATTAAAAAGTATTTTTCTAAGTGATACCTATAGCAAATAAAGGTAAAATTCTTTTATGATTATTTATGGAAAACAAGTCTGTTTACATGCATTGCAAAAGCATGAAGCGAATATTAAAACAGTATACATTGCTAAAAAAGGAATTTTACCTCAAACGCTTTTTGAAGCCAATCGAGATAAAGTTAAATTTTTAGAAGAAAGATGGGCTCAAAAAATGAGTAAAGGGGGAAATCATCAAGGTATTTTACTTGAGATGGAACCTTTGGTACAAAGTGATTTAAATACCTTAAAAAAAGAGCGTTTTATTTTAGTACTTGACGGTTTGACTGATACAGGAAACATAGGAGCTATTGTGCGTTCTGCTTATGCTTTAGGTGTTGATGGTATTGTTGCTTCTGGTGTTAAAACCTTAAATACTTCTTCAATTGTGCGTACAAGCTCAGGGGCATTACTTGACATGCCTTTTGTGATTGTCTCCAATATTTTAGATGTTTTAAGTGAACTAAAACAGGTTAATTTTACAATTTATGGTGCTTCAATGAATGGTGAACAACTTGATAAATGTCAGTTTAGTGAAAAAAGAGTGTTGGTTTTAGGTAGCGAGGGTGAAGGACTATCAAAGAGAGCAAAATCAAAAGTAGACCAAGTTGTGTCAATTGAGATGAAGCATGAGTTTGACTCACTCAATGTAAGTGCAGCAGCAGCAATATTAATTCATAGGATGGGAAATGTTATTTAGTGAGATTATAAAGACAGATGGCGTCGAAGGCGTAGCTTCAAAAACGAATATTTCAACAGTAAACTTAGGCTATTTAGTTGAGGAAGACTTTAAAAGATTAAACCGAGTAAAAGCATTAGGTTTCTTGTTGATTTTAGAGAGAGAATATAAAGATATAGATGTTACAGAACTTAGAGAAAGAATTAAAATTTATTATGAAGAGAACAGACCTCATGATGACAAGGTTGTGATGGTTGCTAAAGATTCCGTGGAAGGTGATGGTTTTTCATTTTTTAAATATTTTATTATTGCTTTGTTAATAGGAGGTGCTTTTTACCTTTATAGTGATGGTAAACTTGATTCCTTAATTCAAAATATTGAAGATAAAAAAGATTTTTTTGATGATAAAAAAGCCTTGGAAAATAACGTAAGTACAGAAAATGCAGACAAGGTTGTTGTGGGAAAGTCTGAAGCTGAGTCTGTAAGTATTGAGACTCCAGTTGCACCGAAAGTAGAAACCATTGTACTCAATGATGAAACTTTAGATAGTGATAAAAATGATAATGAAAATAAAAATGAAGTATTAACACAGAGACAATTAGCCTTGAATCTATCTAAAGTAGAAGAAGTAAACAGGTCTGTTGAATCGGTTGTTAAAGAAGTTTCAGAAGAATTCTTAGCCAATGAAAGAAATATCTCCTTAGGTATAAATGATGTTGAAGAGCCAAGTTCATCAGCGACGTTGACTACGATAAATGTTAATCCTACACGGGGGATGTTATGGTTTGGGTTTATTAACCTTGATTCTAAAAAACGTAGAGAATTTATGAAAAAAAGTTCAACGCCCTTTAATATCAACAATAGTAAATGGCTCTTAGTGACAGGGCATGGTTACTTAGATATTGTAGCTGATGACAAAACGATAGAGTTAGCTGATAATAAAAAACACTATTTTTACATTGATAGTTCAGAAATGAGAGAAATAGATAAAAAAGAGTTTAGGAAATTAAATGGACGCAGAGGTTGGTAACAGCCTTGTGGATTTTAATTTTTTCTTAAAAAAGACAAAATAATGTTAATAAAAATAATGTTAATGTACAGAAAACTGAAATAAGTATGGAAGAGGATTCTAATGTTTGATGAGATTCAATTTGAAAAAATAAACAGATTGCCAAAGTATATTTTTGCTGAGATAAATGACCTGAAAATGGAAGCTAGAAGAGCAGGTGAAGATATTATCGATTTTTCTATGGGAAACCCAGATGCCAGAACCCCTCAACCTATTATTGACAAGTTATGTGAAACAGCTCAACGTGATAAAACTCATGGATATTCAGCGAGTAAAGGAATTTACAAACTGAGATTAGCAATGGTAAATTGGTACAAAAGAAAGTATAATGTTGAGTTAGATCCTAATACAGAAGTAGTAGCTACTATGGGAAGTAAAGAGGGCTATGTTCATTTAGTTCAAGCCATTTCTAACCCTGGTGATGTTGCCATTGTTCCTGATCCTACCTATCCCATTCATTCTCAAGCATTTATTTTAGCTGGTGCAAATGTTGAAAAGATGGAATTAAAATTTGATGAAGAAAATTTTGAAGTTGATGAAGATCAATTTATGATTGATGTGAAAGAAGCATTGAACAATTCTTTACCCCGTGCAAAATTTTTAATTTTAAATTTTCCTCATAATCCAACAACAGCAACAGTAACTCCTGATTTTTATAAACGTATTGTTGCTTTGGCAAAAGAAGAAAGATTTTATATTATCTCCGATATTGCTTATGCTGATATCACTTTTGATGGTTACAAAACACCTTCTATTTTAGAGGTAGAGGGTGCTAAAGATGTCGCAGTTGAAGCTTATACCCTTTCAAAATCGTATAACATGGCTGGATGGCGTGTTGGTTTTGTTGTGGGAAATAAAAAGTTAATTGGTGCCTTGCAAAGTATTAAGTCTTGGTTAGATTATGGAATGTTTACGCCTATTCAAGTAGCAGCAACGGTTGCACTTGATGAACATCATAATGTGCCTGATGAAGAGATTGTTCCTCGTTATTTAAAACGTAGAGATGTGATGCTAGAATCATTTGCTAATGCTGGTTGGAAAATGGGTAAACCAAATTCGTCTATGTTTATTTGGGGTAAAATTCCAGAAAATTGTAGAGCAATGGGAAGTTTAGAATTCTCAAAAAGATTACTGGTTGAAGCTGGTGTTGCTGTAAGTCCTGGAATTGGTTTTGGTAAATATGGAGATCAATATGTACGTATTGCACTCATTGAAAACGAAAATCGAATTAGACAAGCAGCACGAAATGTTAAAAAATTTCTTAAAGTAGTAGATGCTGAAAATGAAAAGAAGGAAGCATAAATGATTAAAATAGGAATACTTGGGGTAGGGACAGTAGGGGCAAGTGTTGCAAACATCTTAGAAGAAAATGCTGACATTTTAGAGGCAAGGTCTGGTAAAAAAATTGTCGTGAAATCAGGGGTAGTTAAAAATCTTTCAAAACAGAGAGATGTTTCAATTAAGCTTTCAGATAATCCTTTAGATGTTGTAGATGATCCTGAGATTGACATTGTTGTTGAGCTTATGGGAGGGGTTGAAAAGCCTTATGCTTTAGTAAAAAGGGCTTTAGAAAATGGAAAAGCTGTTGTTACTGCAAACAAAGCACTTTTGGCTTATCATCGTTATGAATTACAAGAAATAGCAGGAGATGTTCCATTAATGTATGAAGCGAGTACAGCTGGTGGAATTCCTATCATTGGAGCTTTACGTAGTGGTTTAGCTGCGAATCATATTGAGTCTATTCAAGGTATTATGAATGGCACAACAAACTACATGTTAACGAAGATGATTAATGAGGGTGCGTTGTATGATGATATTTTAAAAGAGTCTCAAGAATTAGGTTATGCAGAAGCTGACCCTACTTTTGATGTGGGTGGTTTTGATGCTTCTCATAAACTTCTTATTTTAGCAAGTATTGCTTATGGCATTGATGCTAAACCAGAAGA
>CACVAZ010000131.1 GCA_902727995.1 uncultured Sulfurovum sp.
TGGAGAAAAAATAGTCTATGTCTTCATTGATCCTCTTTGTCCTCACTCACGTAAATTTATTAAAATGGTTTCAAAAAATCCCATAATGCTGTCAAAATATCGTTATCATCTTTTTTTATATGGCATTCCTCGCTTGAAGTCAACTGATGTTATTTCTGCCATATATTTATCAAAAAATCCTATTGAAACACTTTTAAAAATTATGGTAGAACAAAAAATATTCAAGGCAAAAGGTACAACAATAAGCACAAAAAAGATCAATCAAATTAGTAAGGTCGCAAAAGAGATAGATGTCTATAAACGTCCTTATCTATTTATTATGAAATGACAAGGAAAAAGGAAATTTAAAAAATGTATTATCACACACCCAAAATGAAAAAATATCTTAACGGTATCCTTAAGTATCGTCTCCAAATTATACTTTTTTATCTATTTTTTGTTACTCTTATGGGCATACTCTACACCCCAAAATTTCTTTCTTCAGATGCACTTTTTTGGCTTAAAAATTCACAACAACTAGAACAGGTACGAGCAAAAGAGTTCAGCACCCACCACCTTTCTAAGTTGGTTGTAGAAGTTGAAGATTTTGATGAAAAAACACACCAAGCACTTAATACACTTCATCAAGAACTTACAAAACTAGAAGGGGTACAAAAAGTCTACTCATTGTTTAGCAGTGAATTTATAGAACCAAGCAAAAAAGGTGAAGAGTCAGAAATGTTGGCTGTTATCAATGCTGGTGATTTAGATGCCTTTAGTGTTCGCAAACTCGTCAAAGAGTTACATAATGACTATGGAAATGTGGTTGATAATGACTTTAAAACATTCTATTACTTTATCTCTGGGGACAAATATGTAGACATCTCTAAACTTAAGATACCAGGAAGCTACGAATACACAAAAAATGATGGTGAAATTAACTGGTATTTACTAAGTGCTTACACCGTAGTCGCTTTATTGATGACAGTTTTAATTTTTCGCTTGTTATTTAGAAGTCATGTGGCTTTTATTAGTGCTACCTTACTCATTACCTTTAGTACCGTCTTGACCTTTACCTTTATCGTCATGTTAACAGGCATAGAAACGATTCATATCAGTATGCTTTTTATTGCCATTAGTATCACGCTTGTCGAATTCCTATACTTTTATTACCGTTGGCATGTCTCGCAATATAGAACTAATCGACATAACGCACTTAGAAAAATGCTCACCAGAAGTATGCCTCCAGCGATGTGGACATCAGTCATTACGGTACTAGGTCTTGGTAGTTTGGTTTTTATTAATTCTGATATTATTAAACTACTAAGCCTTAGTGTCATTCTTTCCTCTGTGATTGGTTACTTTTTAAATCTTACTTTTTTACCTGCATTTTTAAGTTACCTCAAAATAGAACATGCCCATGTCCCGTATGTCAAGTTAGGGTACATGCTCACTTTTAGAGAAATTGACTATAACAAAAAGTTTCTGTTTGGGTTTTTAGGCTTAACCTATGCCTTAGTTGTCATAGGTGTCTACATGATTTATGGGGAAAGCAATAGCTTTTTTAAACTCAATGTCAAAAATGAACAAGTGGAACTTAAAATTCCTTACGAACAAATAGACCTTCCCTTTGTACAATCCATCGAAAAGTTCTCCAATGACTTACAAGAACATTTTGAGGAAGGCATAGATGATGTTGTTTCCATATCAACCATTATCAATAGTCTAAATGATTCCAATACACAAACAGAAGAACTTAATGAAGATGCCTTTGAACAAGCACTTTTTTTTATGGATCTGTATGGTTTAAGTGACAAGTATTTTGATGAAAGTTCAACCAATATTGTCATTAATCTTTGGGATATCAATAAAGTTGAACTCATTGAATGGTTATTGCAATATAAAGGCATTGAACTCTATTTTATTGACAATGCTACGCTCATAGGCAGTGCAAAATATAACCAAACCATTTTACTTGCTAGTTCATTGTTTTTTGCCTTGTTAATTATTGGGCTTATTACAGGTTGGATTTTCCGTTCTAAATCCATGGTCATTGTAGGATTTACCATTAATGCTATTCCTATTGTATGGTTTGGGATGATTATAACCCTCTTAGCCATTCCTCTAAGTCTAGAGATGCTCATTGCCATGACCATTTCACTAGGAATTGCCTCTGATGCAACCATTCACTTTGCTTATAAATATTTTAGACTTAGATACTTTGGACGAAGTCGCAAACATTCACTGGAAAAAATGTACTTTTATTCAGGTATTCCCGTATTAATTGGTTCGGTCATACTCATAACCGTCTTTTCTATGCTATATTTTTCAGCAGTGCATTCTTTAGAACTAATTGGGCTTTACAGTGCGAGTATGATTTTATTGTCATTATTAACAGATTTATTTGTTTTACCAGTCCTACTCCTACACATAGACAAGTTTCAAGAGAAACTTGAAACATCGGTTCACTCCAAGTCCCTAGATTAGAGTTTGAGTGGGAGAGGGGTTAGTAACAGTTATACTGTTTGGCTTCCCTATAAATTTAAAACCCTATCACTTCAAACAACCTCAATTTAATTGATTCATTAAACTCATCTTCATTAATAATAGAACTTACAATATCTAAAAGTAAATTGTCATCAATTTTTCCTTCTGCTAACCAAACAACAATATTTTCCATCTCAAATATAAATTTATCAACACAAAAATCATAACCATTTAGCTCTAAAAAATAAGCACCTAGTACTAAGCTTGAGCGTTTATTCCCATCAGAAAATGGATGAAATTTATTGACAGCAAGAATAAGATGTTTTAATTTCTCTTCGAAAGTTGGATAATATAAGTCATTTTGAATATGGGTTAACGCACTATCTAATAATCCTATTTGACTATTGCCTCTTAGTCCACCACTATTTTTAATAATCCAATCATGTACTTTAATAGCATGATGCGTATCAAAATAAAAAAATTCTCTATTCATTATCTATTTTTTAATCTTTTTAATACAGCTAATGTATCAGGATGAGACAATCTCTCTTCAAGAGATTTACTCGTCTCTCCTAAAAATTTATCAAAATCACTTTTAGGAACAGATTGAATATAGCTTTCTAGTTTCTCATGTAAAGCATCTCTAAAACATAAATCTCTACTTGCCATTTTAACTCTTGCATCTTCAATTATGGGCTTCAAATAAGGGTTGTTTTCAGCTTTTTTAAACAGTTCACTTAACTCTGTAGGTGTTAATTTTCGTCCTAATTTTTCATATTCATTTTTCATCTCTTGGGCTATACCATTTTCAATACTTGATATGATATTTAAAATCTCTGAATATAATGTGTCTCTCAATCTATCTTTCTCTTTTAGATCAAGTATTTTTTTATACTCTTTTGCATTTTCTAAAAATACAATTTGATAAATTTTATCTGTATATTTTGCATATTTATATTTACCCATATCCAAATAATGGTCTAAAGCATTTGTAAACTCTTCTCTATAAGTGAACTCTTTATATGAAGAAGGTAAATAGTTGTCTTCTCTTTGATTTATATATTTAGTATGTCCACCTGATTTTTCTGCCATGACATCTAAGACAATATCTAAAATTTTGCTTCTTATACTCTTTGCTTTTTCACTTTCAGTCATAATCATGGCTAAATTTAGTACGGCTCGAAAAGAAAAAATCCCTAATGATGGGGTTTTGAGCATGTCTCGGACATTTATGTCCGAGACATGTTCTTTGAACTCTTTAAATTCTAAGTTTCGTAAAACTCTATATCCATTTTTTGTTAATTCTTCTCTATTTTGTTCTAAATATCTAGTTATAGTTCTTATATCTACTTGTAATAATTGAGCTACTTTAGCTTTAGAAAATATTCTCTCATTTTTCCAAGTTTTTCCACCAAGTGCTAAATGAAGTTCTACTTTTTCTAAAGCATAACTGTTATTTAAAATATTTTGTCTACTAACATCGGATGTTGTTAAATCTTTAATCATTTTTTCCCTTCGCTAAAACAATCCCATCTTCACTTAACTCATAAAGTATTTTGTCTATTGCTTTAGTTAAAGAGAGATGATATTTGAGTACAGAGTTTTGAAAAAGTTGCATGAAATCCCCTAAATATGATAGTAGCAAGAATTATAGCGACAATAGTTTAAC
>CACVAZ010000132.1 GCA_902727995.1 uncultured Sulfurovum sp.
GAGGTGGGCCTAGAGGGAGGGTTATACCCAGCTCCTTTCCGAACCTGGAAGTCAAGCCTCCCATCGCCGATAATACTTATCCTGTCTGGATTGGGAATGTAGGTCGCTGCCTCTTTGAGTTTTTCTTTTATCTTCTTTCTCATAATTTTTAATAACTTTATTATTTAATTTTTTTATTTATTTTTAAGTTTATGCTTTTATTAGACTTTTTTTACTAAATTTTGCTATACTCACTTTAGAGTTTTAAACTCATAATTAATTAAGGAAATTCAATGAAAAAAATATTATTTATGTTAGCTATTACGCTTTCATTTCTTTCAGCTCTTAATGTTCAAACGGCTTCTAAAGATGAGTTAATGTGTATTAAAGGAATTGGTGAGAAGAAAGCTACAGCTCTTATTAAATATCGAAAATCAAATAAACTTAAATCTGCTCAAGACTTATTGGAGATTAAAGGTTTTGGAAAAGCACTCGTTAAAAATGTTGAAAAAGATATTAAATCAGTAGCTTGTGGTGGTAAAAAGTCTTCTAAAAAAGAAACTAAAACTTCAACTAAAGAAAAGATTTCAGTAAAGAAGTCAACTTCAAAAGAAGATACTAAAAAATAATTTGTAATTTTTGAAAGATTAAGAGTTTTATATACTCTTAATCATTAATAGCCACGGTAATTCAAGTTTAATAACTAATTAAGCTATAGTAAGTAAAATAGCAGAATGAAAAGATTATTAGAAGAGTTCAGAAAACTAAAAGATTATAGAAAAAACCAAGTAGCGTATACGAATCCCAGTGAGATACTATTTTTATCATTATTAGCAGTAATGTCAGGAGCAAATAGCTTTGAAGATATGTCATTGTGGATGAAAGAACGAAAAAGAGAGATAGCTAAATTTTTAGAAAAGCCATTTAAAGCACCTGCGTATACAACAATAAGAAATACATTTTTAAATATGGATTCAAAAGAGATAGAGAAGCTACAAAGAGAGTGGGTAGAGGGATTAAGTGAAAATAGTGAAGGACTTACTATTGTTGCTACAGATGGGAAGACTATGAGAGGTTCAAAAAGTAAAGAGATGAATCAAAAGGCAAGACATATTGTTTCTTTATTTTTAACCGAGCTCTCTTATGGTAAATACACAAAAGAGACTCATCGCTATATATCAAGCTTAGTTGATGCAAAAACTTTTTTACATATCATCAGAAGCCATTGGAAAATTGAAAATTCACTCCATTATGTAAAAGATGTGAGCTTTGAAGAAGATGCTTGTCGTACTAGAACTGGTCAAATCCCATTTGTTCAAACTATGATTAGAAACTTGGCTATTAACTTTATCAATCTTAACAAATTCTCCAATATTAAACAAGCTAGAAAACTCTTTGCTTGGAGTCCTCATAGGCTTTTTAATTTACAGAGTTTTCTTCTTTAGGGTTTAAACTTGAATTACCGTGATTAATAGCTTGTAAAAAATCCTTTGCTATGGTTTCTGGATCTTCAAGTCCAATCGAAATACGAATAAGTCCCTCTGTTACCCCTAAATATTTTTGTGTATCTTCATCAAAATCTCTATAAATAGTACTAGCCATGTGTAGTGCTAAAGTACGATTATCTCCAATATTGGCTGTTTGTGTTACTATTTCTAGTTTATTTAAGAGTTTAAATGCAGTAGATTTATTGCTACACTCTAAAGTAATTATTGGTCCACAGGCATAATTAAAATCTGATACAAAACGTTTATGGTAGGGGTTAGATTTTAGAGATGGATGTGAAACTTTAATATGTTTGGGAAGATTTTTTTCTAAAATTTTAACTATTTTAGGAAGAGAATCATTAACTCTTTGAAGTCTCAGTGCTAGTGTTTCTAGCCCTAACATTGTTAAAAAAGAGCCATGGGCATTTGCAGACATACCAATGTCTCTCATTCCACGTTTTTTCGCTATGGCAACCATTGCCTTCTTTTTCATTTTATTGATAATAGGATGTAACTCTTTATACTTATCATTATGTAGTTTATCTTTAGTATTGATGGCTCTAAATACAGCCACTCCACCTAAAGCTGCTGAGTGTCCAGAGATGGCTTTAGTTGTGGAGTGAATTACTATATCTGCTCCCATTTCAAGTGGTCTAAGTGTTAGGGGAGTAACGGTATTGTCTACGACTAAAAGAGTTTCATATTTATTACAAAGTTTAATAATCTTTGGTAAATCTGGTAACTCTAGACTTGGATTTCCAACACTTTCAATCAAGACCATATGAATACCTTTTTTTAGAGTTTCTTCTATTTGTTCAAAATCATCTATGTCACAAAAAGAACTTTTAATTCCAAAACGTTTCATGGTCTCATTCACTAGCGTATAAGTTCCTCCAAAAAATCCACCAATACATAATACTTCATCCTCTGATTTTAAATAAGCAGTCATAACCATAGCCATAGCACCCATACCTGATGAAGTAGCAATTGAGGCTAATCCACCTTCCATTTTTGCAATAATGCTTTCTAGTTTAGTAGTAGTAGGGTTTCCAACTCTTGCATAGAGTGGATTGGCTATTTCGCCTTTAAATATACTTTCTGCTTCTTCGGCATTTTCATAGCCAAAAGCAGCCGATGATGTAATGCTTGGTGCAATGGCACGGACTTTTGAGCCTACACTTTGAACCAGTAGGGTGTTGAAGTAGTTAAAATCTTTCATTTGTAAGATTGTTCCTTTGTTTTATGGTAATTATATTATATAGTTAAAGCTTTGGTTCGTTTTTTCATGATACATTTTTAGTTCACTTAGGGGTGTATCAAAAACATGCATAAGTGCTTTTTGTTTTTCTTCCCAAAAAAGTTTAAGAGTAGGGTTATCTGTTTTACATATTTCTTCAAAAGCATTTGTTTCTAAAGTGGAAATAACATCTTTAAGAGAAATTTCATAAAGATTTTTTTCTAAACTATAACCACCATTAGCACCTTTCGTACTTTTTAAGATATGAGCTTTTTTAAGTTCTAAAAGAATTTGGCTTAAGAATTTTTCAGGTGCAGAGGATTTGAGAGCTAAGGACTTAATGTTTATTCGTTCATTTTCTTGAAGAAGTCCTAATTGATGAATCGCTGCTAAGGCATAAATAGTTTTACTTGAAATTCCTATCAATTTTAACTTCTTGGACGTATATACTGAAGTAGATGGTAAACCTTACATCCTACACAATAATCAAAGGTTGCTTCTAGAAAAGCACATATTAACAGAATACTTACGAATATGGAAGCGAGTATATTGAGATTAAAAAAATATAATAAAGTAAAGGTTGCAATAATTGCAATCCCTACATAAAGAGCAAAACGTTTAGGAGCTTCATCACAAAGTTGTACTTCAAGTTTAAAATTTTTAATAATAAATTGTGCGATATAAGCAAAAATACTAAGTTGTTTTAGATTTAAAACACGAACAGAGAAGTCAAAGAGTAGTATTAATGCAAAAATAAGTTCTTGGGTGTAAATTAGTATTAATGCTATGCTAATAACTTGTGCAGCAATTATACGTATAAAGTTAGTATCAACACGATTAAAAGAGATGGGACATGTTTGTGTCACAGTAAGACCTTTATTTCTAAATATTAAAGTAATAATAGTAAAAATCAGAAATAAAGTCAAGTAAATCTATAGATTTACTTGACTTTATTGGTTGGCTTTTATTTTTGAATACTTAATGAGGCATTCAATTCTTTTAATAATGCATCATCCTTAAAATTAATAAAGCATATTTTTCTGGTAATATTATGAATGGTTATCATTTCTTTGTCTATGGCATGTCTTAGTGTTTCTGTAATACTTTTATTGCGTAATAAGTCAACAGAAAAAAGTAAGTCATCACTAAGATAAAAGTAAAGTTTATTTTCATCTCTAATTATATTGAGGTTTTCTTTTCTGTTCTTGTTGTTAATTTTTGTAAAAAATAAAATTATTCCTGCTATTAGTAATGTCAATAGATAAATTAGTAAAGATTCAGAAAGTAAGTAAGAGGTTATTGCACCTAATGCAATGATAAAAAATATAAAAAATAATTTGTTTCTCATTTGAAATCCTTTGTAAATGAATGCCTAAGAATAACCGTCAATCGTGTAATAATTGAGTAAAAAAGAAGAGCTGAAAGTACCTATTTTTAGGTACTTATGAGATAAGGTAAGAGCTAAAATCAGACTTAAAAGTTACTTCTCTTCATAATGTAACTTAATACCTTTAGAGGTCATAAAAAATCCTGAAATATGAATTTTTTCCTCATGAACCAATTTATGATGTCTTTTACAAAGTGGGATAAGATTGTATTTATGGTTTTTATTTATTGCCCCTATCATTCCAGCATCATTAGCAAGGTTTTGTTCAGCTATATGGTGAATATCTTCGACATTTTCTGTACATAAAGCACATTTTGTGACAAAGAGGTTTTTGTTGTAACGATTACGTTTTTTATGAGTTAATTTTTTTAGTTCAGAACTTTTATCCATAAGGTTTTCTCGTATTTTATAAGCATTTTTAAGAAAAGTTTTATCCATGTGCAGTGATTTAGCAAACTCTAGACCATAGAGTGAAGATCCCATACCGAGTTGTAGCTGTCTGTTATAAATAAGTGTATCATTTTCTTCATCATAGCTTACACCTAAATGTAATAATATTAAGGAGTCAATATTTTGTAATTGTTCTATGTTTTTTAGTTGGTGTAAATGTGTCGCAAAGATAAAAGTTGATTTGAGTTCTAAAAGTTTTAAGATGGCACCTGCAACAATGGCAAGACCTGATTCTGTTTCAGTACCTTGGGAAATTTCATCTCCTAGAATTAAACTACGCTCGGTGGCACGGTTAAATATGTTTTTAAGCTCCATCATTTCAACAGAAAATGTTGAAAGTCCTTTGTATAAATTGTCTTGTGAAACAATTCGTGTAAAAAGTTGGTCATACATGCCGAGTTTGAGTTCCGTAGCTGGAACAAAAAAACCAGCTTGAGCTAAAATGACGGAGAGACCGATGCTTTTCATAAGAGATGATTTTCCAGAAGAGTTAATGCCATAAAGTAATACTCCATTAACATTCGCTCCATTAGAGGCATTGAGGGTTATGTGATTGTGTTTAGTACTTATGCCTGAGCCTAAATAGATATCATTAGGGACATAAACCCCTCGTTGTTCATTGGCTTCAATGATGGAGTGTCTAAGCCCAATAGCTTCATAAGCATTAGACTCATTTTGTAACAGTGGACGTGAAAGATTCATATTTTTTGTACATTTGGCGTTAGAGATGGCAACATCAATATTGGCGACAAAGACTATAAGTTCATCTAATAAGCGTGAAAAGCGATTTTCTAAGGCTAAAAGTGTTTGTAAATAACGTTCTTTGACCAAAGAGATAAGTTTTACTTGGTTATTTTCAAAGTTTTGCGTAATATCTTCAAAAATTTTTGCATTGATCTTTACAGAATTTTTTAAATGTTTATAGTGAAAATCTTTAAAGAAATGATGCGTACCCTCAATGGTTACAAAAGATTCTTTTAACTCTTTCTCAATCATGGTAAAACGATTTCGTGTAAGGTTAATACTATAACCTTCACTTTCTAAGTATCCAATGTCTGCATAAGTATTTTTTGTATTGCTAACAGGTTTGTCTTTCTCAAAGAGTGTATCAATATGATTAGAGACAAGTTCTAGCTTAGCGATTTCATCATTTTGTTTTTCTAAAATAGTATCAATGGCAGGATAAATACCATTTTTAAAAATATTGTCATTGATTTGCTCAATTCTAAATTTTGCACATACTTCTAAGTTAAAGGTTTGTTCTAAATAGGCTTTAAACTCATTGACTTCATGAACAAGAGAATTTTCGATATTAACATCATCCACTTGAACATCTGTTAGAAGATTCATGATGGCAATGAGAGACATCATAATATAGGTAAGTTCAACAGGATGAAGCTTTTGAAGTTTAATCCGTCGTGTAATGCGTTCAAGGTCATAGATATTTTTGAGATGGGTATCATATTGGTCTGAACGTGTCATAAGTTTCTCACTCAGATCATAACGTGCTTCTAAAAGTTCTTTATCTATAATCGGAGAGAGTAAACGTTCACGTAAAAGTCTTTTTCCTAAAGCTGTAGAAGTTTTATCCATTAATCCAAGTAGGGTAACTTCTGATTTATTTCTAGAAATTACCCCCAACTGTTCCAATGCATTATTTCCAAGGTAAAGGTAACGATTTTCTCCTAAAAAGTAGGGTCGATTCATTTTTTCTATAATGGCTTCATCATGCTCTATGATAAACTCTATAAGAATTGCAAGTGCTTCCGTCGTATAAGGATGACGTTCAAGATCGAGGTATTCTATGGGGGAGAGAAAAGAGTTAATTTCATAAACCCGTTTAAAGAGTTCATTTTGGTAAAGAATTTTGCAAGATTTATCATTATAAGAGCTGGAAAATTGTCCTAACTCTAAGTAAGAATGTAACCATTCTTTGTCTATCTCTTTATTTTTTAGGCTAACAATGACTTCAGCTGTGTTATAAGTTTGCAAGAGATTAAAGACTTCATCAAGTGCATAGGTTTTATCATCACGTGAAGAGTGCATCTCATTGACAATGGTTTTGCCTGTTGTCACATCAATGGCTGCATAACCAGCAGAAAAAATTCCTTGGTTTTCATCAAGGGTGAGTGAAACTAAGTTTGTTTCAACTGATTCAGTTTGATACTCAAAATTGGTGCCAGGAGAAATTACATTTGAAACATAACGTTGTATGTTTGGCATTTCTCCTTTTTGTTTCACCATGATAATGGTATATTTTTTAGTATTGATTAATCGTGCTAAATAACGCTCAATAGAAACAGTAGGTACTCCAGCTAAAAGAGGGTTTTTGATAGAGTTTTCAATAATCGTTTTATTTTTACGGGTTAGCTGTATGTTGAGTAGTTCTGCTATCTCTTTTGCTTTACCTACTTTTAATTCATCATTATTGACTTCATAGACTTCAAAAAATGTTCCAATTTCAATGAATACAAGGGCATCTTTACCATATTTAGATTCAAAATGTTTTTGAAGATCGAAATAAATTTCAGTAAGAAGTTTGCCTTTTGAAGCAAGGATTTTTGCAGATATTTCCACGGAGTAAAGCCTAATAAAGTTTAATAAATTATTTTATCTTTTTAGGCTTTACAGTAGGGTTATTTTATGTCTAAAGCTTTTTTAACTATATTCTAGACATCAGCGTAAACGACGTTTTTGATATTTATCGTAGTTATAGATATCATTTCTAAATTCTATTTGACCTTTTTCATTGATACCTGCTGTGAGATAGACAAGATAGATTCGTAATTGATTGTTAACACTCAAAAACTTTTTACGTTTTCCTTTCAGTGTTTTGTTTGCTTTATTCATGTCTATTTCTGGATTAAACTTGGCAATCGTCTCTAACAACTCTTCTGGTTGAGAGAGTCTTACACAACCATGTGAAAATGCTCTAACTGACTTGTTAAAGAGATGTTTGGTTGGGGTGTCATGTAAATAAACAGAAAATCTGTTTGGGAACTTAAACTTTATTTTTCCCAATGCATTTTTAGGTCCAGGTGGTTGCATAAGTCTGTAAGGAAACTTTTTATTCCCATAAAGATAGTCTTCCCAATAGAGCCATGAAGTATCAATTAGACGAGACTTTTCATCCCATGTACGATGTGCCTCGAGTCCTTGTCTTTTTAAATAATTACGGTTTTTTACCATCGCTGGTATAATCTCTCTTTTAACAATACCCTCAGGTACTTTCCAATAAGGGTTTAAGACAATATAGGAAATATTTTGTGAAAAGACAGGAGTAGGATGCCTTTTGTCACCTACAATAACCCGTAATTTCTGTTTTACTTCACCTTCTTCAATGTAATGTAGCATAAATTCAGGAATGTTGACAATAAGATAACGTTCATGTTCTTCTCTAGGTAACCATTTTATTCGATCAATATTTAAACGAATCTGATGAATTTTTTCATCAATAGAAACATTTAAAGCTTTTTGTGTTCCTCCACCAACTATACCATCAATGACGAGTCCATGACGTTGTTGAAATGTTTTTACAGCTTTGTCCAAACAGTGACCAAAAACAGCATCACGGCTTAAATTTATGTCTTTTGAGAGATTGGTATCCATTATGGAAGTGGTATAGCTATCAGTTTCATTACATTCTAAATAATCCCCTGAAGTTTCAAGACGTGCACGTAGTTTGAGTACAATATCTCCTGTACTTCCTAACGCTAAGCGTTTAAAGTGAGGTAATTTTTCCCATGTTCCTTTCTCTTTAAGTGTTTCAAGCTGTTTTAATGCTACAAGAAGCCCTGCATAACCAAAATTTTTAGGGAGAGCTTCTTTCATTGTTGCATCAATATTTTCATTACGCATAAGCATTTGAATATTGAGTTTAGGTTTAGATTTAATCCATGAAGCATTAATTTTACTCTTTTTTAAAGAGGAGAGTTTATAAGAAAATTTTTTCCATTGAATTTCTCCATAAATAGTATGCACTAAAAAATCATAATAGAGAGAAGAGAGTTTAATTTCTGCTCTAAGCATTTGCATGTGACTAAGATTAGTATCAAGTTGTTTACTTAAGGTTTGGTAGTTTTTATAAATTAAGCTTTTGGGGCTTAGAGTAATATCTTCTTGAATATGTTTAAAAAGCTTAGCGTATTTTTCTTCATTAACTAGATCATTTTGAATCCATAAAGGACTATAGTTATTTTGCTTATAAAAATTTGTTAAAATCTTTTTATGAGGAATATTCTTTAGCAGTACCGAGGGTGATTTTTTAAATGATTTTTTTAATGCTTCTACCGTTTCATTGGGGGAGGTAAGATTATTATCTGTAGATATTGCAAAAAGTACTCCATTAAAAAGTAATATTGTAATTAAAAGTTTTTTTATGTTTAGCATACGTTTATCTCCATCTTTGTTGACTTAGTATAGTCTAAAAGAGGTGATAACACAATTGGTTTATAACTTAATGTATACTTCTGCTTTGCTTTGCATCATATGCATACACATCAGGTAAATAATGAACTAAGCCATCGCTTTTTACACGTGCTGTTAAATAGATGATGTGAACAGGGACAGGTGTTGCTAAATTTAATTGTTTCTTTGTTTTACCTTTTAAAATTTGTTTAGAGTGACTATAGTTCACTGAACGTTCATGTTTTGCAAAAGTAGCTAAGAGTGCGTTGGGTTCAGCAATACGAATACAACCATGAGAAAATGCTCTGGGGTAACTATTAAAAAGTTTTTTAGTTGGCGTATCATGAAGATAGACTGCAAATTGGTTAGGAAATTTAAATTTTATTTTTCCTAAGGCATTACGTGGTCCAGGGGGTTGCATAAATTTATATTTTTTTGTTTGTCCTGTTCGCAAAACTTTAGCCCAATCTATTTTACTCGTATCCATAGGGGGGCGTTTTAGTGCATAGTTTTTACGTACTTCATAGCCTCTTTGTGCAAGAAAATCAGGATTTTTTAAAATCCCAGGAATCATCTCTTTTTGTACAATACTATCAGGAATTAGCCAATAGGGATTGAGTACGATAAAAGAGACTTTATTCGAAAAGATTGGGGTATGGTGTTTTTTATCACCGACAATAACACGCATACTTAATTCAGTATTACCATTTTCTTTGTAGTAGAGTCTAAAGTCGGGAATATTAACCATAATATATCGGTCTTCTGCTTGATCAGGTAGTCTTTTAATTCTATCCAAATTTAAAAGAATTTTTTTAATTTTCCAATTGACAGATAAGTTTAGTTTTTTACGAGTTGATTTATTAATTGTGCCTGATTGACTTAGTCCATGACGTTTTTGAAATTGTTTAACAGCTTTTTTTAGGCAGGGTCCATATTTGTCAGAATTAGCTTGACAGGTATAGTCACCTTCACTTTTAAGTCGCTCTATCAGGTCTTTTACCTGTTTACCTGACTTACCATAACGCAGTTGAGAAGAAGCAGGAATTTTCTTCCAACCTCCTTTTTTTTGGACAGATCTTAATCGGGAAAGTTCATTAGAAAGTGCTATATAATTGAAACTACTTGGGGTAGTACTTGCTACTATGTAGGAAGTTCTATGCTGTAGAAGCATATTGGCTATGTCATATTTTGGGGTGTTTATTACCCAATCAGCTGCCATACCACGGCGTTTTATATCTTTAAGTTTTTTTTGAAATGTTGACCAATTAATTGAACCATAAAGATGATGTCCCATATAAGTACGGTAAAGAGAAGTAAGCTCTAAATCGAGCATAAGTTCGCCATCTATAGTACGTTCTTGTATTTGTGAAATTTTTTGTTTAAGTTTTTTATATCTCTTTTTTAAGGGACCATTATCTTCTAAGGTATTGTCATTTTCAATATGATCAAACAGATCATAAAGGGCTTCTTTTATGAGACCTTTATTGTTAAACCAAATGGGACGATAAACTTTACGCTGGTAGACCTCTTGAATAAACTTTTTATGTCTAATAGTTTTAAAGGTTTGTTCTTCATTGCTAATAATTAGGGACATGAGTCCTTTGGTACTTTTTTCATCATAGATGATTTGTGAAAGGCTGATGTCTTTTTCATAATTTTTATAATTTCTACTTTGTTCTTGAAAAGTATTATTTATTTGCTCTATTTTATTTACAGAAGAGAGTGTGACAGCCTCAACAACAACAGCTAAGGCTGTAATAAAAATTACGATTAAAAAAGTTTTAATTAAATGCACAGGAACCTTTTTTACTTACATAAGCTAAAGCTTATTTTATTTTATAAGTTTTTTAAACACGAGTATATCAAAAAAATAGATAAAAAAGGAGAAAGAGACAAAATATAATTAAAAATGTTTAATTTAATGCATAGTACAAGTCAGGTTTAAGAACTCGACGTCCCCATAAAAATCTTTTTTTATAAAATGTTTTCTTTTCAAAGTTATAAATTACCACTGATTCCCCAGCTGAACTGGCATGAATAAAGTTGTTATTACCTAAGTATATACCAACATGAGTTACTTTTCCTGTTCGTTTTTTCTTAGTGTCAAAAAAGACCATATCTCCTCGTTCTAGATCATCATATTGTATAAATTGACCTACCCTTGCTTGATCTTTTGAGACTCTAGGAATGTTAATACCTGAATCTCTATAAACCCATTGGGTAAAACCAGAACAGTCAAATTTACTAGGACCTGTTGCACCCCAAACATAAGGAGTCCCTAAAAAGCTTTTTGCCTTACTTTCAATTTCTTCAATAACACTCAATTTATTTTGCTCTGGATAATGTTCTTTTTTATAAGATATATAAGTGATATCAGGAGAAATATTTTCTTGATACGTTTTTTTCTCACTATATTGTTTAGGTTGTGAGAAGTGATTACTCGCTTCAGTAATACCCATGATATTATAGATGGATACATTTTTAGTTTTAAGTTTATCTTGTGAATTTGAACAAGCAGATAAGAATAGGACGGTACTTAATATACTTATATTTAATAGTTTTTTATTTTTCATGGTAACTAGTATAACGCGTTAAAACATTAATTATTGTCTAAAATTTCAATAACTTTTATTTTTATTAAAAAAAAATACTAATATTTAATACAAGCTGTTTTTATGTAATTACAACTTTTCTAACATATTTTATTTTGTTGCATTTTAAATATAATTTAATTTAAATGGAAAATGAGATATGCTTTTAAAATATGAAAAAAGGTATTCAATGTTTGATAAAAATTTTAAAATAGTACTCTTCTTGGGGATTGTAATAATTCTACTGATTTTCTTTGGAAAAAACATACTCAATGGTCTTAGCTCTGTAAATCAAATTTCAACGTTTACGGAACCTATGTCCATTAGGTATTATAAACGATCTTGTGACTATGAAGACAGTAAAGTTTGTAATGAGCTAGGTGATATGTATCATTATGGAAATAAGATTGTTTCTGTAGATTATGAAGAAGCTGTTGAGTATTATCGGCGATCATGTGAACTTGATGATGGGAAAGGATGTAACAATTTAGCTTACATGCTCAATAAAGGAAAAGGCATCACACATAATAACTGGACAGCCATAAGACTTTATAAAAAAGCATGTAAATTTAAAGAGATGGAAGCTTGTTACAATGTGGGTTCTATGTATTATCATGGAGAGGGAACAAAAAGAAATTATTATAATGCAGCTTATTATTTTGAAAAAGCTTGTAGTCATGGAATTGGAGCAGGGTGTAATGACTTAGGGTTTATGCATGAACATGGTAAATATCTAGCAGCCAGTAGCAATCAAGCAATGTCTTATTATGCTGATGCTTGTGATATGGGTGAAGCTTCAGGTTGTAATAATTTAGCCCACTTAAAAGAGAAAAATGGGAATTTCATTTCTGCTAAACAGCTTTACAAAAAAGCATGTATGCTTGGAGACAATCATAGTTGTAATAGATTGGAAAATGTTTTAGGAAGTCGAATTTATGAAATTAAAGATGAATTGGCTTTAAAAGAAGCCATAAGTGCTTGTAATCGTTCAACTCAAGGAGGAACCATGTGTTATCGAGTAGGACTTTATTATGAAAATCTTTATAAAAGTAGTGATGACAAAGATGATCAAAACAAGGCACGTAGCTTTTTTGAAAAAGCTTGTGACCGACAGCAGAGTCAAAGTTGTAAACATTTAGGAGACTTACATAAGTAGGCTTATTGCCATCGGTCAAAGCCAATCCTACACCTTGTGTAGGATAAGTTTTTTTAGTCAGCTTCTAAAATGGCTCCTGAACTCGCATTGGTAACTAAGGCTCTATATTGTTTTAACCATTTACTGTTGAGTGGTTTAATCAGTGGTTTAAAGTTTGCTTTTCTTTTAGTTATTTCATCCTCTGAAAGATTTACACGTAAAATATACTCATCCACATCTATGTGAATCTCATCCCCATCTTCAAGTAATCCTATCATGCCACCTTCAGCAGCTTCTGGGGAAACATGACCAATACTTGCACCACGTGTAGCTCCAGAGAAACGACCATCCGTAATAAGTGCTACAGAAGCACCAAGACCCATACCCATAATAAGTGAAGTAGGGGCTAGCATCTCTTGCATACCTGGTCCACCTTTGGGTCCTTCATAACGAATGACCACGACGTTTCCAGCTTTTACTTTACCTTCTATAATGCCTTTAATACATTCATCCTGAGAGTTAAAACAAACAGCAGTACCTGTAAATACACGTTCTCCTGTAATTCCAGCCGTTTTAATAACAGCTCCTTGTTCAGCTAAGTTACCATATAAAATAGCCAATCCACCTACATCAGAATAAGGATTGTCAATAGTATGAATAATTTCAGTATCTTTAATCTCTGCACCTGCAATACGTTCTTTTAGCATTTCTCCTGTAATGGTTAGGTTATCAAGAAGCACTTCTCCACGTTTATCCATTTCATGCATGACAGCAGGTACACCACCAGCTTTGTCAATGTCTTGCATGTGTACCGTGCTTAAACTTGGACTAATTTTGGCAATGTGAGAAACACGTTTAGAGATGCTATTAATATCACTTAAATTAAAGTCAACCTCTGCTTCTTTGGCAATGGCTAACATGTGTAAAACAGTATTGGAAGAACCACCCATTGCCATATCAACAGCAAAAGCATTTCTAATGGCATTTTCATTTAGAATATTTCTTACATTGTACAGAGAAGATTTTTCTTCACCCATGAGTGCAATTTCACAAACACGTCTAGCAGCTTTTCGGTAAAGCTCTTCACGCTCTTTGGTTAAAGCTAAGATGGTTCCATTTCCAGGAAGGGCAATTCCCATGGCTTCCATTAAAGTATTCATGGAGTTCGCAGTAAACATTCCAGAACAAGAACCCCCACTTGGACACGCATTACATTCAATGTCTGTTAACTCTTCTTCGGTAATTTCACCAGCTTCAAATTTACCAACAGCTTCAAATGCCGTTGCAAGATCAATAGGCTCACCATCTTTGGTATAACCTTTTGCCATTGGTCCACCTGAAACAAATACGGTAGGAACATTGACTCGTAAAGCACCCATAATCATTCCTGGAACAATTTTATCACAGTTTGGAATGGCAATCATGGCATCAAGTTTATGGGCATTCATGACTGTTTCGATAGAGTTAGCAATAATCTCACGGCTAGGTAATGAAAATAACATTCCATCATGTCCCATCGCAATTCCATCATCTACTCCAATCGTATTAAACTCAAATGGTACACAACCAGCTTTTTTAATTTCATCTTTGATAATCTCAGATACTTTATTTAAAAAGAAATGTCCAGGAATGATTTCTATGAAAGAATTGCCTACCCCAATAAATGGTTTAGCAAAATCTTCATCCTTTAATCCTGTTGCTCTAAACAATGAACGGTGTGGCGCTCGATTATGTCCTTTTTTTACTATATCACTTCTCATATTTTTCCTTATTTAAATACATTTTTATGAATTTTAAAAATTATACCTAAAAACCTTTACAAACAAAAAAATCTTGGTTATAATCGCACTCCAATTTAAAAGTAATGGTCACTAAAAAGTGAACATGCGAGAGTAGCTCAGTGGTAGAGCATAACCTTGCCAAGGTTGGGGTCGGGAGTTCGAACCTCCTCTCTCGCTCCAGTACGTTTAAGTTATGTTATTTAAATTTTAATCTTTAGTTTTGGTGTCCAATTATGCCCGGGTGGTGGAATTGGTAGACACAGGGGACTTAAAATCCCCCGATCATTGCGATCGTGCCGGTTCAAGTCCGGCCCCGGGCACCACCTTTTAATAAAACTGTCTTCAGTAGTCGGCTCAAAATGATTTATCATTTTTTCCTATATTATCTGAAAAACTGGAGCCATCGCCAAGTTGGTAAGGCCGTAGATTGCAAATCTGCTATTCACCAGTTCGAGTCTGGTTGGCTCCTCCATAACTATAGAAAAATTTTTCTATTTTACATTTATCTTTTTAGATAATTTTTTCAATTTAGGCACTTGCTTAAACTAATGTCGGGAGATGTCAGAGTGGTCGAATGTGCCGGTCTTGAAAACCGGTGAGGGTTATACCTCCGGGAGTTCGAATCTCCCTCTCCCGGCCATCACTTTTTCTCTTATCAACTTTTTTATTTTTCTAATTTCATTCTACTTAACTAGCTTTTTATGCATCTATTTTTACTTTTCTAATTTAGTCTTGTTAATTATTCATTAATTCTTTTAAAAAGTAACATTTTCTTTTTAGAGTTTATTAAAGCCCTTAATTAAGGGCTTTGGTATGCTTAGCAATTAATAAAAACAAATAGTAAAATATTTTGTAATACTATAAAATAACGCAAAGTTAACCAAAATGCAAAAAATCTAAGAAATATCAAGAAAAAGTAAGCTTCCTACTGTTATCATGATGATGTAAATTTATTAGATTGATGAGTTTCTTTGATGGAATCTTACAAGGCTTTTAAGTGCAATCATAAAGGAGAAAATGTGAAAATTACAAAATTAAGTTTAGCAGCAATTGCTGCAATGACTATTACTACAGGTGCAATGGCTGAGAATACTGCTAATTTTAGTGGAAATGTTAAATTATGGTATGAAACTGCAGATACTGATGGAGGAGTTGATAATAGTCTTTTCCATAAAAACTCTACAAATGGTTTTTCTTCTGGTGATGCAGCAGCTTCTCTTGAAGTAAAAGGTAAAGCAGGTGTTTTAGGGTATGGTGTTAAATACACAGCTGTAGATTCATTAGGTCTTGAGGGTAATCTTGTTTCAAGTAGAAGAGCTACGGGTACTGATGCTAATGGATTAAATACAGCACATTGGGCTGAAAAAGCATTTATTACTTATAAAATGGGTAATACTACAGCTAAAATTGGTAGACAACACTTAAATACACCACTTGCCTTTACTGAGACCTGGAACGTTGCAGCTAACTCATTTGATGCAGTTGTTTTAATGAATAATGACATTGAAAATGTAACTTTGATGGGATCGTATGTTGGGAAACATAATGGTTATTCTGCTCCAGGAAGTGCTGCAGCTGGTAATGGATTTTTACAGCCTAGTGCTACATTTGGTACGGTAACACAAAATGGTAAATTTGAAACTTTTGGTGCAAGTGGTGCATATGTAGCTGCTGCTCTTGCTAAACCTGTAAAAGATTTAGGAATTAATGCTTGGTACTATAATATTAAGGAAGTAGCAGATGCTGCATGGGTAGATGCCGATTATAAAATTGGTCCTGTTATGGTAGGTGCACTTTATGCACAAATGATGCCAAATGCTTCAGGTGTGGATGATACTACTGCATTTGCCATTAAAGCAGGTTCAAAAGTTGGTCCAGTTTCATTGTTTGCTGCTTATTCTGATGTTAGTGATGACGGTGTACTTTTAGTAGGGAACGTAGCTACTGGTGGTAAAAAGACCCAACTACCAACAGCTGGTGTTTACAATGATGGATTTATTGTTGCTGCACCAGGTGCTAAATCTTTTAAGCTTAAAGCTTCATATCCTGTCAGCAGTGTTAATTTGACGGCTCAATATATGTCAACTACCAATGATAATGCCAGTGGGAGTACTCCTAATGGAGCACTTGGTAGAGAGGTTGATGAAATTGATTTAATTGCTGCGACTAAAATAGCAGATGTAAATGTAAAAGCTATTTATGTGAATAGAACATTTGGAACCAATGGAAATAATGGTATTGTTCTTCAATCTGATTCTAATCATGTACGTATTATTGCTGGAATTAATTTCTAGTCTTGACTTATAAACTTTAAGAACTTCGGTTCTTAACTCTTCACCTCTTTTTGAGGTGAAAGCTTCTTTTTACACCCCACAACTTCCATTTTGAACATGAAATGTCCCAATATATTCACAACTTCCACATTCAAATGTTAACATCTTGGGTCCTGAACATCCGTTACTTCGTTGGTCAACAAGCTCCATAGCCTCTTTATGACATTTTGGACAGATACCACTTTGTATGGCTCGTAAGTTTTCTTTCTTTTCACGCATAAAGTAGGTGTAGCTAATAATTAAGCCGATGATGACAATAAGAAGAAAAAAGAGTAGATAAAAATTCATTGGTAGATTCCTTTAGTTTTATAAAGCATTTTAACGAAAGTATTTTAAATGAAATGAATTAGGGAGAGAAAGGCAAATGCAAAAAGGAGAATGTTATCTCCTTATGCCTTATTTTATATATTTTTACTTTTTAGTTAAATCTTCAGATTCAGAAACCATGGCATCTTTAGCAGTGTTAACATCTTCTTTTATGTCACTTACGGAATTATGTGCATTGTCTTTTAAGTCAGAGGCATCATCTTGTACATCTGAAGCTGTATCTTGTGCTTGATCTTTTGCTTTAGTAGCTGTATCTTTCATGTCTGTCATAGAATCTTTCATATCTGTAATGGAATCACTCGCCGAATCTTTCATTTCTGTAGCCACATCGGTGATTTCTGTTTTCATCTCTTTCACAACATCTGTCATATCTTTCATCATTTCACCCATAGAGAACATTCCCTCAGCTGAAGCAGTAGTAAATGTCGTAGCAGTTAAAAGTGCAAGTAGTGTAAGTTTTGTCATCGTAAATCCTTGAGTTTTGTTTTTAGATAGTAAATTATATACATAGTTTTTATAAAAAAAGTTAAAATAAATTTATTAAAAGTTATAGCTTTAATAAATGTTACTTACTTATACAAGTATAGCTTCAAGCCTTTCCAAAATTGAGATCTTACCGAAGAAAAGTGTTTCTAGTTTTACTTTAATGATAACTCAATATAATCGTAAAATTTTTAGCATAAAGGAAATAGATTTGCAAGAGTATGAGAAAAGAGAAGAACAAAATTATGAATCTGAATTATTTCACCAAAAAGAAGAGATACACAAAGAAGAGTTGAAGTCTTTAAAGAAGCAGATATTTATTTCAAATTTAAAAGCTTGGATCATTGGGATTATTTTATTAGCAGAAATTATTTTTATAGTTTCTTATTTTAAAAAGTCTGGCATTTTTGGTGATGTTAGTACCTCATTGAATAAAATAGCTGTCATTCAGTATAATAAAGAAGTTACTGAAGCCTATAGCACAACAGTTATGGAGAAAATGGATGAAGTGCTTGAAGATGAGAATTTTAAGTCTGTATTGTTCATTATGGGTTCTCCAGGGGGAAGTCCTACGGCTAGTGAAGAGCTTTCTGAATACTTAAAAGAGTTTCAAAAAGAGATGAATGTTACCATGTATGTAGATTCTATTGCTGCTAGTGGAGGGTATTATATTGCGTCTGCTGTGAAACCTCTTATTGCTAATAAAAATGCCATTGTAGGTTCTATTGGGGTTATTATGCCTCATTATAATTTAGGTGAATTGGCTAAAAAAGTTGGGGTAGAAGAAGACTTTATGGCAGCTGGAAAGTTTAAAAAACCCATTTCTATGTTTACAAAAATTGACGAGGAAAATAGGAAATACATGACAGAAAATTTGCTAAAACCAACTTATGAAAATTTTGTGCAGTCAGTAGCTGATAACAGAGATTTGAAAAAAGAAGATATTTTAGCTGTGGCAGAGGGGAAGATATTTGTTGCCAATGTACCTGAAATTAGAGGTGTGTTGGTTGATGAAGTTTCATCACTTTATAAAGTAAAGAAAAAGATTCGTGAGTCTTATAAAAATGAGGTTGACTTTGTCAAAATAAATTTAGATAGCAAGGAATCATTTTTTCCAGCTGTAAAAGTAGATTTAGCTTTAGATACAGCATTGAATAATTTGAAGATGCAGTAAAAAAGAGGATTAAATATCTTGTAAAACTCATCGGAAGTGATGGCTTTAGCCTTACAAAATGGTGGAGCTAAAGTAGTACTTCCAAGTTTTTCGAGAACTTTATTTTACAAAACTTTTATGTACCAAATAGATAATAATACTTTGAATAATAAGAAGAAAATAGTGTAATAAGTATACAGTCTCTTCTGGAGAATTTATATCGAATAAGGCTAATATTTTGTAAAAAAGGTAAGAGAGTAGCATCCCCAAAAGGTAGCCAAGTTGTTTGGCTGTGTCTATTTTTTTTAGCTGTTTACTACTTTTTAAGAATAAAGTCTCAGCACGTACAAGATATGATCCAAATATGAACGTTACTTGATAGCCAATATAGACAATTAATGCCGATTGATAATTGTAAGAAAAAACTAAGAAGTAAATCACAACATTTAAAAGCACAACCTCGACAAACATCGAAATTTTATAGAACCAACTAAGGGTTAAAATTGTGTTATAGAGTTGTGCAATAAGAAGCATTCCTAAGGCTAAAACAATGCCCCCTAAAGAGTAGATAGACGGTTCTAAGGGACGATATAGCGTAAAGATAGCCCCTACACTTAAGCCTAAAAATAGAGCGTTTAGGAATTTATAAGGACTAAAGTAGCTGATGTTTAAGCTTTTCATGCCCACTAGTATGTTAGTTTCATCCCAGCGTAAACAGCTCTTGGACTTGTTGCATAACCATAAACTGTTTGGTAAGTTTTATCTGTTAAATTGTCTACTTTTCCATAAAGGCTCATGTGTTTGTCTACTTCGTAATTAGCAGAGAAGTTACCCACGGCGTAGTTTCCTGTATTGACAAGAGTGACAGGAAAGGTTGAAAAATCTTTGTCGTCTCTTTTTCCCACATATTCCCCATTTAGACCTAAATGAACCTTATCTATACCATAGTAGTCAAGGCTAAATTTTACGGAATCTTCTGGTCGTCGTAATAAGTTGCTACTACTTTTGTCTTTGGTCTGAAGTTTTGTATAATTTAATGAAAGTGCAATGCTATCGAATAGAGTGGCTTCATAAGCAATTTCATAGCCTTTTATTTTACTAGTACCTTCCACATTGGCATTTTGAAAAGTTATGGGATGAAAGCCAATTAAATTATCAATTTTATTGTCAAAGTAAGTTAAAGATAAGTCTTTATATTCTAAAGAGACATCTAAAGATTTGGTCTTTTCTGGGCTTAAAGAGCTGTTACCATAAATGGGGGTGTAGAGTTCTGTTAAGCTAGGAATATTGTAGGCTGTTCCATAGTTTATTGACGCTGTCAAATCTTTTATCTGTTTATTGATATGTTTTAAGCCAATCTTACCTGTTGTTTGATTAGCAAAAGTGTCATAGCTATCGTGTCGTAAAGATTCTGTCAAAATCATAGTACCCCCTAAAAGGTTCTCAAATTTATTATGATTACTGAGGTATAAAGCTTTATTTTTATTTTTTTGATCAATACTATTTTTATGTTCAAATACTTTATAGTCTCCACCCAATAGAACAAAACTACTACTTAAATAATTGATTTTAGAATTTAATCCATACTCTTGTACTTCTCCATCAAAAGGTGAAGTACCACTCTCACTAAAAGAGCGACGTTTAAATGTTGATTTATTGGCATAAAGATTAAACTCATTAAAACTGTCAATATGATTAAAGTTGATGGAAGAGAATTTATCTTTTGTTGTGGATGAATAGGCTGAACTATTGGCAATTTCTGTTGGGCTTAAAGGAAAGAATCCACTGTCAAACTGAGCCTCAGCATCAATAATAGTATGTGAAAGATCAATTTTATTGGTAGGAGTAATACTAAATCCAGCTTTTAAATTGGTCGTTTTATTTTGATATCCATCAT
>CACVAZ010000133.1:0-12702 GCA_902727995.1 uncultured Sulfurovum sp.
TACCTTCCATTGAATTACTTTACCCTGAAGTCAGGTTTCTTCCTGATCGTGATGCTCTTTCTGCTTTGGGCATGAGTACTAAAGTCTTTGGTGAAAGCATCGATGTCTTGATGAACGGTCGTCAAGTGGGAGACTTTCAAGAAGATGGTAAGAAAAAAATAGATTTAATTGTGAAAGCTGATGATAATAAAATTAAAACCCCTGAAGATATTTTCGATGCACAAATAGCCACCCCTAATGGCTCACTGCTTCCTGTCTCATCTTTGGCTTCCATGCAACGAACAGCAGGGATTAGTGAAATTCGTCACTACAATGGTGACCGAACCATTACCCTACAAGTCACCCCTCCTCCAAACATGACCATTCAAGAAGCGATGGAGATTATTAAAGGAGGTATCATTCCCAATGTTGAGAAAAGTGGTGCCTTAAAAGAGGTGAGCATTAACCTTAGTGGAACAGCCGATAAACTAAGCATGACCATTAATATGTTGTCCTTTAATATCATTATGGCATTGGTAATTATCTACTTGTTAATGTCGGCACTTTTTGGAAATTTTATCTACCCCTTGGTCATCATGGCAACCGTACCACTAGCAACAGCTGGAGGGTTTGTAGGCTTAGCTCTAACCAATACCTATTTAGCACCTCAACCTTTGGACATTTTAACCATGCTTGGATTTATTATCCTCATTGGTATTGTGGTAAACAATGCCATTTTAATTGTGCATCAGAGTTTGAACCTTATTCGTAGTGGTGATTATGGACATAAAGAAGCCATAGTAGAAGCGACAAAAAGTAGAATTCGTCCCATTTACATGAGTTCATTGACCTCTATTTTTGGAATGTTACCGTTGGTCTTAGCTCCTGGACCGGGAAGTGAGTTTTACAGAGGATTAGGTTCAGTCATTACAGGAGGGTTAGCATTTTCAACTTTCTTTACCATTTTCATTACTCCTGCTCTTTTAATGTTCTTTATTAAAATGGAAAAAATACCAAAAAAGGAAAAATCTCATGAAGATTAAATTAACGCTCATTTTACTATTAACCGTGAGTCATCTTATAGCACTCAACATGGATGAGGCTGTAGAAAAAGCATTAAATGCAAGTCATTCTTTAACATCACAAGAGTACAAAATAGACTCTGCCAAAGCCAATGAAGCACTTTTAAATGCTAACTTTAAGCCCACCGTCTCAACCACTTACAACTACTCTAGACGGAACTTTGAGAATTTTATTAGTACCAAAGAAGACAGTCTTTTTAATGTCTCGGTAGACTACAATCTTTTCAATGGTTTTTATGACAAATACACCCTTGAAAGTCAAAAATACTTGACTGATTCAGAAGAATATTTACTTCAATCTAAATCTGCTGACCTCAAACAACTAACACGAAAACGTTACTTAAATCTATTACAAGCCATCGAAAGTAAAACCGTACAAGATGAAGCCGTAGCCCTCTTAGAAAAACAACTTCAAGACAGTCAAAACCTTTTAGACCAAGGTATGATTGCTAAGAGTAAATACCTCAAAGTAAAAGTAGAACTTCAAAGTACCCAACAAGCACACTTACAAGCTAGAAGTAACATCAACAATGCAAGAAATGCACTGAGTTCCCTCATCCAAGAAAGAGTAGTTTTGGAAGAATTAGAAGAGCCACAAGCCAATCATATTGCAGATACTTCTTTTGAGAATCTTTACACTTTAAGCCTCGAAAAACGAAGTGAACTCAAATATCTTGAAGCACTAAAACAAAGTCAAGCTTCTAGCATGGAGGCTGTTGACTCTGTCTATTATCCAAAGATTGGTTTGGCACTCGACTACAACAAATACGGAGATGAACTCCTCCCCAATGGTGTTTCCTATGGAGCTTTAGGGTCTAAAGAAAATGAAGTTATAGGTAGTGTTAAGATATCATATGATCTCTACAGTGGTAAAAAATCTGATTATCAAAAGAGGATACATAAATCACAAATCTTATCGCTTGGCGAAGATATAGAACAAATAAAATGGGACATAAAACTGCAACTTCAAGAAGCTCTTGAACAACTAAAAGTAAGCCAAGGGCAAATTGGAGTCGCTGAGGAATCAATTATTGAAGCCCAAGAGCATTTCAGAATTACCAATAATCGCTACAAAGAGCAACTCGACACAACCACCGACCTTTTAGATGCAAGACTACTTTTGACAACTGCAAAGAGTAATCTTACCGTCGCTCAATACAATTACCAGCAAACCATTGTAGATATTGAAAGGGTTTTGGAGAGGTAGAGTAATAGGTTTTAGAAGTGATAGTCACCCCTCTTACTGCATTAACTCAAAACTTCTTTCACTCGCCCAACCTCGCGTGTCATCAGTCGTACTTTAATCCCATGAGGATGTGTTTTGGACTTGGTTAAAATGTCACGGACAATTCCCCAAGTAAGAAGACCTGTCTCTTGGTCTTCTTTTAAAACAATGTTCACTTCTGAACCTGACTTAATGTCAACTCTTTTTGTTCCATTAGCCACTTAACTAACCTTTAGTATTTGCATCATAAGCGACTTCAGCTGAGAAATCAACAATTTCATTTTCAGCTTTTGGTGCTGTTGGGTCACAAATAAAATTACGCATGTCTAAAGTTTTTAAATTGTCTGTCCAACCAATATAGTACTTTGCTTCATCTTGATTCAAAGTAATATGATCTTCTTTAAAATAAAGGTGAAACAATGAATCAAGGTTCTCTTGTGGTCCAACATGTACCACCCACACAAAACCACCAGCAGCAATAGTTGGCACTTCTTTACGTGAACGCATAATATCGCGTCCTACAGTTTCAATGCTACACAGTGCTGTATCTGTTGAAAAAAGTGAACACTCTACCACAGCCTCATAATCATCACGAGGTTGAAGCTTTTTCCAAAAATCTAACTCTCGTTTTACTTTAAAGGTTTGTGCTTCTTCATTAAGTCTATTACACACCATAAGATTGGCTACTTTAGTTTTTGAATCATCTTTTGCCACAGCAATAGTATAATCTTTTCTCCAAACAAAAGAAGTCTCTCCCATTAAATCGAATACATTCTCATGTAAAGGTTTATTGTTATCCAATACCCCTGAATTTAAAGCTTTTATCACATCTGAAACTACATCTACAATCATCTTTTTTCCTTTTGTTTTTAATATTTTTTAGCGTTGTAACATCGTTATAATGGGTTTAGCAAGACTCAACGCCTTAGCACGATGAGAAATACTTTTTTTAACCTCATCATCCAACTCACCCAATGTTTTGTCATAGCCCTTAGGCACAAACATTGGGTCATAACCAAAACCTTCTTCGCCACGTGTAGTACTTAAAACATCCCCATGCATCCACCCATGAACCACATACTCACCATGTTTACTCACAATGGCAATGGCAGCTGTATAATACGCAGGAGTCATTTTAATACCTAAGGCTTTTACAGCATTCACAAGCTTTTGTAAGTTTTCTTTGTCACTAGAGCCTTCTCCAGCATAACGTGCTGAATAAATTCCTGGAATGCCTCCAAGAATTGGCACCGAAATTCCACTGTCATCGGAAACTACAATTGCGTCCTCATTCTTAAGCTTTTCATAGATAGTCCTAGCCTTAATAAGTGCATTGTCTTTAAAGGTGTCAGCATCTTCAATAATTTCTACTTCCCCTAATATATCAGCAAATGCAACTACCTCGGTCTCACACATCTTCGTAAACTCTCTAAGTTTACCTTTGTTTCCTGTTGCCAAAACAATTTTCATCAACACTTAACCTTCTTTGTCTATAATAAACACAAATTTTATCCTATTGGAGATATTAATATGATTAAACAAATCTGGCCGTTAACGTTCATCGTCTCATTACGATTTTTTGGACTCTTTATTGTTTTACCTATCCTCTCTGTTTATGCACTGCAAATGCCAGGAGCAACTCCTTTCTTAGCAGGTCTTGCTGTGGGTGGTTATGCTTTAACACAAGCCGTCTTTCAAGTACCTTTTGGGGTTATATCCGACAAATTTGGTCGGAAACCTGTTCTCTTTTTTGGACTGGTTATTTTTATTGTAGGTTCTGTTATTGCAGCACTCTCTGATAATATTTACATGCTTCTCATTGGTCGTTTCTTACAAGGTGCTGGTGCCATTGGTTCAGTAGTTTCAGCCATGATTGCTGATGTTGTAAAAGAAGAACAACGTGCCCATGCCATGGCAATTATGGGAGGAACCATTGCACTCTCTTTTGCAGCTGCGATGATTATTGCCCCAACGGTTGGTCCAGCATGGGGTTATGACAAACTCTTTTGGATTACAGCTATTTTATCTGTAGTCGCCATGCTTGTTTTGTTCACTTCAGTTCCCAAGCCTCCACATATTGTTCACACTTACTCCCAAGAAGAATCAAAATTCACCGAAGTATTTAAAGACAAAGCATTGGTTCGAATGTACGTTACCTTTCTTTTTCATTCCTCCATTATGACCATGGCATTTTTCATCATTCCTTTGGTGATTACGCAAAGTGTTAATGATGGTGGTTTTGGTTGGGCGCATGCTGAACTTTGGAAAGTTTATTTTCCAGCAATGATATTTGGTTTCTTTGCCATGGCTCCTGCTGCTATTTATGGTGAAAAACATGGAAAAGGAAAAGAAATCTTCATGATTTCTATTGTTATCATTTTTCTTGGTTTCTTAGCAATGGGTTTTTCAACTTCTCCTTGGCTCTTTATCGTCGGGGTCGTTCTTTTCTTCATTGGATTCAATATGTTTGAACCTTTACTGCAAAGTTTTGTCGCCAAATATGCCAAAGTACACCAAAAAGGAGCAGCCCTTGGGGTTGCCAATACCTTTGCGTACACAGGTATTTTCTTAGGAGGACTTATAGCTGGTTGGCTCATTCAAAACTATGACAGAGGAGTATTAGCACTTTTTGTAGGTCTTCTTTCTGTTGCTTGGTTTGCATGGGTATACACCATGCCAAGTCCAAATAACCGTGGAAATGTTTACTTACCTCTTGATTTATTTGACAGAGAAAAAGTTTCTGCACTTACAGAACATGAAGCCATTGTAGAGTCTTATGTCAATGAAACAGAGCAAATTGCTGTGGTGAAATTTAATAAAGATTTAATTGATGAAGACGAAGTTCGTGGGATGCTAAGTTAAAAGTAAGTTAGAAGAATGTGTTGAGTTAGATTTTAAATCTAACTCAAACTACTCTTAATATCACTTACAAATTCTGTAATATCATCATATAAAGCTTGTAAATCTTCTTCATGTTCTACTTCATCAGCTAATATTTCACTCACCAAATCATAAGTTACAATATCCTTATCTCTAGTCATATCAGCAATGGCTGAATAAGTAGAGATGGCACACTCTTCCCCTTTAATGGAGTCTTTTAAAATACTTACTACATCAAAATTTTTAGGCTCTTCATATCCACAGTTAGTGTGGGTAAACCAATCTTTTGGATTAAGAAGAGGGGTTCCACCAAGCTGTAAAATTCTGTCTGCTACCATGTTAGCATGTCTTAACTCATCATTTGCATGTTGAGTCAGTTCAGCAATGGCTGCGTCTTTCATAATCCCTTTAATAACTTTTGCTTCTATGAAATACTGATAATACGCCAACCACTCATCAGCATATGCTCGGTTAAGTACTTTAATAATCTCATCAATTTCTAAACCTTTAATGATTGAATTTCCTCTTTTTGCCATAACTTATCCTTTATGTTATTATTTTTTATTATCCTACCGTTATGTCGTCAGATGCTTTTGTAAAGTACTCTTGACCAGCCTTACATAAAGGACAAGCAGCAGGTGCTTTTTTACCTCTATGAACATGACCACAGATTTCACAAATATACTCTTCATTCTCTTCACTGTCAAAAAAGCCTTCTGCTTCTAAGGCAGATTTCAACTCTAAATATTCTCTCTCATGTTCAACTTCTACTTTACCTATGGCTCTAAAAAGTCTGGCTATATCTGCCATACCCTCTTCTTTAGCAATCGCTGCAAAGTTTGGATACATCTCTTCATGTTCATAACGTTCACCATCAGCTGCATAGATAAGATTTTTTTGTGTTGTGTCTAAGTCAATACCCTTAACCAATTTATTATAAGCTTTAAATTCTGCCATGGCATGGTACTTTTCATTGTTCGCAGCTTCTTGAAAATGTCTTGCAATTCTATGTAAACCCTCTTCATAAGCTACATCAGCAAAGAATTCATATTTATTTCGTGCTTGACTCTCTCCTGCAAATGCTTTCATAAGGTTTACAGCTGTTAAGTTTTCTGTCACCATTTCCATGTCTTCACCACAACAATTTAACGTTCCAGCTCCTGTAGCCTGTACTTCTACTTCAGCTCCACAAATATTACATTTATAACTTTCATATTCTCTCATTATCTTATCCTTAATTTTTATAAACGATAGTTTTTATCGTTTATAAAGTATACCCCTTTTAGACTTAAGGGATAATTTTTATTATTTAATTATTTTTATATTTAGTAGAAATCATGCGTCAAGTTTTAGAAAAAATATAAAATGATCAAAGGTTAGTAAATTAATGGGTATCAAGAGATATTTAATATGCTTAAAAAAAGCATATTAAATGATTTTAAATCATAAAGAAGAGGAAATGTATTGTTAGATTATTTTAATTCAATCTTAGCAGATTTTCTAAGAGCATCTGTTTTTATTTTCATTTGAGCAGCGAAAGATTCACCACTTAATTCCTCTCTTATTTCAGCTTCAACAGCTTTAAAAGGTTTAGCCGTAGCTTCTTTTTTCCCGTCTAACATAATAAGATGAAAACCAAATTGTGTTTTAACAGGTTCTTTTGTATAGTCCCCAACTTTTAACTGATCAGCAGCAGCTGAAAATTCTGGAACCATTCTTTCTAGCTCAAACCAACCTAAGTCACCACCATTCTTACCTGAAGGTCCTGTTGATTTTGTCTTAGCTAACTCAATAAATGTTGCTTTTTTATCTTTTGCACTATCTAATTCTTTAATTAATGCTTTAGCTTCTTCTTCTTTTTCTACTAAAATATGACGTGCTTGTAACTTTTTAGGTTCAGAAAACTCTGCTTTATTATCATTATAGTGTTGTTGAAGCTTCTCTTCTGAAAGACCATCTTCCAAAGTTTTCATCTCTTTTTTCATCCACATATCCAATGCTAAATCTCTTTTCAAAGATTTAAGTTGCGTTGCATATTCTTCTGACTTTTCAATATCAGATTTTACAGCAGCTTGTGTTAATAGCTTTCGGTCTACAACCATGTCCAATACTCTTTTTTTCATTGTATCATCTAAGGTTTCATAGTCTATTCCTGATTGTCCAATGGTTTGTTCAATGTCTAAACCACTAATAATCTCACCATTTACCGTTCCATAATCTTTCGCGTGTGCTACTGATAAAAGCACCATAGATGCTAATGCAATTTTTTTAATCATAAATTATTACCTTTAATTTGTATTTGTATTATTATAGATGCTAATGGTAAACAAAGGGTAAACCATTAACCCAAAAAGCTTTTTTATACTAAAGCTTTTGCTCTTTTTAGTACATTTTCAACCGTAAATCCAAACTTTTCAAAAAGTAGATTGGCTGGAGCAGAAGCACCAAAACCTTCCATACCTAGAACATCATCAGCGTAACGATAATACTCTGAAGCACTCGCTGCCTCTACAGCAAGAACTTTGGTATTACTCTTAATTACTTGTGCTTTGTATTGGCTATCTTGTTTATTAAACAAGTCCAAGCAAGGAACAGAAACCACATTGGCTTTAATGCCCTCTTTTTCTAAGTCACAAGCAGCATTAAGACAAAGCATAAGCTCTGAACCTGATGCCATGAGTGTTACACCAGCACCAGCACGTTCTTTTACAAGATAAGCACCCTTTGAGACTTCACCAAAAGCTTTTTCTGGCTTAAGTGTTTGCAATTTTTGACGAGAAAGGACAAAACCATGAGGTGCATTTATGCTTAATGCTGTTTTCCAAGCTTCTACATTCTCACTGGCATCAGCTGGTCTCCAAACATAAAAATTAGGCAAAGCTCTAAACTGACTCAATTGTTCAATTGGCTCATGTGTAGGACCATCTTCACCAACCCCAATACTGTCATGTGTCCACACAAAAAAGTTTTGAATGTTGCTCAATGCTGCTAGTCTGGCTGCTGGTTTTAAATAATCAGAGAAAATAAAGAAAGTAGCATTAAAAGGAATAATGGTGCCATAAAGTGCCATAGCATTGGTAATTGCAGCCATAGAATGCTCTCTAATTCCAAAGTGCATGTTTCTGCCTTTTGGAAAAGTACCCATATCTTTTAGCTCTGTCTTATTTGAAGGGGCTAAGTCTGCTGAGCCTCCTACAAAGCTTGGAATCGCTTTAGCAATGGCATTTAAAATCTTACCATTTGAATCTCTTGTTGCCATCTCTGATGTATCAGAGAAATCAGGAAATTCAATCGCTGAAAAATCTGGATTAAGTAGTCTATCCATTGCTTCATTTTGTTCCATAAGTGGAGCTTCTTTATGTCGGTGAATCCACTCTTTTTCATAAAACTCACCAAGTTCAATTGCTGTTCTAAACCGTAATAATACATCTTCTGGAACATAAAAGTTTTCACTAGGAAAACCCTCTTTTTCTTTTGATTGGGCAATAATCTTCTCACCTAAAGGTGCACCATGCGTGTGGTGTGTTCCCTCTAGCTCCATTGCCCCTCGACCAATAATAGTATTCGCAATAATAATAGTTGGTCTAGTTGCCGTTTTTACTTCATTTAACACTTCTTCAATATCATCATAACAATGACCATTAATCTTCTTAACATCCCAACCTTGAGCAAGGAATCGACCCTCTACATCTTCAGACCAAGCAATGTTTGTGTCACCCTCAATCGTAATACAGTTTGAATCATAAATAAGTACGAGATTGTCAAGATTATTATGTCCTGCAAGAGAACATGCTTCGTAAGAAATTCCCTCTTGTAAATCACCATCTCCACAAAGACAATAAATTTTATGGTCTATGAGTTCACATGTTTCAGAGTTTACTTGATGACCTGTGTACTTTGCAGCCATGGCAAAACCAACAGCATTGGCAATCCCTTGTCCTAGTGGTCCAGTTGTGATTTCAACTCCATCTGTATGTCCATACTCTGGATGACCAGGTGTTTTAGAGTCCAGCTGTCTAAACTGTTTTAAATCTTCTACACTTACATCGTAACCCCAAAGGTGTAAAAGTGAGTAAATTAACGCTGAGCCATGTCCACCAGAAAATACCAAACGGTCACGATTAAGCCACTTAGCATTTTTAGGGTTATGCTTTAAATGTTCGCTAAGAACCACAGCAATATCTGCTAAACCCATTGGAGCACCAGGGTGTCCTGAGTTGGCTTTTTGTACCATGTCTGCTGCTAAAAAACGAATGGTATTCGCCATTTTTTTACGCATTTTGTTCTGTTCTGTCATTTCCATCTCTAATCCTTCTTAATTATTAACCCAATTCTAAATGTTCGATAAAATTGAACCTACAGTTTGAATGATGTAGATTCGAGTTTATCGAACAAGCTATTATCTGTGTCTATAAAGATACTTATTTATAATATCTCGTAAACCATTTTGTAAAACTTCATCAAACTTAGAAAACTCATATTCTAGATGCTTTGCCAAAACTTCAGCTTCTTCAATCGTTCTTTCTAATCCAATTAAATTGACAAAAGAGTTTTTATCCCCATCGTTTCCAGTAGTTTTTCCAGCTTCTTCTTCAGTATGTGTTTCATCTATAATGTCATCTTGAATTTGAAAGAGTAAACCAAGATCAATTCCAAAGGCATAAAGTGCCTCTTGCTTAGCCTTGTCGAGTCCTACAATCACAGCCCCCATAAGCAATGACGTTGCAATAAGTTTGGCTGTTTTGTTGGTGTGAAGGACTTTAACTTGTTCTAAAGTAAGAGGAGTATTTTCAAATTGAAGATCAATGGACTGTCCCAATACCATCCCATAAGTTCCACCATCACGAGCTAAAAGCTCTACTAGTTTAATCTTGATATCATCTCTTAACGCTGCCATTGAAAGATGATAAAAAGCTTCCGTGTTTAATGCATCTCCAATTAAAACAGCCGTTGCATCATCATAAGTAACATGTAAGGTTTCAAAACCACGACGTAGAGGTGCATCGTCCATCGCTGGTAAATCATCATGAATGAGGGAATAGGTATGTAAAAGCTCTAACGCTAAAGCAGGTGCTAAAGCACTCTCAAAGAGTAAAGGTTCGTAAGCCTCAACTACCGATAAAAGTAACATGGGACGAAAACGTTTACCCCCTGCTTTTAGCATTGCTGACAAAGCATCATTATAATGTGGGTGAAAAGTCTCTACGTTTGGTAAGTTTGCTTGGAGGTAAGCTTCAAATCTTTGCATTAAACATTCTTAATTTTTTGGGAGTATTATACCAAAAGATGTTATAAAATAAAATGTTATTGAAAATAATAGATTTTTATAGAAATTAATTTTGTAGTTTTAAAAAAAGAAATTTAGGGAAATAAAATTTATCTCCCTAGAAACAATATAAAGTAAATTATACTGCTGTTACGTTTTCAGCTTGAGGACCTTTTTGACCTTCACCAACTTCAAATGTTACTGCTTGACCATCTGCTAAAGTTACTCTACCACCACTTGGGTTGTTTACTTGTCTGAAATGTACAAACACGTCAGCTCCTCCAGAGTTTTGCTCAATAAATCCATAACCTTTTTCGTCGTTAAACCATTTAACAGTTCCGTTCACTAATTCTGCCATTGTAATACCTTTTGTAAATATATAACTTCTCTAAAAACTTTTATAAATAAAAATTCTTAGATAAAGTTGAATCAAAATAGAGAAGAAATATATTCCACACTCATCTTTCATCTACCGACATTATAACTTGCTTAACTTGAAACTCTCCCTTATTCTTAGTAAAAAATTAAAATATGGCAATTTGTCATACTTTTATGGCTTCTACATAACTTTTATTATACCCCTAATTTATACTTGAAGATTCATCTTGATTTATTTCTAGTATTAGCTCTACAAACTATTATACTTAAGCCAAGTAACGTCTATATGGCTCTTTACTAGCATTTTAAGTCAAAAAAATTTAAGAAAATTCATCCTAATATTAAGCTCATTAAAAAAAAATGGGTCTATTAGTAACACCTTGTTTAGATTCTAATAAAAATAAAAAAATGGATCAATTACTGTAAAAAATGAAAAATAAGATTAAAATAGCTTAAAAAATAAATAAAAAGAAGAGGTTTTACAAGAGAAAAAATCTCTTGTAAAGAGGTAAAAGATAAAGTCTGACTATCTTTTTGAAAATTGTGGAGATCTTCTCGCTTTTTTCTTACCTGGCTTTTTACGCTCAACAACACGTGAATCACGCGTCATAAGTCCCATAGGCTTAAGAATAGTTCTAAAAGACTCTTCGTAAACTACAAGTGCTTTTGTAATACCATGCTTAAGTGCATCAGCTTGAGCTGAATAACCACCACCAAGTGTCGTTGCTTTAATATTAACAGCTTCTAATTGCTTAGTTGCTTCTAAAGGAAGTCTCACTTTCATTTTAAGTGTCTCATGTCCACCTAACCACTCATCTAATGTTTTACCATTGATAGTCATTGCACCGTTACCTGGCGTTAACCAAACTTTAGCAATCGCTGCTTTTCTTTTTCCTGTTGCATAGATAGTTGCCATAATTACGCGTCCTTGTTAATTTGTGCAGTATGAGGATGCTCAGCACCTACATATACTTTTAATTTTTTAAGCATTGCTCTACCAAGAGTAGTCTTAGGTAGCATACCTCTTACTGATAAACGGTAAAGTTTTTCTGTATGGTTATCTAACATGTCACCAAGTTTTTTACTTTTAGTAGAACCAAAGTAACCTGAGTGAGTAAAATACTCTTTAGCTGCTAGTTTATTACCTGTAAACTTCGCTTTTTCGGCGTTAATAATTACAACGTAATCTCCACAGTCAACATTTGGCGTAAATGAAGGCTTGTGTTTACCTCTTAAAAAAGTAGCTACTTCTGTTAAAATACGACCGAATGTCTTACCATCAGCATCAATTAAAATCCAATCTCTTTGAACTTCATGAGGCTTAGTTACAGATGTTAATTTCATGTAATTTCCTTAAATATAATAAGTCCAATAACCACTGCTATGAACTTTAGTGGGCGAAGTATATCTTATTAATCTTAAATTTTATTTAAATTAAGTTAAACTTAAGACTATAGAGAACTTTTAGTATTTTTGTCTATAATTTTTACAAAAAAGGTTATATTCAATGAAGGCTATAGTTGTAGTATTTATTATTTTATTACAATTTACAGGATGTACCTATACTATGAAGACATGGAATGAATATGATAAAGAGGAATATTATGGGGTAATAGGAGATGATACTCTTCCCCAAACTTTAACTGATAAAAATGTAACTTTTTCTTGTAAAGATATGATTTATTCATCCGTAGGACACACCAAAAAATGTTATGTAAAAAAAGAGACAGCTCCCGAAATTAATTATTGGGCAAAACGAATTTTACTTACAACAGCAATGGGAGTGGCTGAAACAGCTGGAAATATCATGGTTGTAAGCTTTTATGTTCTTATTGGAGCAATTCAAAGTGCTGGTCAATAAAGGTAATTAGAGATGGTCTATTCATTAGTAG
>CACVAZ010000133.1:12802-20570 GCA_902727995.1 uncultured Sulfurovum sp.
CTGTTCCAAATAAAATGGCATCATAATCTTTTTCTTCTTCCTCTTCTTCTTTATTTACTTCTTGCATTCCGTAGTAAGTAATCATTGAACTATTTATTTTTTTTATTTCGTCAGCTGAAGCTAAGCCTATCGTTTTTAATCTCCCTCTACTCATAGGTCTCATCCCCAAAGGATCAAAAATAGAAGCTTTTTCTTTACGTACAACGATCATACTTTCCACAGCTCTTGTTAATGCTACGTACAAAATATTCATCTTATCTTTTTGGCTAAGTCTCTTTTGTTTTTCTAAAAGTATTTCATAATGTGCATCAAAATTAGCCCGTCCAGACATTTTGTAAAAAACACGCTCTACTTTTAAACGTTCATCATACTCATACAAAAGCGTCGAACGGTCAGGAGCAGTTCCTTTTAGACGATCTAATACAATCACGTGCTGAAACTCTAAACCTTTAGAACCATGTATCGTCATAATCTTTGCACCATTTTTAGTTGAACCAGCTACCTCTATTTGTGACAGTTCAAACTCTTCTAAAAATGTTGGTATGTCTGAGAAAGTAGCAGAAAACTCTAAAAGCTTAAACAAATTCATCTCATTGTCAAAATATCCAAAAGTAGCAATGAGTTGATGCACCACTTTCAATGGTTCCATAAATGGATGAAACCAACTTAAATCCATCTCTTCTATTTTTTTATCCACAGCTTGAAGCATGGCTTTGGCATCTAATGTTGTACCCAAAAACAGATACTTAACCATTGCTACCACAGCTGCTACTTTGGCTGTATGTTTGAGTGACGAAGAAGTTTTAAGTGAAGTAGCATAGTCTTTGGCATAACAAGCTTCTTGAATGGTTGCACCATCTTTGTTGGTAGAGACTAAAAAAGCAATGTCATTTAAATGAATGTTTTTTGAAAGCAAAAACTCTAACTGCATTAAAGCTCCATCCACCATTTCTTCTGTTTCAACCACAGAGACGTATCCCTCTATCTCTTTTTTATTTTTATCTTTTAAACCATTACATTTTTGAGGAACATAAGCTTTCATGTATGGTTCAAACCAAAAATTTACCTGCTCTACAATGGCTTTACTACTTCGGTAATTGGTGTCCATCTCTGCAATTTCTATCTCGTAACTCGAAGCCACAGCATCAAACAACTCTTCTACCCCACCTCTAAAACGATAAAGCGACTGTTTCGTGTCTCCCACATAAAAAAAGCTTCTAAACTCAGCCGTTCCATGACCTCCTGCTACCTCATCAATAAGTGGTTGTAAAAGCAAAAATTGTAAGGTAGAGGTATCTTGAAACTCATCAAGTAAAATGTGTTTAAAACGGCTGTCTATTTTAAAATACAAAAACTCTTTGTTAATACTCTCATGTAAAAGCCGATGCGTAAAATAAGTAAGGTCATCAAAAGAAAGAACGCCCAGTTGTCTAGCCGTAGCAATATTCGCATTTTTATAATAATCATACACTTGAAAAAGGTTATGCAAAACTACTTCTTCTTTCACCTTAGCCCATTTGGCTAACAATTTCTTTAGCTCTAAAAATCTCTCTTCAATTTCGGGATTCTGTTCTACATATTTTTTGTAATTTCTATGATCAAATAAAGAAGCTTTTTCAAACACAGACTTTTTAAACAAATCCTTCACTTCCATAAACTCAAAATTCTTCACAGCCGTTTTAGATGCACCTGAAGCGACTACCAAGCCATGAAGTTCTTCACGTAAAGTGTCTATCTCAACATCCAACTCAACGCTTGAACTTAAGGTATATTTAACATCAGGTAATAAAGGATCTATCTTATAAAAGTTTTGCATCAATTCAAACATCTTCAAAAAGCGTTTGTCTTCAATGTTCATGGCAAGTTTAACCAACTGATGCAAAAGAGAATTGGCTTGAACTTCTTCCAAAAAATTCTCCTCCTTTTTAGAGGCATCTATCTCTTTCGTTACAAAATCAGGTTCTATATCAATGTAAAGCGAAGCCGAACGTAAAATAGAAGTAAAAAAACTGTCCAAAGTCACAATAAAGTTTGAAGTTGACAAAAAATTTTCAAGAATAGCTGGTTGCTTTTCTAAAAGTTCAAGTTCTGTAAAACCTGTCTGTTTTGAAATATCTGCTAACTCTACTTTTTTTTCTTCAAGATTAATCAATAATGAAATAACCCTCTGCTTCATCTCAGCAGCTGCTTTATTGGTAAAAGTCGCAGCTAAAATGGTACTAGGCTCTTCACCCATAAAAAGTAAAGACAAATAACGAACAGAAAGTGCAAATGTTTTACCCGAACCTGCTGAGGCTGAATAGGCTAGTTGGTTTTGGAAAGTCACGCATTACTTCCTTTTTGTTAATTATTATTAGCATTATAGTATAATTCACAAAAAAGAAAAATATGAACCTAACTCCAAAAAATATCATAAAGCAACTAATCTACATCATTAGTTTAAGATGGTCTATTTCTCTTGAAAAGTAACTCCCAAGACTAAACACAACACCCTTTACAGACACCATATACAATAATATTTTCAACTTTATAATCCTTAAGTGTAAACTGAAGTTCTTCATCAAGACACTCAACATTATCGCACTCTGAACAGATAAAATGGGCATGTTGCTTATCTGCCATTTCATAATACCGTTTCTTATCATTAGACTCAAAAGCATTCAAGATTCCTGATGATTCAAATGTTGTCATGTTTCTATAAAATGTTGCTTTGTCCATGGTTATCTGTGACTTAATGTCTTCATAAGCCAAAGGATGTGAGGCCTTAGAAAAAATCTCTAAAAGCATTTGACGGGCAGGAGTGAATTTTAATTTTTTAGTCTTAATAAGTTCTTGTAGTTTCATATGTCGATTATACACTATGTAGACTTATTCGACTAGATTATATAAATTTAGCCTAGCACATTAAATTACTTTTTTTTAATACTCAAAAAATTAAACAAGATAGGATTTTAGCTATTCTTGATAGGATGGTTTATTCCTAAATAAAAAATGCAAATATTTCGCAATTATAAATTTAACTATAGACATTAAGAAGTATTTTTTTAACCATATGCAAAAGATATATTAGACTCTATCTTTAAAATATCAATACCTAGCAACTCTACAATATCAATAACTTTTTCACTATTAGTAATTAATTTGACCCTTGATAACTTTAAATCATTTAAAATAAAAGCCAAAGAGGGATAAGCTATTTTTTCTTTTGCATTAAAGCTTATTTTACTGTTATTTTTAACAGTATTTTTTTCATCAATTTTTCGCGTATTGATATCTTCTAATAAATTATCAATACTCCAATTTTCATGGCTAGAATAAATTACCAAACCTCCTGATTTTTGTATCATTTTCAAAGCTAACTCAACTTGATTGGCACAATAACAAGACATCGCATGATCCATCTCACAATGCTTTACATCAAAATGAACATAGACAATAGGTTTCTCCAAATCAAAAAATTTTTGATTCATAATCGCGATGTATTCTTGGTGGTCATCCTTGTAGGCTTTCATCTGAAACTTACCATATTTTGTAAAAACTGTTACCATTTCAGAATGTATTATTTCATTTCTTGTGTAAACTAACTTGTTTATTTTATTGAGAATATTCATTTCTTTGTTCCTTCATGATGAATTTTAAAATTATATCACCTTTATTATAAACGCAAATTAATCGCATTTATAATACAATTCAAAAATTAAAAATAGAACATAAGGATAGTCATGATTCATTCATTTATTATTACAGGATTTTTAGGTGTCGGTAAAAGCAGTATGTTAACAAATACCATTAAGAACCATTTTGGCGACAAAAACGTTGCCATTATTGTTAATGAGTTTGGGGAAATAGGTGTTGACCAAAACATTTTAAAAAATGTTCATAGTGATGTCATAGAGATTTCAGAGGGGTGTATCTGTTGTGAAATGTCCCAAGAGTTCGAAAGTGGTGTTATTGAGATTACGAACAAATACAAACCTGACATTCTCTTTGTAGAAACTTCTGGAGCAGCAGAACCCTTCCCTGTCTTTCTTTCACTTCAAAACCTTGGAATATCTGTTGAAGGTGTTATTTGTGTTGTTGATGCCAAAAACTATGACAGCTATATGCATAACCCCACAGCTAAATACCAAGTAGGTGGTTCCAATATCATTGTTCTCAATAAAACTGACCTAGTCAATGAAGAAGAGCTTAACCAAGCACAAACAGATATTATCACCTACAAAGAGAGACATGACATTAAAAATACCATGACGGGTAAAAAAGTTTTTAACAACTATTTTATTCATCATGCAAAACAAGGTGTTGTTCCTAAAGATGTTTTTGAAGGCGTTTACCAAATTGATGAGATTATAGGTCTAGTCACTGATGGCGAAAAACACGATCATCATCATGATGCCATAGACAGAAAGGTTGGAAAGTTCAATAAAAAAATTGTATTTGACGATTTAGACATACTTTTAAAGTCACTTCCAAAAAATATTTATCGAGTTAAAGGGATGGTTACTGTAGACGATGTTCCAACACCACTTATTGTAAACTACGCTTTTGGAAATGTATCCTTTGAAGAGTTACCTGAATACATGGAAGAGTCTGCTCTTGTCTTTATTGGCGAAGATACCCATAAAGACTTAGAATTATTGGCTAATAAGTTTAACTATTTGACCATTGTTCAAGAAACACATGAGCATGATGACAATCACAATCATGAACACCATCATCATGACCATAGTCATACACATGAGCATCAGCATGACTAAAGATAGGTTGTAGATGTTTAATAAAATAGTTCTGAGTCTATTCTTAGTCACAAGTAGCATTCTCTATGCTAAAGTCAATGCTGTAGTAAGTATTTTACCTCAACAAACGTTTGTTGAAAAAATTGGTGGTGACAAAGTCCATGTCACTACCATGGTTAAACCAGGGAGTGATCCACATACTTACGCACCCAAACCATCACAAATGATGGCACTCTCCAAAGCAGATGTCTATTTTCCCATCAAAGTTGAGTTTGAAAAGGCTTGGCTAGATAAGTTTACCTATCATAACCAAACGATGAAAATTTCTGATATGACAAAAGGGATTAAGTTTTTAAAATTACAAACAGCTCCTTATGAATGGGCTGGTCTTTTTGAGTTGGAAAAAAGTGAATATGATTGGCATTTTTCCAAAGTTACAGGAGAGTATGCTGATCCAAAAATGAAATTTTTAATGCTCTCTGTCAAGGGAAATGATGACTTAATCTATGACTATAAAGAACCTGCTAAAGTTTTATTTAATAAAAATAAGATAATAGCATTAGAAGACCGTGCTATTTTAGATAAAGAAAGTACCCTCTATGAATTACATTTTGATGCTTCCAAAGAACAAACAACCTTTACCATAGACATTCAAAAAAGTGGTAAATATCTGTTTTTTACCGAACATATGCCCTTTGAATTTAAAAATAAAGAACACTATTTTAAAAATATGGCAAATTCTGATGTTAAAGCCATTATTACAGAACCCAAAAATGAATCAGCACACCATCATCATGGAGGGCTTGATCCACATACATGGACAGCCCCTTCCAATGTAAAAATTATGGCTAAAAATATTTATGACACTTTATGCACACTCGACACAAAAAATAAAAACTACTATCATAAGAATTATCTAAACTTTTTACAAGAGATAGAAGAAACAGACAAAGCAATAAAAAAAATTTTTAAATCCCTTCCCAAAAACTCCAAGTTTATGGTCTTTCACCCCTCTTGGGGATACTTCGCCAAAGCCTATGGTTTAACCCAACTCTCTATTGAAATAGAGGGGAAAGAACCCAAACCAAGAATGTTACAAAGAATCATAAAAAAGGCTCGACAAGAAGGAATCAAAGCCATATTTACCCAAAAAGAATTTTCCGACAAAAGTGCCAAAACCATTGCCCATGCCTTACATATAAAAGTTATTAAAGAAACCCCCTTAGCCAAAGATTGGTCACAAAATTTAATTAAAAAAGCAAAAGCAATTGCCAATAATAACTAACTTTATCAAGCATAGTTTCAAGGAGATTCACCTACAATGGTTCACATGAATAGTAATGAAATAAAAGAAGAACTCAACCGAAAAGGGATTAAAAATACTAAAGCAAAAAGTATTTTACTCCATATCTTAAAAAATAGTCATGCTCCTAAAGATGTAAGTACACTCTATGAAGCATGTTCAAAAATAACCTCGGTAAACCTTGCAACAATCTACCGATCACTACGACAGTTTAATGAAAAAAATATTGTCCAAGAATTTTTAAGCAGTGATGGCGTGGCTCAATATGAGTACATTCATCAAGGTGCAAAATCTCATCCTCATTTTGAATGTGAATCCTGTCGTCAAGTCTTCTGTTTAGGTGAACTACAATTTGATGATGCCCTTCACTTTTCCAATATGGCAAAAAAACATAAGGTTAATTACATCAATATTACACTTACAGGACTATGTGAAACTTGTCAAGAAACTGCTCAAACGTAATGTAAGAAACCAAAAATACAGAGACATAACATTCTATACCTAAGATTATTTTTTAATTGCGACTAAGTTGCATTTAAATAAAATGTGTATATTATTCCTTAATTTTTATACAAAGGACAAACATGAAATTAAAAAATTTCGCAGTAGCATCACTTACAACACTTCTTCTAGTAGGTTGTGGAAGCAGTTCTAGCACACCTACATCAGTTGACTTAACAAGCTCTCTTGACTTACCAGATGAAAAAACATTCATCTTTTTTGACAATGAAAGTTCAGACCAGTATCTTTATAATACCACAAGCGATACAAATATGGACATGAATACGGATGAAAATGCAACCTATAACATGACGGGTAAAACGGGAAAACTCATTCGATGGGATCATGAAACTACAGCTGGTGTTGACCAAAAGATTGTCATGCTAAATTATGACTTTGACATCAATAATGGTGATTTAACTTACAATGATTTCAAGTACCTAGGTCACTTTCATGAAGAAGACAATGTAAATGTTTTTGCTTCACACTCTAACGAGGAGTTTGATCCAGCCATATCAAGCGATGCTAAAAAAGCTACATTGATTTCACTAAATACACACCTTAGAGAACAAGAAGAAATTAAAAAAGAAATTGCCGAAGCAATTCCAAGTACTGAAGAATTATGTAACTTTTATGCATTTGAGCATGACCATGAGGATGAAAACACAACAGAAGAAGAACATGCAGGAGCAGCACACATTGCCTTAACAAAGTCTGGAAAAGTGTATGTTTATCATGAAGAAGAAGGAACAGAAGGACTTACACAAGAGGGGTCAGCTTTTGCACTTGAAGGTGTTTCAACATGTGAAGAAGACAGAAGTTCAATTGTTAAAGCAAGTGACTATGGAGTCTATATCTTTTCTGCAGAATCACAAACACTCTATTTAGTTGATTCTCATGGTGAAGATTTCCACCGGCACAGTAAATGGACAGGCAGTAAATTTTTACCAACAAACTTTACACCAACAGAATTCGTAGGTATCGGTGAATCAGACGACCATGACCATAATGAAACCTACTAAATTAAGCATACTCACTATTCTCTTTTTAGCCAGTAGCACTCTTCACTCAGAAGAGCTACTAGGTGACATTAAAATAGAAGAAGATAAAGAAAAACAAGAAGAATCCCTCTCTTACTGTCTCATTCATGATGTTAAAGCCCTTAGTAAACGCAAAGGTGCTGGTGAAACACTTGGCGACTACCTCTCAGGTGAACTCGGTGTTGAGA
>CACVAZ010000134.1 GCA_902727995.1 uncultured Sulfurovum sp.
GCTAATTGTATTGCTGAATCTTTAAACTCTTTAGCATACTTCTGTCCTTTTCCTGCCATCTTTTCTACCTCTTTAGTTTCTTTAAAATTCTATCATTTCTTTGTACTAATTAGTGTAGCCACATCATATTATTAAAATATGTTATCGTAGCATCAACTCCATTTTTGATAGATAATGAGAGCTTTTTATCTTTGAGTCCTTCTATCTCCTGTAGTAAATCTTTAGCTCCATCTTGAACATTCTTCAAAGTGTCAGAAGCTTTTTCATACCAAGTCTCTCTTTGTACTTTACTTCTAGGGTGAATTCCTTTTGAGGCTTTTGAGAGATACTCTGTTGCATGATAATAATCAAGTGTGTTTGCAACCGTATATTGCTCAAGAAAAGTCCAATTCTCTTTTGCTCCATCTGCTACCCCTATAATTTTAGCTTCTGGAAACTGTTTTTTGATAGATAATATCTCTTTATCAAGTCTCTCTTTAAATGTCTTTTTCCCATACTCTGGGGCATTGGCTATATATAGTATGTTTTCTTTCCCCTTTATCATCATATAACGAGATAGTTCCACACATTGCTTCTCTCCAATGAGTAGCACCCATTGGCATACACGTACCATCCATTCCTATACTAATTGTTTTTATATTCTCTAAAACTTTTGGTATCTCATATTCCCAATTCTCTTCTTGTTTTAATAGTAAATTACTTACTATTTGTGATGTACTTTGGATAAAGGAACGAGATATCTCTCTATTATGATTCTCTGCCAAATCCTCTTGAACTACTTTTGCTGGAGCATGAGCGTATTTATAAGAGAGTATTTTGGCAAATTTGGGGGTGGCTGTTTTAATGATGTGCGCATGTTTTTCAAGAGGACAATATTGTTTCCCTGCTCCTAATGGAGCAAATACTTTTCTACTTAATTCTACTTCTCCATAAGGGGTCTGATATTTTTTTTTACCTCTTTTGCATAATGATTCTGCTCATTTATTGATAATACTGTCTCTTTTATATCTAGTTTTTTTAGAGCCTCTTTGGTTAATGTCTGTCCTATTTCATTGACTTTATCCATTATTCTCTCTTCTGTTTCAAGGAAGTTCTCACTCTCTAAATCTATTACAATCTCTAGCTTAATCGTTTTTTTGTTATTTTCTATTATTTTTATTGTCATGACTTTTTTACGTACCTTAGCGTATTCTTCTTTAAACTATCTTTTTTGACAAATTATGGATTAGTGTTTTTAAGGTTGCACCCCATCCAAAGTACTACACATCAGGAACACAAAAACAACCATACAAATATAAAAGCTTCTCTCCATCAAAAATAAATCATACCTTTGTATGGGATGACCCAAAGATTAATACCATGCTCGAAGATACCACAAGGGCATTGGGTGAGTTGAATGCTTTTACGATGATAGTGCCAAATGTGGATATATTTATACAGATGCACATTACCAAAGAGGCAAATACATCCAGTAAGATAGAGGGAACAAAAACTGAGATTGATCAGGTGATTGTAACCAAAGAGCAGATAGACCCTGAGAAAAGAGATGATGAGAAAAGGAGACAGTCGCCACCTCAAACAACCCTCACCCCTCCATCACCCAAACCCTCTTACCATCAAAGACCACCCCAAAGGCTAAGATATGCTTATAACCTTTTTTCTGAACCTCTGAAACATAGGCTTTTTCTTCTATCTGTTTTACAGCACTTATTAACGCTTTTTCTTTGCTCTCTTCTTCAAACTCATCTATGGTTTTAAGCTCTATGACTAGGGCTAATTTTTCTTTGTCTTCTTTGTGCAAGACTATAATATCGACCCGTCCGTAACCTGCTTCTTTATTCGATATAACCTCATAATCACTCAAATTGACCAATAATCCTAAGAAAAAAGCATGATACACACTTTCCACATTTTTACCTGTATCGTAAAACGAAAGCGTATCACGTACAAACTCACTAAAAATCTTTTCAAAAAGTTTTAAATCGCCATCGGTTAACGATTTGAGCAATACTCTTAATTTGGGATTTGAGAACTTTTCACTAATCCAGTTAGAGATGATGTTTTCAAAAATATATTGACACTCTATATTGACAATAGCTAAATGACAAAAGTGTTTACCTTTTATGAACGCTTTAGAAGTGTATTTTAGATAACCTGAAAAAAAGAGAAATGAGTAGAGCATCTCTTCATTAAAATTAAAATCTCTGTCTTTAAAAGTAATATTGGGATTGATTACTTTTTCTACGGTTTCACCTTTAAGCAGGTATTTTAAATCATCTCTAAATCCATCGGAGTTTTCGACCAAAATACGTATAATATCGTTAGAAGAGGTGTTTGCCCAGTAGATGTCAAATGCACCACCATCACTATAATTTAACAATGACCACGGATTAAAAATAGTGGTTTCTCCAATTTTATAACCATTATACCACTGATTAACCTCTTCAAAATTTTCACTTAAATTGTAACTCTTTAACATCTCTTTAACTTCACTGCTTGTAAATCCAAACTTATCACTAAACGGGTTATCAAGTAAGGTATAGACTTTTATATTGTTCAAATCACTAAAAATAGACTCTTTGGAAATACGTAAAATTCCTGTAAGCACGGCTTTATAAAGATTGACATCATTGTCTTTTAAAACGGCTCCCATAAAGGTTTTGAAAAATCCAACCATCTCTTCATAATAGCCTTTTAGAAACGCTGTTTGAATGGGGGTGTCATATTCATCTATAAGGATGATACATTTTTGATTGTGGGCTTTGGTTAAGAGTTTAGAGAGAAATTTAAAACTGTTTTCATAAAGCGTATGTGACGCTTTTCGGTTGATAATATTGGTATAGTTGTCTCTATCTTCTTTGGAACAAGTATCTATAATTTTTTCTATACTCTTTTCATGTTTTCCAAATGCTTCTCTAATTAGAGCATAAATTTTTTCACGACTTGCCTCAATGCTTTGCTCTTTCACATCTTTAAAGGTAATATAGATAATAGGATAAGTGTGACAATGTTGCATCGCATCGCTATTTTGAGCAATGTTTAATTTTTTAAATAGCTCTTTGTTGTTCTCACTTTTATCAAAAAAATAGTTTAACATACCAAGATTAAGCGTTTTCCCAAAGCGTCTTGGGCGTGGAAGCAGAATGACTTTAGCACCATTATCAATTACTTCAGCAATCAGTTTGCTTTTATCTATATAGTAAAAGTTCTCTTCGATTATCTCTTTAAAATCACTTATACCTATGGGTATTTTTTGCATCTTATCCCTTTCTATTTTTCTAGTTCTGATTATACTTATAATCCACCCTAAAACCTCTGAATCAACCCTAAAAGCGTATCTTGAACCTTTGAATCAACCCCAAAATCCTACTTTTAACGTTTGAAACAATAGGAGCTTTGTTAAGCTCTGATTTATCATATCCATACTTTTTAAACAGGCTTGATGGGGGTTCAGTGGTGCTAATTTTGATGTTTTTGAATTGATAGATAAACCGTTTTTCTTTAAATGCTATATCTATTAAGCTATCACAATCCTTCTCCATCATCAAACTTTTTCCTAAAAATTTATGGTATTTTGAATCTTTAATAGCAACCACATAAAAATCTTTCCATTTGTTTTTTATGGCAGTATAAATGGCATCTTGTTGGTCAATGCTCAATCTGTTTTCAAGCTTTTTTTCCCAATATTTCAAATTATTTTGAGTGTATTTAACACCCTGTTTATCACAATATTCAGTCCACTGAGTTAAAAGAGTCGGCACACTCGGAACCGATGGCTTCAGCCTCGTTGTCTCATTTTTTGTCGTTTTTGGCTTATTCGGAGCTGAAGCTTCCGATTCCGTACTCGTCCCAAGAATCTCGCCAATCTTCTTCTTGGTGTAGATAAAAAAAAGATGCACATAGTAGTATTTTTTCTTTTGCACAACTTCAATTAGTTTCATCTCTTTTAAAAGTTTTTTGGTTTTTTTAACCCTATCAATTGCCCAATTCATCCCTTTTCTTGTAAATTCATCGGTGGCTAAAGGTTGATTTGTCTTTTGGAGTTGAGCAAAGTAACATTTTAAGTATGTGGGGTGTTTTTTGGGTCGGATTGTTTTTGGGGTTT
>CACVAZ010000135.1:0-1241 GCA_902727995.1 uncultured Sulfurovum sp.
CAACAAGCAAGATATGATGCATGGCTAGAAGTAGAAAAAGCAGCTGTAAAAGCATGGAACAGATTGGGACTTATTCCTGATGAAGATTGCAAGAAGATTGTTGAGAATGCTACTTTTTCTGTGGAGCGAATTGAAGAGATTGAAGCTGTTACGAGACACGATTTAATTGCGTTTAATACATCTGTTTCAGAATCATTGGGTGAAGAGTCAAGATGGTTTCACTATGGTATGACTTCTTCTGATGCTGTTGACACAGGTGTGGCACTTCAGATGAAAGCGTCATTAGAAATTATTATTAGCGATACCAAGATGCTTATGGAGTCTATTAAGAAAAGAGCAGAAGAGCATAAGATGACACTTATGGTGGGTCGTTCACATGGTATTCATGGAGAGCCTATTACCTTTGGTTTAACCCTAGCTGTTTGGTATGACGAAATGGCAAGACATCTTAAAAACTTACATGAGACGATGGATGTTATTGCTGTAGGTCAAATCTCTGGTGCTATGGGTAATTTTGCTCACGCACCACTTGAACTTGAAGAGTATGCAATGGAAGAGTTAGGGTTAAAACCTGAACCATGTTCTAATCAAGTTGTACATAGAGACAGATATGCAAGACTCGCAACAACTTTAGCCCTTATGGCTTCTTCAGTAGAAAAGTTTGCTGTACAGGTAAGACACCTGCAAAGAACAGAAGTTTATGAAGTAGAAGAGTTTTTTGCCAAAGGTCAAAAAGGATCTTCAGCCATGCCTCATAAAAGAAACCCGATTCTAACAGAGAATATTACAGGTCTTGCACGTATTATTAGAACTTGTGTAACCCCTGCTATGGAAAATGTTGCGTTATGGCATGAGAGAGATATCTCACATTCTTCTACGGAAAGATTTTGGTTACCAGATGCATTTATTACGACGAACTTTATGATGCATAGAATGAACAATGTTATTGCAAACTTAACGGTCATGCCAGAGAACATGATGAAAAACTTAAACTTAACAGGGGGGCTTGTTTTCTCTCAAAGAGTATTACTTGAATTACCTCTTCAAGGAGTATCAAGAGAAGATGCTTACAGAATTGTTCAAAGAAATGCCATGAAAGTTTGGGAAGAGATTCAACAAGGTAAATCTTCAACCAATGATAAAGGTGAATCGTTGTATCTTCAATATCTTTTGGCTGATGAAGAACTAGGAGAGTCCTTGAGTGAAGAGCAGATTAGAGAGTGTTTTAATTTTGAGTATTA
>CACVAZ010000135.1:1341-20551 GCA_902727995.1 uncultured Sulfurovum sp.
AGAAAGTGCTTTTTAAGTAATATAATAGAGTTAATAAAGGAGAAGTTACATGATAAGAATTGTAAAAAGAAGTGGTAGAGTTGAAACACTGGATATTACAAAGATTCAAAAAAATACCTCTGCTTCAGTAGTGGGTTTAGAAGGTGTAAGTCAAAGTGAACTTGAAGTGGATGCTAATTTACAGTTTCAAGACATGATGAGTTCTGAAAATATTCAACAAACATTGATTAAGACAGCTGTTGACAAAATTGACATTGACAAACCAAACTGGACTTTTGTAGCCTCACGACTTTTTCTTTACGACCTTTATCATAAAGCTGGTCGTAGTGTTGGTGGTGTTAAAGGTAAATCTTATGCTCATTTAAGTAAATACTTTGAGCATGGAGAAAAAGAGGGACGAATTCTTTTAGGACTCAAAGAGAAGTACAATCTTGATGACTTAAATGACTACATGGTACCTGAACGTGATTTACAGTTTAATTACCTTGGTATACGAACGCTTTACGATCGCTATTTATTAAAAGACCGTAAAGGTGTACCCATAGAACTTCCTCAGCAACTTTTTATGGGAGTTGCCATGTTCTTGGCTCAAAATGAATTTGATTGTCAAACATGGGCAAAGAAATTTTATGACATCCTCTCAAAATTTGAAGTGATGGCTGCCACCCCTACCTTGTCTAATGCACGTACACCAAGGCACCAATTGTCATCTTGTTATATAGGTTCAAGCCCTGATAATATTGAAGGTATTTTTGATGTTTACAAAGAGATGGCACTGCTCTCTAAGTTTGGTGGTGGAATTGGTTGGGATTGGTCACAGGTTCGTGGTATGGGTTCATACATTGATGGACATAAACATGCAGCAGGTGGAATTGTCCCTTTCCTAAAAATTGCCAATGATGTTGCCATTGCTGTTGACCAACTAGGAACGCGTAAGGGTGCTATTGCTGTTTACATCGAGCCTTGGCATATTGATGTTCGTGACTTCTTGGATTTAAAGAAAAATTCTGGTGAAGAGCGTAGACGGGCTCATGACCTTTTTCCTGCACTTTGGTTAAATGATCTCTTTATGCAAAGAGTAGAAGCAAATGAAACTTGGACACTCTTTGACCCTTATGAAGTAAGAGAATTGACAGACATGTATGGAAAAGCATTTGAATCACGTTATTTAGAACTAGAACAAAGTGGTGATGAGATTACCAAAGAAGTTATTTCAGCTAAAGGATTATGGAAAGAAATTTTAAGAAGCTATTTTGAAACAGGGAATCCTTTCTTGACATTTAAAGACACAGCTAACAAATCCAACCCTAACAAGCATGTAGGAATTATTAGATCTTCAAATTTGTGTACAGAGATTTTTCAAAATACGTCACCTAACCATTATAAGATTCAATTTACTTTTGTTGATGGTTCAGTTGGTGTGTATGAAGAAGAAGAGATGTTAACTGTTGGAAATGGGACGACTAAACCTGCTAAAAAAATTACAGCACTTGACTCTTTAAACGGTAAACAAATTTGGATGGTTGACAAAGCTTTAACTGATGGCGACACAGCTGTTTGCAATCTAGCATCAATTAACTTGTCAAAAATTCATACTACAGAAGACATTGCAAGGGTTGTTCCTACAGCTATTAGAATGCTTGACAATGTGATTGACTTAAACTTTTATCCATTGGCAAAAGTTAAAAAGACCAATGAAAAATCACGTTCCATTGGTTTAGGGGTCATGGGTGAAGCTCAAATGTTAGCTGAAGAGAAAATTGTTTGGGGTTCGAGTGAACACTTTTACAAGATTGATGAAGTTATGGAGTCGGTCTCTTATTATGCTATTGAATCGTCAAGTAACTTAGCAATTGAAAAAGGACAGTACCCCACTTTTGAAGATTCAGATTGGTCAAAAGGAATTTTCCCAATTGACAATGCCAATGCTGAAGCGTGTAAATTGGTTGAACGTGGTGGACTTTTTGGTTACACTCACGATTGGGCAAAGCTCAAAGAAAAAGTAAAGAAAGATGGAATGCGTAATGGTTACCTCATGGCTGTTGCTCCAACCTCATCCATTTCTATTTTAACAGGAACAACCCAAGCGATTGAACCTGTTTATAAACGTAAATGGTTTGAAGAGAATTTGTCAGGACTTATTCCTGTCGTAGCTCCAAATCTATCAGCTGATACATGGTCTTACTACACACCTGCTTATGACCTTGACCAAAATGTCTTGGTTAAAGCTGGAGCCATTAGACAAAAGTGGATTGACCAAGGTCAGTCGCTTAACATTTTCATTACGCTTGATAAAGCATCGGGTAAGTATTTAAATGAGATTTACATGAATGCATGGAAGTTTGGTCTTAAGTCAACTTATTACCTAAGATCTCAATCTCCTGAAGCATCTAATGATGTAGAAGACCGTTCGCTTGAATGTGTTGGCTGTCAATAAGGTATGTTTTTAACATACCTTTAAATATTTTCTTCAAAAATACTCAAAATTCTTAAAACCCTCATAAAGCTATCTAGCAGTTAAAATAAGTCCTTTCACTCTAAAAGTTAATCCTTGTTGGTATGAAAAAAATAAAAAAAATGTTTATTTTGAGTTAATTATTTGTATATATTTTTATTTATTTTATATAGTTAATATATTTCTACTGTAATAATTAATTTATATTTAAAATATAACTATAATACTTTTTTTTAAATAAATATTTTGTATACTCTTAGTGAAATCATTATGAAAGAAGTAGAATGGAATGGGATAAGTTGGGTGACATTAAACTGTTAATTGTTGATGATGATGCCTTTAATAGACAGTTGGTAATATCACTTTTATCTCAAATAGGCACTATAAGTTTTATCGAAGCTGAAGATGGACTAGAAGCATTGTCTATTTTAAAGCAAACAGAGGTGGACATGGTTTTACTTGATTTACATATGCCAAATTTAAATGGATATGATACCCTCTTAGAAATTAAAAAAGAGTCTAAATATAATTCTATTCCTGTGGCTATTTTAACCACTGATAAACAAGAGAAAGTTAAGCTTTATGCTTTGGGAGCCGATGATTTCTTATCTAAACCTTATAAATTGGATGAGTTAGAGTCCAGAATTTATATGCATATTGAAAATAAACAACAATTAAAGTTAAAACAAGTTTTAGTTGAGCAAGAGGAAGTGATGGTTCCTAATACAGTTCCCAATAATGTAGAAGTTAATAGGAGTCAAAACACATATAATATGGAATATCTTGAACAGTCTCAAAAAGAAATTTTTTATAATATTTTAAAATTTACTTATCAAGATGAAGCACATGAGAAGAGTGTGAAAGTCATTGCAAGTTTAACAAAAAGTTTGGCTAAACTAATAGGTTATGGAGATAGAACAGCCAATAATATCTCTTCAGCTTCGGTAGTTAGAAGTATTGGTCTTTTATCTTTTTCTGATAAAAAACCTATTTTAGAATATCAATACTCCAGTAAAAATAAAATACTTTATGAAAAATATATTTTTTTAACCTATCAATTATTTGATATTAGTGTTGAGACAGATTTTATAAAAATTGCTAAAAAAGTAATTATTCAACATAGAGAACATTTTGACGGTTCAGGATTTCCCAATCAACGTTCTGGTGATCAAATTCATCAAGTAGCGTACATCGTCTCTTTGGTTGAAACCTTTGATGCTTTACTTGGTCAAAAAAGTTATTATAATAATCGAATACACTCACCCATAGAAATATATAATTTGTTAAAAGCACAAAGTGGTCAACGTTTTCATCCTCATATTACTAAAATTTTTTTGGAACACTTTGAATACTTTATCACACTTAGAAAAAAAATCATTAATGAAAATATAAATAAGGAAGCAGCATAAATATGAATAGTATAACCATATCGACTTATTCAATTAATAAACTAATAGAAAAAATAGACCATGCTATCAGTGGAGGGTTTAAGCCCACTTTGGCTTTTATCTATGTATCTCCTACTTACAATATACGTAAGTTAGTAGCAGAGATTAATAAATACTCTTTTTTAGTACTAGGAGCCACAACAGTCGGTGAAATATTTGCCAACAGTGAAGCAGGAGTTCAAGAGAAAGAAGAGAGCATTGTTTGTACACTTGTAGAAATTGACCCCTCTGCAATAGCTTTAAAGGTGATTCAAGTTGATGGAAATCGTTATTTTTCTGTAGGTGAAGAACTCAGCGAGTGGGCAAAAAAAGAATTTGCTAATCCTGCTATTATTACCGTAACCTCAGGACTCTCTTTTGATAATGATGCCTATACCCAAGGTATTATTTCTAAAGGCGTAGAGTATATTTTTGGGGCAGCTGCTGGAGATGATTTAATTTTAAAAGATACTTTTGTTTTTTCTAAAGAGAACCATACCAATCATGGTATTGTGGCTTTAGCCGTAGACAGAGATAAAATAGAGCTAATTGGTGCTAGAGGTTTTGGTTGGGTTGGTATTGGCAAAGAGAGAATTATTACTAAGGCTGTAAATAACATTGTCTATGAGATAGATGGTAAAAAAGCGATTGATTTTTATAAAAAATATCTTAATGTAACAGCTGCTGACATGCCACAGGTTGGTATTGAGTATCCTTTAGAAGTAACCATGAGAAATGGACAGGTTGTATTTAGAGCTGTATTAGAAATTAATGAAGAATTGGGTGCTTTAATTTTTGCAGGACATGTAGAAGAAAAATCGAAAATACGGCTCTCTTCTTCTAAAGGGACGGGGATGATTGAGAATGTTACTGAAAGTATTAAAGATACTTTATCTGCAAATAAGGGCTTTGAACCTGAATTGGTTTTAGTTTTTCCTTGTTGTTCACGTAAACAAGTTCTTGGTAACTTAGTAATTAAAGAGATTGAAACTGTTTATAATCAAACAAAAGTTCCTCTTGTTGGTTTTTTTGCTTATGGTGAAATTGCTGCCTCCCCAGGAACACAAGGTTTTCATAATGAGACCTTTGTATCGGTACTTTTAAGTACAAAAAAGGAAAAGTAAAATGTTAATAGAAAATATAGTAAGTTCAATTGAAGGTATTCCTGATTTTAAAGATAAAGAGATTACCCTCCAAAGAGTTGAACGCTTAAAAAAAGAATTTAATAAAATTAATAAAAAGTATCAAAAAGCAAATGAAGATCGCTTAACAGTTTCACACTTATTGTCAGAAGTTAATGAAGAATTAGAAGAGTCTTTAAGTAATGAAAAACGTTTTATTGCTTCAGTGAGTCATGAGCTAAGAACACCTTTAACAGCTATTTTAGGATACTCAGAACTTTTGGATGATACAGCTTTAAATAATAAGCAAAAAAGATATTTGGACTCTATGACACAAAGTTCAAACCATTTACTTTCATTAGTAAGTGACTTGTTAGATGTAGCAAAAATAGGGGATAATAGAATTGAACTTTCACCAAGAGAGATTGATTTAGATGATATTTTAATTGATTGTGCCAACTTGATTCGTTCACGTATTCAAAAAGATGTTAACTTTATGGTTGATATCCCTATGTTAGAGTACAAAGTATTAGGAGATGATAAACGAATTAAGCAAATTTTCATTAACTTACTTTCAAATGCTGCTAAGTTCACAAAAAAAGGTTCAATTCGCTTTTTTCTACAGAGTTTAGCCGAGTTAGATAATAATAGGATTCAATTGGTTATTAATGTTGATGACACAGGAAATGGGATTCCAAAAGAGATAGAAGAAAAACTTTTTGATCCTTTTCAATCAACAGATAAAACACAAGGTACAGGCTTAGGTCTTTATATTTCGCAAGAAATTTCAAGAATGATGGATGGTGAGATTACGGTTGAGTCAGAACAAGGAATAGGAAGTAGTTTTAAAGTAACGCTTATACTTGAACGTTCTACTTACAAAGAGATTGGAAAATCTTTAAAAAACGCCAATGTAATGATGTTTGCTGAACGTAATAAGTTTATTGAAAAGGTTGCTAAAGAATTTATTAATTTAAGAGTTAACTTTCAAAATCATGATGTCATAAAAGGAGATGTGAGTTCTTCTTTAGTACAAATGGTGGCGAGTGGACGCTTCTATAATGTTGCGATATTTGACATAGATGTTTTTAAAAACCATACCAATAATATTGGGGGAACATTAAAAACTATTAATCCCAATATAAAACTAATCGCCTTGGTAGGAGAAGAAAACGATAAGGATTTATCAGAGTTTGATTTGGTTATTAATAAACCTGTTTCTTATCAGCGTTTTATTAAGTATACGGAGGAAATTTATTCTAAAGAAGTGTTTGATAACGAAGAAGTAGAGGATTATTCATCCTTAGATATTTTAATTGTTGAAGATGTTGAGTTAAACCGAGAGTATGAAAAAGAGATGTTAGATAATTTCTTTTCCATTACTTGTGATACAGCAGAAAATGGTGCAATTGCTGTTGAGAAAGCAAGAAATAAATCTTATGATGCCATTTTGATGGACATGCGTATGCCTGTGATGAATGGACTTGATGCCACTAGAAAAATTCGAGAGTTTGATACCAAAACACCAATTATTTGTATGTCTGCAAATGTTTATAAAGAAGATAAGTTAGCAGCCGAAGCTTCAGGGATGAATGATTTTATTGAGAAACCTTTAGATCGAAGTGATATTGAGAGTAAGTTACTTAAAGTTTTAAAACATGAATTTACAAAAGAAAATGACGTTAATGTTGAGAGAAAACCTGAAAGTGTAAAACCTGTTTCACTTGATTCAGGTGAAGATATGAGAATGTTAGCACTTGAGCATTTAAAACATAATTTTAATGATGAAGTTGCCAATAAACTTTTTAATAAAGCGACCATAAGTTTAAAGAAGTATGTAACACAGATTGCTAAAAATATGCAAGAAAAAGACAAAGATGCCTTGCTTGAAGATTTTCATGCACTCAAAGGTGTTTTGTCTAATATTGGGATAACGGATTTAGCAAATTTAGCAGGAGAATTGCAAAAAATGGCAGAGAAAGGTGATTTAATTACAATCGCTAAATCAAAAGATAAATTACTAGAAGCGATTGAAAAGCTTTTAGAAGTAGTTGAGGTATAAGTAGATGGAAACATTAAAAGTATTCGAAGAAACAAGAATTTTATCAGTAGATGATGATGATTTTAATCAAGCGATGGCAACAGCGATATTTGATGATTATCCACAAATACATATGTTACAAGCAAGTCAAGGCAAAGAGGCATTAGAAGTCTTAGATAAAGAGCCTATTGATCTTATTCTTTTAGATTTAATCATGCCTGAAATGGATGGGTTTGAAACATTAAAAAGAATTAAAGATAGTCCTGAATATAGAGATATTCCTGTTATTGTTGTTACGTCTAAAGATGAAGAAAAACGTAAGACCTATCAGCTGGGTGCTAATGATTTTATCTCTAAGCCTTATAGTCCTGAAGAGTTGAAGTTACGGGTTTATAATCATCTTAAAATAAAAAAATTTTCAGAACTTCTTTACGGTATTAAAGATGATGTTTCTGCTGGAGAAACCAGTTCTAACAGCCACCTTTTACATTTACAAGAAGCTGTTAAAATTGCAATAAATTCTCAAAAAAAGCTTCTCTCTAAATTGGGAGCATTATCTCATGAAGATAATGAAAAAAATGAGAAAAGTATCAAGCGTATGGGAGAATATGTTAAGTTAATGGCAAAATTATGTGGCTTAAATACCAAAGAGATTGATAACCTCTATTATGTTATGTCTATTTATGATATTGGCTTACTACGTATTCCTAAAGAGGATCGGACGGATATAACATCTAAAGTGTTTAAAAGCTATCCTAAACTAGGCGTGTCAGTACTCGAAGATTTGGAAGAGACAACTTTAATAAAAATGGCAAAAGAAGTGATGTTAACACATCAAGAAAATTGGGATGGAAGTGGTTATCCTCAAGCTTTAAAAGGCGATGAAATTCCTTTTTATGCAAGAATTGTATCTTTGGTTAATTTTTATGATGAGTTAACCATGGGACGACCTTATTCAGAAGAGACACACAGTGCAAATGATACTCTTGAAATCATGAAAAGAGAAAAAGGTGTTAAGTTTGATCCTCAGCTTTTAACGCTTTTCGTAGAAAACTTTGAACAATTTAGAGAATTAAAAAATCAGTGGACTTAAAAATTTTCTAAAAAATTAGAATTATCAAGATAAAAGTTCGCCTTTTCCATTCCATTAAATTCGGTCATTTTAACCATGCTGTAAGCCATCATGTCTTCAAAGACAACTTGGTCACCAATATGAAGCTCTTTTGTGAAAAAGTATTGACCAATAATATCACCTTGTAAACAAGAGTTTCCTGTAAGTTCATAACAGTAAGGAGTAGGTGCAGACTGTGTTTCTTTTACTTTTAGTTTCATGTTGACAATGGCAATGTCAAGTAGGTGAGTTTCAATGGAAGTGTCTAAAATGACAATCTTCTTTTTAGCTATTTGGACAATGTCTAAAATGCTACAAATAAATTGCCCACATCCTTTAGTGACAGATTCTCCTGGTTCAAAATAAAATGTAATATTGGGGAATAGTTTTTGAAACTTTAGAAGATTTTTTACAAAAGTATCAATATCGTAGTAAATATTTGTAAAGCTATGTCCACCACCAAGATTAAGCCATTTTAGTTGAGGTAGTACTTCTTTAAAATGTTCCAATATATAGTTTAAAAGCAAAACTAAGTCTTCAACGCTACTTTGGAACAGTGCATGGAAATGTAAACCCTCTAAAAATTCAAAATTTTGTGACTTATTCTCAAAAGCTTTTAAAAACTCCTCTGTACCAATACCCAAACGTGACTCTTCAAGGTTTGGATTACAATGACTCGGTATAGAAATGTGAAGTCTAGGGTTAATACGCAACCCTTTTGAAGTTTGTTTTCCTAAATGTTTAAAACGTTCCCATTGTCCAAGTGAATTAAATGAGATACTTTGCACGTCATCTATGTACCCTGTAAGCTCTTTTTCTTTAAAAGCTGGGGCATAGAGGTGAATATGTTTAGCAGAGGCTTCTTTCGCCATTTGAAACTCTTTTTTAGAGCTTATGCTCATGCCTGAGAGATTGTTACTGATGAGGGGGAGAATTGATTGTTCATTAAAACTTTTTAAAGTATGGAGTATTTTAACATTTGCATGTGTTTCGAGTTTTGTTAATCTCGCTAGATTTCTATCTAAGGCATTTGGAGACATAGTGAAGTAGGGAGTTTGCATTTATTTTATCAGTTAGAACCTTGGAATATCTCTTTACGGTGATATTCCATATACTTTTCTCTTCCCTCTAGTACTAATTGATTGATAATCTTATTATCTGAAATACCTAGTTTCGAATAAGTCATTTTTGATAAAAATGGAGAGAGTTTAGTTCGTTTATCTTCAGTAAAAGTCATAAACCCTCTATCAAATAAATAATCAAAAGTAGGCGTAAACATAAATCCATTCATAGGGTCTATTTTTTCAATATCATTTGATTTAGCCCAAGGTTTAATATGACTTGCAATTAATAGTCTATCATCTGAAACCATTGTTATTGGGCAGTATGGACACAAGTTAAGTAGCCCTTGTCTATATTTTCCTTGACCTTTTCTCGCTTTTGTAAGTGTTAATCCATCCTCATTTTTTTCAAGTTTAGCTATTTCTTTCTCTTCTTGTTCTATCGTATATGGATGCTCTATATTACCAAAATAATCAGCAAAAAGTTTAAAATAGTAAAATAGTTCCCCTTTTTGGTTTACTAACTTTACTATAGTGATGTAAGTAATATTAGGTAAAGAGAGTTCACGAATAATTTTATAAGCTCGATCTGTAGATTTTACATATATCCTTGGACCAGATATTTGAGATTGCTCTTTAATTTCAAACTCAATTAATTCAGAAAGTTGAGTAATCTTTTCTAATCTCTCTTGCCATAAATTTGGAAAAATAGATTTATTTATATATGGTTGCTCAGGATTTAAATATTCCACTTTTGTTTCTTCTAAGTAATGCAATAAATCTTTTTTTAGAAGAAAACATTTAATATTAAAGCTTTCTTTACCAAAGAAGTCTCTTATAACTCTATTATCTTGTCCAACATAGAGTTTAGCTTCTCCTTTACCTGTACCTATCTTGTTTTGTCTAACAATAAACGAATCAGCAATAGTAATTTTTTCTTTAGTATCTAAAACTTCATATTCTTCCTTTAGGATAGTTATTTTCATTTACTTGTTCCAAATTTACTAATATCTATCTCTTTTAGAATAGCAATTAAAACATCAACAACGATACTATTTCCTGCCTGTCTATACATCTGTGTATCACTGACTACTTGTTTAAATCCATCTCCAAAACCCATAAGCCTTAGACATTCTTTCGGGGTTAATTTTCTTATTCGACCCTTATTATGAGTGACATAATTATCAACTCCAGCACGGTGCATTTTATGCATAGACTGGAGTAGTGGTCGTGCTACTTCAAGGTCTGTTTTAGTAGAAGTTTTAAAGTTTTTTGTACCCCCTGCCAAAACATAGGTTTTTACTTTCTCAGATAGATAATATTTCTCTTCAACTTCATTAACATCAAAAATGAATTCAGCAAACTCTTGTTCTTCTTGATTTTCATAAATAAAGTCTCCATGCCAATTAAATTGCTGATTGGCTTTTTGACAAATGGCTATATCTCCATTTATTTGAGTGTATCGCTTTTTTCTATTTTTAGAACTGGTAACAAACTTAACACCTTTTTCTTTTAGATAATATTTACTCTCAATATAGTCTTCTAAAAAATCTTGCATTTTATGCTCTAGGAGAATAGGTTTGGGAAACTCAAAGTTTATAGATTTATCTTTAAACCCAATAACAAATATTCGCTCTCTATGTTGAGCCATTCCATAATCTTTGGCATTCAAAACTTTATAGGAATATTTATAACCAAGCTCATCAAAAGTAGCTTTAATTACTTCAAATGTATTCCCTTTATCATGGTTCAAAAGTCCTTTGACATTTTCATAAATAAATACTTTCGGTTGGCTTTCTTTAACTACCCGAGCGAATTCATAAAATAATGTTCCACGAGTATCATCCAAGCCTTTACGCTTTCCAACCATAGAAAAAGATTGGCAAGGGCTTCCACCTACCAATAAATCAATTTTATTGAGATATTTTTTTCCATCAATATCAAGAACATCATCATACCAATTATCATCATTGATTTTATAATTTTCAAAATAACTTTGCTTTACAAATTTATCATTGTCCGAAGCAAAAATAATATCACTCTTTAATTGTAATCGTTTTAAAGCAAACTCAACAGCTCCGATACCTGAAAACATAGTAGCAAGACGAATAGTTGTATTGGGATATAAAAGCTTTTTTTCTGTCCAAGTTTGATTGATGGCTTCTTCTTTAGGAAGTTTTATAGTCATTTTATTATCCAGTATTTAATTAGGTGTTATTATACAGTAAAGATTATTTTACTTTTAAGAAATATGTCAAATTGTAATACTTCCTACTCATACCAAATCTTCCAACCTTCATTATAATATTTAATAAGTCTATGTGTACTCAATTTATTGGCTTCAACATCAAGTTTAGCAATGTCTTTTTCAAATATTTCCATGCGTTTTAAAACTTCTTTATTAAGGTATTTTAAGTCTGCTCTTGGTTCGTATTTTTCAAAATTAATGGGTAGTTTAGATGCCATTACAAAACCCCATTCACCAAAACTAGGAACGTAGGTATGGTAGGGCTTTGTATTTAGTCCTGTACTTTTCATGGTTTCATTCACTGACCAAAAAGCTTTAGTTGTAAACATGGGAGAAGTTGCTTGGGTTACCATGGCACCAGAACGAGAAAGATGCTTAGTTAAAACCTTATAAAAGGTTTTGGAGTAGAGTCGACTAAGAGAGATGTTGTTTGGGTCTGGTAAATCTAAAATAATTACATCATAAAGTAAGTTTGATTTTTCAATAAATTTCCAAGCATCAAGGTTAATAACTTTGACAATGGGATTGTCATAGGCATGCTCATTGAGTTGACTAAGTGTTTCATGTTCTTTAAAAATTTTGGTCATGGCAGGGTCAAGGTCTACAAGGGTAATCTTGCTTATATCGTCGTATTTTAAGACTTCACGTAGTGCCATTCCATCACCACCACCAATAATTAAAATGTTCTCATGCTTAGGAGTACTTAACATTACAGGATGTACCAAAGACTCGTGATATCGGTGTTCATCAATACTATCAAATTGGATAGCACCGTTAATATAGCATTGAACACGGTTGCTATTGGCTGTAATAACAATTTTTTGATAAGGCGTTTGGGTAGAGTAGATAATGTTGTTTTTATAGAGCTTGTTTTCCATCATGGAGGTGAGTTGACTTGATTGCCAAAAACCTAAGATTAAAATCACAAAAATTGTAAAGAGATAAACTAAATACTTTTTTCCTAAAAGCTCACGAAAGATGTACCATGATATGGAAGCCACAAAAAGATTTAGCAGTCCAAAGAGAAAAGAGGTTTGCATGAGTCCGAGTTGTGGAACTAAAACCAAAGGAAAAAGAAGTGAAGCAAATAATGCTCCAATATAATCTACGGTAAAAACATTGGAGATATTGGTTTGTAGTGAAAAATTTTCTTTGAGGATATTAATAATAAGGGGAATCTCCACACCTAGCATTGAGCCTAAAGAAATGGTAAGTAGATATAAAAAAGGATCATAATTATTAATATAGGCAAAAGCCAAAAATAAGATAAAAGCAGAAAATCCACCTAAAAGAGCAATGGCAAGTTGCAGTTGTACAAAGGCATGTTCTAAATTTATCTTAATGTAACGTGAAAACCAAGCACCAATTCCCATAGAGGACATAAATAGCCCAATAACCAATGAAAAATGGTAAATAGAGTCTCCCATTAAATAAGAAGACAAAGTCCCCTCAATTAGCTGATAAACCAACCCAGAGATGGCAATAAGAAAAGTTCCAAAAAGTAAGGCTAACTCTTTACTTTTGCTGTCAATGACATTTGACATTAACGAATGGCTGCTGAGATAATCATACCAATGGCAATAATCATGGAACCTAAGACAATGGCAAGTGCGATGTTTCCATCGTGGGCAATCTTACGGTTGATTGAGTATTTGGTTGTAACTTCTAGTAGTAAAAGAACCAAGGCAAAGACAGCAATACCTAAAGATGAGTAAATGAGTACAGACAATGCACCTGATATTTGAAATGTTTCCATGTTTTTTCCTTAGGAGTAATGAATAAAAAGAGTATGATGAATTTTGGCATAAAATCTGCTTAGAGAGTCATAGATAAAATAAAGTTTTTGAGTACGGATTTAATATTTTAGAATTGAGAAACCCTCCTCTTCACTTTGGAAAAATTTAAAGAGGAAAGAGAGATAAGATTAAGACTTACTTCCTGGTTTAATAGCAGTAGAACCCTCTTTACAGAGAGGACATTCACTTGGTTTGTACATTTCAAAAGTAAAATCATCGAGGGCAAAGAAAGGCACTTTAGAAGAGAGTTTACATTCTGCTTTGGCTTCTAAGCTTGAACCTTCTCTTTTACAAAAACCTCTGTTTGCTAAAGAAGCAAAGGCAACAACATTTGCACCAAGTTCTTCAATAGCAAGTGCAGCTTTCATGGCTGAGCCACCAGTAGTAATGATGTCTTCACAAATTAAAATGTTTTCACCTTTTTGAACTTCAAATCCACGACGAAGTTCCATCCCACCTTCTTTTTTTTCAACAAAAATAGAACGTAGACCTAAAGAACGGGCCAATTCATAACCTGCTAAAACACCACCAAGTGCTGGAGCACAAACGGTATCTATTTTTAGTCCAGATTTTTGAATCATTTGGGCTAAAGCATTACAAATAAGCTCTGCACGTTTTGGATCTTCTAAAACTTTTGCACTTTGTAAATAGCGTTTAGAATGATTTCCACTGGCTAAAAGAAAGTGACCGTCTAACAGTGCTTTGGCATCTAAATATTCTTGTTCAATATTCATTATTATACTTTTAAAATATCCACTTCTTTAGATGAAAGTGTTGATTCAATCTCTGCTATAGAGTTATCCGTAATTTTTTGAACTTCATCTTGAGCTCTTTTAGACTCATCTTCTGAAATATCTTTAGATTTTTCTAGTTTTTTAACTTTGTCATTTCCATCTTTACGAATGTTTCTAACAGCAATTTTAGCTTTTTCTGCCATACCTTTTGCTTGTTTTACAATCTCTTGTCTTTGCTCTGCAGTCATAGCTGGAAAGAAAAGTTTAATAAAATCTCCATCATTGTTCGGATTAACACCGATATTTGCCTCTTGAATAGCTTTTTCTATTGTAGCTAAAAGGTTTTTTTCCCAAGGCGTAATTGAAATGGTTGTAGCATCTGTAACCAGAACAGATCCAACTTGGTTTAACGCTGTTGGGGTACCATAATAGTCTACTTTAATAGAATCTACGATGTTTGTACTTACTTTCCCTGTTCTAAGTGTAGAGAAGTCTCTTTTTAAAGCATCAATACTTTTTCCCATTTGTTCTTTTGTATGTTCATAAATTTCATTTAGCATTATTAATTGTCCTTCTTTCTTATATATTGGAGAGGTGATAAATTATCTAAAGAGATACTACTCTTTAGATAATTACTTAATAGATTTATTACTGTCAGTCGTAGGTACAGAAGTTTCTGTGTTAATTGTATCAGCGACAGAGTGTTCTTTCTCTTGATTGTAGAGGTAACCCATAGCTAAGGTATTAAGTACAAATAGGATGGCTAAAGTAAATGTCGCTTTTGATAAAAAACCAGCAGGTCCTTTGGCTCCAAACATTGACTCATTGCTTCCACTGTATGCACCTAAACCAATGCTTGAACTTTTTTGTAATAAAATGGCAATAACAATGGCGATTGTTAAAAGAATTTGTACAACTAATAGTGTTGAAATCATTTTTTCCTCTTTGTATGATGAAGTATATACTTCAAATTGGGTATAATTTTGGCGATTATACCCTAAATTAATTGAAACTGAGATAAATGAAAGTAGTTAGAGAATTCTCGCGATTTGCACATGAATATAATAAATACAACGTTATTCAAAAGCGTGTCGCAAAGAAGTTATGTGCATTGTTAGAGGAAAAAAGTTATGGAAAAATTTTAGACTTAGGTGCTGGTGATGGTGCTATTTATGACAATTTATCTAAACAAAAAATAGTATTTTCAGATTTTGTAGCCTTAGACTTCTCTCAGGAGATGTTGGATATCCATAAAAATAATAAATCTATTGAAAAAGTATGTTTAGATTTTAATGAAAGAAATTTTTCCTCAGTATTTAAAGCCAATGAATTTGACTTAATTATCTCCTCTTCTGCTTTACAGTGGAGTGTTAATCTCTCTTCTGTACTCCAAGAGCTTTCTTCTTTATCTAACAAATTTCTTTTTTCTTTTTTTACAGCAAACACCTTTAAAACACTGCATGGAATTATCAATATAAATTCTCCTATTCTTAAAAAAGAAGAAATTCTAACTTCACTTGATAGGTTTTTTGACTATGAATTAGAAGTCGTTGAGTATAAAATTGATTTTACTTCTGTCCATGATATGCTTCGTTATATTAAAAAATCTGGTGTGAGTGGAGGAGTGAAACAGTTAGGATACAAAGAGATGAAAACTTTGATGTTGGAGTATCCCTTAACTTATTTAGAATTTGAAGTTATATTTATAAAAGTGATACAAAAAAAATAAAGTGACTAAAATAATAATTTAATCTTTGGAGAAAAAATCTCCAAAGAGCATAACTTTTAATCGTCTCCCATTATTCCTAATAGTTGAAGAATGGCTGTAAACATATTGAAAAAGTCTAAGAACAATGAAACAGCTGCATCTACAGGTGAATCATAAGCACCATTGGCAATGTTTTGAGTATCATAGATGGTAAATAATGAAAATAACAATAGTATACCAGCTGTGACTATCACATGCATTAATGGACTTTGTAAAATAAAGATATTTACTAATGAAGCAATAAAAATAACAATCATTGTAATAAATAGAGGTTTTCCCCAGCTTGAAAAGTCACTTTTTGAGTTAATGGCAAAAAGGCTTAATGCTCCAAAAAGAACAGAAGTCATTAAAAATGCATTACCAATAAGCATTCCATTTCCTTGTCCAATGACCATGGCTAAAAGTGGAACTAACATTACACCCATTGCAAATGTAAATACAAATAGAGCTACTAAATGCAAAGTAGGATTCTTTCTTGTCATATTAAATCCAAAAAAGACCATTAGCATTACAAATCCAAATAGAAACCATTTGTATCCAGCGATTGTTGCAGCGTAGGGCATTGTTAAGTAAGCTCCTAATGCTGACGATACCATACTTGCTCCAAGCAATTGGTATGTTTGCTTCATAAAGGCAACGGTAGCTGTGCCTGTTGTTGTTTCAAACCCTGCATCGGCAGTGTTATTATAATCTCTATCATAAAGAGCCATATATAAATCCTTTGTGTTTTACTAATAAAATAATTAATATTTTATTAGTTTTAATAAATTATTTATACCAATTCATTATTGATATATCTGAGATGAGTATATTGAGTTGATGTTTAAAAGAAGTTTAAAGAGATGAAAATTTTGGAGTTTCAGAAGAGAAAATCTCTTCTGAAAAAAGCTAGGCTTTAACGATTAATAAAGACCTAAAGATTGCATAGTAGCTACAGAAAGACCTGCAACTGGTAAACCTTTTGCTTTTTGGTAAGCTCTAGCACCTGCTTTTGAAGCAGAACCCCAAATACCATCAATTGGTCCATTGTAGTACCCAGCACTTCTAAGTGCTTTTTGAACATTTTGAATCATACCAGTATTCATACTTGTTTCACAAACAATTGGAACCCATTTAGCATAACCATCTGCAACCATTCTTTTTTTAGTTACAGTTTTATATGTTGCTGGAATAGGCATTCTTCTTTCACTAGCAGGAGAAATAAGTTTTTTCACTTTAACAGTTGTATACTTAGCTGGTGTAGTAACCACTTTTGTTCTTGCTGGAGTTGCAACAACTCTTTTAGAAACTTTGTTATATTGAGAAGGTGTTGCAGTTAAACAAACTTTGTTTCCTGTAGGTTTAGCAGAAGCTGAAAGTCTCGAACCAGCAGCCATACCAGCGCCAGCTCCAGAACCATTTCCATTACCACTTGCTGAATTATCACCATTATAAGATGAAGACCCTGTAGAAATTGCATTTGAACAGTTAGATGGGCTATTTGTCCAACCATATGTACCATTAGCAACTTTTTGAGTTTGTGTGACAGTTTTATAAGTAGCTGGAACAGGAATACTTCTACTAGATGCAGGAGTAACTAATTGTTGAATATTTACAGTCTTGTAAACAGGTGGTGTTGTTACTTTTCTTGTTGCAACTGGCTTAGCAACAACTTTTTTAGTTACAGTTTTATATACAGCTGGAATTTCAACTAAACATACAACTTCTGATTGGTTACATCCTCTGTCCCCACATTTTGTTTTTTTCCACTCAGTTCTTGCTGGTGAAACCATTACTCTTTCTTTTACATTTTTGTATTGAGCTGGAGATTCAACAAGCTTTTCTGTACCTTCAGATACAAGAATTCTTTTAGTTACAGTATTGTATTTAGCAGGAACAGCAACGATTCTCTCACTTGCTTCAGATGCTAATACTTTTTCTGTAATTTTTTGATATTTTGCTGGTGCATAACATTCGTAAAAACAAGTACCAGGTTGTGCAGCACCTGTATTCATACCAGCAGCTTGTGCAGCATTCATAAGTGTGTCTGATGCTTCTGGGGCATTGTTTCCTAAAGCTGTTCTCCAAGTTTTAGATGCTTGTTTAGATAGAACTCTTTCATATACAGTTTTATAAGTAGCTGGAACAGTAACTGTTCTTTGTGTACCATCTGTAACTTTAATTTTTTCTGTACCCCAACCATATTGTGCTGGAATAATTTGTACTTTTTCACTTGCTTCAGATGCTAAAACTCTTTCTGTAGAAGTAGCATATTTAGCTGGGAAAAATGCCTTTGTAAAACACTGTCCTGGTTGTGCTGGTGGTAAATCATCACCGTCGATTGCTGCTGCTTGTGCAGAGGTCACTACTGCTACTGCAATAAGTGATAATTTGAATGTTTCTTTAATAGTCATGTTATTCTCCTATGTATTTATATGCAAAAATTTAACGCATGACTTAATTATAAGTTAAATTAACCCATGCACAGCTTAAAATAAAAATAAATATTAATAAATACAGAAGAAATAGAGGGAAAAAAGACTTAATTATTATTAAAGACAGCGATAAAAAGATCTACCAGTTAGTAAACTGTTGATTTTTTGTAAGCTTCTTTACCCTTATTATAAAATTTAATTTTAAATATCATATGATAAATCTTTTATATCATAATTGGTATTTTGATATTGTCTAAATTATAGCAGAATTCATACTTGCTTTACAAATAATTACTGTGTTTTTATAGTAATTTAAAACTAAATTCCATTTAAAAAAAATAGATTTAAAGTACCTAAAAAATAATTTAAGTAGGGAAATATAGATTAGGAATTTAAGTACTTTCCATAAAGTTTTAATCTTTAAAAAAAACGAACTTAATGGATTATTAGCATACTTTATTATTGTTAAAATTAAGAAATATAATAATTTTATAATCCAAAGTGCTAGTTAAAAGCCAATTTTTGATGAGCTAGAGATAACTTAAAAAACCTATCAATAGTAGACCTTATTGTTGAATCTTTGAACTCTTGTGTATATCTTCTCATCTCTTTTTACCTTATTTAATACTCTACTATTTTAATTTATCGTTCTTTTAGTTAGTTGTATGAATTTAGGTTACCAGATTACTTTGTCCTTTACTTTTTTACTAGTAGTTTGGGTTTTTATAAATATCTTTAATAATATTTTCATCACTTTTTTGCTATTCTAATTACATGTCTTTCATATTAAATGACAGAGTATTTGTGCATGGAAACAAAACAATTGTTTTTTAAAAAGAGCTGAAAAGAAGAAAGAAAGTAAAAAGAGAAGAGAAAGGAAAATATTTTAAAAGAATTTATCAAAAGGCTTGACAATGGATATAGATTTCTCTATAATACGCGTCCAAGAACAATGGGGACGACTTAGAGTTTAAGAGAGAGAGTCAACAGAGTTCAAAGAGTGATCTTTAACAACCAAATATAAGTAAAACAAA
>CACVAZ010000136.1 GCA_902727995.1 uncultured Sulfurovum sp.
GTGCTATCCATCTATTACTTCTTATTTAAACTCAATCCACATCAGAGATTGAAATATTCTAATTTGGGTTTGTTGCTTTTTAGGATGGTTGGGAAAAACTGATATTGGGTTTTTCAGGGTTGACTACTTAGTAGAAGTAAAAATAAAATAGTTAGAGTATGGAATAGAAATAATGAAAAAATATTGCTTATTTTAAATCATAATCGTAAGGTTAATAGAGTAGTTTTCAGCAAAAATGGAAAAGAGATACTTAGTTGCAGTAGAGATATGAGTATTAAGTTATGCAATAAAAAAAGTGGTAAAGAATTACTTGTGTTAAATCATGATAGTGGTGTTAATGGGGTAACTTTTAGTAAAGATGAAAGACTGATACTTAGTTGGAGTATGGATTATACCATTAGGTTATGGGATAAAAAAAGTGGTAAAGAATTGCTTATTTTAAAACATAATGGTTCTGTTCGTGGAGCAATATTTAGTAAAGATGAAAACGAAATTCTTAGTTGGAGTGCTGATAAAGTTACGGTATGGAATAAAAAGAGTTCTAAAGAATTACTTGTTTTAAAACATAATCATCAATTAGTAATGGGAGCAATATTTAGCAAAGATGAAAAAGAGATTCTTAGTTGGAGTAAAGACCAGACAGTTAGATTGTGGGATAAAAAGAATGGTAAAGAGTTGCTTGTTTTAAAACATGACTATTGGGTTAACGGAGCAATATTTAGCAAAGATGAAAAAGAGATTCTCAGTTGGAGTGATGATAGTACAGTTAGATTATGGAATAAAAAAAGTGGTAAAAATTTGCTTATTTTAAAACATAATAGAGTTGTTCGTGGAGCAATATTTAGTAAAAATGAAAAAGAGATTCTTAGTTGGAGTAATGATAATACAGTTAGATTATGGAATAAAAAAAGTGGTAAAGAGTTGCTTGTTTTAAAACATAATAGGGCTGTTCGTGGAGCAATATTTAGTAAAGATGAAAACGAAATTCTTAGTTGGAGTTATGATAAAACAGTTAGACTTTGGGATAAACAAAGTGGTAAAGAGTTGCTTGTTTTAAAACATAATGATTATGTTGTTGGTGCAAAATATAGTAAAGATGAAAAAGAGATTATTTATTGGACTGCTGAAGGAGAAATAAAAACCTACAAACTATACAGAGATAGAAAATTAAAAAAAGAGTTCTATCCACTAAAAGCAGAAGTAGAGAGTGGTTGTACCTTGACAAAATCAGGAGAGATTAGAGTTTTGACAAAAGAGGAGTGGGAGGAAAAGAAGAGGAGGTATGAGGAGGCTTTGGAGGAGAGTAAATAGGGAAAACACCCTACATATGACAATTTGACATGTTTTTGATTGAAATTATTTTTTTGTGTTAAACTGTTTTATGTCTAATTATAAACGAATTTATTTGGAAAATCATAGCTATTATTTGACGGTGGTAACGCAAAATAGAAACCCTATTTTGATTGATAATATTGAGCTGTTACGAGATAGTTTTAGACGCAGTAAAAAGAGATATGATTATGTCATCAATGCCATTGTGATTTTACCTGACCATATGCACATGATAGTTACTCCTCAAAACCCAAAAGATTATTCTAAAATTATTGCTCTCATTAAAAGAAGTTTCACCTATGGGCTTGATGTGAGAATTAAAGAGGAATCAAAATTTAATTTGACGGCTTCAAGTTATAGAAGAACCCTTTCAGGGGTTTGGCAAAAAAGATTTTATGAACACACCATTAGAGATGAACAAGATTATGAAAAAATTGTAAATTACATCTACACAAATCCAATAAAACACGGCTTGGTAGACAACATAGAAGACTGGAAATATTCATCATTCGGGTAGGGTGTTTTCTCCGAAAACACCGTTAAATGGAAATAGGCATAAATCCAATATATTTATCTATTCAAGATTATAATAAGAATTTTTAGTAGTTCATGTTTGGTTTTGACGGTGTTTTCGGGGGAAAACAGCCTACCTAAAACTTCTTACTCTCAACATCTTGTAATACCTTTGCCATGTTATCATGCGTAGAAAAACACTTCTGCATGGTACAAGCAGTATAATCATTTTCTTCGACAGCTTTAACCAATACAAAGGGGTAATATAACTCATCTATTTCTTTTTGATGAGCCAATAGATTTTCTTTTGTTGTTTTAATAACCACTATAGGATTTTGGATCATGAGGGCTACTTTTGTTGCAGTAGGTGAGGCACTGGATATCTCATTTATTTTTTTAGCATGTTGTGTTAACATTTTTGATGCCAAATCATAGGCATCATAATCATCCGTTAAATGGGCCAATTTTAAAATGTTTCCAATGCTAACAGCCATAGAGGAACGGTAAGAAGCATCGTGTAAATCAGCTGTGGCTTTGAATGAATCGTCAGACATGAGCCATTGCTTATTTTTGTAAAACTTTTCAATACTTTTTGCATTTAACTTTTTAGCCAATGTCAAATAAGACGTTTCAAGTGTTGCTTGATAGGCATCGATAAGTGTAGAGATTAAAAATGCATAGTCTTCTAAATAAGCTTCTACTTTAGGTACTTTACCAATAATTATTTGATGGTGAAGCTCATCTTTTAGGTAAAGGTCTTTTACTAAAGCATCTAAAGACTTTAATGCTTTTTCATTCTCTCCAGCTTTAAACAATGCACCAATAAACAAAGCATTCCAAGAAGTTTGAACTTTATTGTCAACAAATGGGTAGTTTCTTTCATTTCTAATTTTAAAAAGTACTTCTTTTATTTTTTGGATATTTTCAGGTTCTTGTTTATCGGTTAAATAAGGGTTGTTCATCTTTTCTTCAAAGTTACCTTTTTGTGTAATATTAAAGTAGGCAAGGGCTTCTTTTGATTCTACTTCATTAAAACCACTTTTAAGCAATGCTTTGAGGGTTTCTTCATATTCAAAAACAAAATACTTTCCCTCAACTCTGTCGCTGTCTGCATCGGAAGCTGAGTAAAAAAGGTCATCTTTTTCAAAACGTGTGTAAACGTTGTCTATAGTTTTATCCATAATCTTTTTAAAATATTTATTTCCACTCATTTTGTAAGCATTGGCATAGGTTTCAAGCAGTTCAGCATTGCTGTAGAGCATTTTTTCAAAATGAGGAATTTGCCATGCTTCATCCGTAGCATAACGGTAAAAACCACCTTCTATTTGGTCGTTAATTCCTCCTTTTGCCATGGCTGTTAAGGCATCGTCAACCATTGTTTTGGCATCAAAGTTTAGGGTAAGTCTTGATATGTCTAAAAGTGTGTCATAGGTTGTTGCACGAGGAAATTTTGGTGCTAACCCTATGCCTTTGTATTCGTGGTCATAACTCTCAGATACTTGTGAAAGAAAAAGGTTAGAAAGGTTTTCATCAATTTTTAAAGTTGGGTCATTGTTTAGAGTAGTGTTTAGTGTCGTAGCCCTACTAATATTTTGAACCATAAGGTCTACATTGGCTTTGTTGGTTGTAAAGAGTTCATGCATCTCTGGTAATATTTGTGTTAACCCTTTAGTTCTATATTTCGCTTCAGCTGGTAGATAGGTAGCTGTAAAGAAAGCTTTGGCATCAGGTGTAAGGACAACTGTTAAAGGCCATCCACCAGACTTTTGATTCATCATTTGGTATACTTTTTGGTAGTACTTGTCAATATTTGGATACTCTTCACGGTCAACTTTAATGCTAATATAGTCTTTGTTTAAAAGCTCAGCAATCGCTTCATTTTCAAAAGATTCATGCTCCATCACATGACACCAATGACAAGTACTGTATCCAATAGAAAGAAAGATGAGTTTGTTTTCTTTTTTTGCTTTTTCTAAGGCTTTTTCTCCCCATGGAAACCAAGAGACAGGGTTGTTGGCATGTTGTTGTAGGTAGGGTGATTCTTCGTTTTTAAGTTCGTTAGCTTGGGTGTTCATTAATAATATTCCTAATATAAATAGTTTTTTTAACACGTTTTATCCTTGTTAATTGCTGGATAATAGCTACTTAGAAATAAAAAGGATATTAAGTAGGAAATTTCTATGAATATTTTATAAAGCTTTGCTTCACTTTTTGAAGAATTAGTTTTACTTTAGGTAAATCCGATGAGATAACCAAAA
>CACVAZ010000137.1 GCA_902727995.1 uncultured Sulfurovum sp.
TCAACTAACCAAAATATTTCAAATATCTTTTTTGAAATCTCTCCATACTCACAATGCAGTACATCCAAATAATCTCTTAATTGATTCTTTTTATTCTCTATCTGATATTTAACTATTTCTAATTCTGAAGGTATTTGATATTCACCATCTATTCTCTTTTTTATACTCTCTAAAACTTTTAATTTTTGAGTTTTGTGACTATGTAACTCTAAACAAAAATCTCCTAATCCAACATCTGAAAGACGTTGATAAACTACTTCCAATGCTGCAAGTTTTTCAGAAACAAATAAAACACTTTTTCCATCTGCAATTAAAGCTGCTACCATATTAGAGATTGTCTGAGATTTTCCTGTTCCAGGTGGTCCTTCAATCACAACATTCTTACCATTCATTACATCTACTATTGCACTATGTTACGAGCTATCTGCATCCATAACCAATGGAATATTATTTGCAAGTTTATTGTTATCAATATCATACTCTTCAGGAGCATAAGAAACCCCTGAAGCTTCTTTACCTATAAACAAATCGTTTAATACCTGATTGTTTTCTAAAACCTCATCGTTCCAATTATTAGTATCTAAATCCTTGTACATTAAAATCTTACCAAATTGTAAAAAATCAAGTGAAATTTCTTGTTTAATTGTCCAACTATCTCTATTTTTACATATTTTTTCTACCTCTTTAATATAATTATTAAAAGAGCTTTCTTCTGTAATCTCAGGAAGTCCAATACTAAAATCATTTTTCAACTTTTCACTTAATGATTTATTCGTATCAATCAAATCTCCATTATAGTCAAGAATATACTCATAGGTACTTGTTTCCCTATTAAGCTTTCCTCTCTTTAATGAAACAGGAATACTTACTAATGGAGATTTTATTTTTACCTCAGAATTTTTACTTTCTGTCCATTCCAATACACCCAAAATTAAATAAAGCATATTTGTGCCTGATTCTTCAATGATAGATCTTGCACTAAGCTCTATTTTTTTCAAAATCTTTTCTAATTCTTTTGGGTAATGTAATGTCTGTAAAACATCATCTATATATTTATCTTCTGTATTCGAGATGTTTTCTAATAAAATTTCAGGCATTTGGTTAGAAGTTGGAAAACCTAATCGTTTTGCTTGTACTTCAACAGGAACAAGTACTTCCTCTTCTATAGACTTTAATTTATTTTTACATTGTTCTATTTCTTTTTTTAGCTCTTTTTTAATAATCTCATCAAATGAAAGCTGTATCGAAGCTTCTAAAGATTTAATCTTGTCTTTTAAATCAAAATATTCTGAATCAAACTTAGGTTCAGGTATGGATTCAAACCGAAATGACTCTTCTTTAAAAACTAGATGTTGATAAATAAACTCTGGAGATTCATCTATTATTTTTAAGTTTCTTGTTTTACTTGGTCTTTTATAATTAATAAGTCTATTACGCTTTGTTAAATCTAACAACTTACGTCTTGTTTGTTCTAGTCTACCCCTAAATTCTGACATACTTTTCCCTTTGTCAAATAAGTAAGTTATTATATTAGAAGCTTACTTCATAAAATAAGGATTGTAAAACTAAAACAATAACGATTAAGTAAACTCAACTACTTGATTCTTTTTTATAATATATTAAAACAAGAATCATTAGTTTAAAGAACAAATTTTTGTAGAAACCATTTCAAAATAAGCAATTATTACTTATTAAAATTTGATAAACATCAAAACAACAGAAATAAACTGCATAAATCAATATTTTAAAACACTATAAAACTATTTATATTTATATAGAAATAAAAATAATTTTAATATATTAGTTATTATTATATATATTTATTTTTTTGAAAAGTTTTAAAAAATATCACAATCTTTCTAAAGAAATATAGCTATCATATTCCTAGCGATAATTCGTTATCGTTACAAGGGCTATACAAAGGGCCAAGGAAGAATTTCAAGAATTTTCAAAGAAGTTTACATACTTCTGCACGATAAATAGCAAAATGTTTTTTCAAGTTAAAGGAGGAAATCACATCTTTGCTATTTACCCCTCTTAACCTCACTTGATATTTATCAAGTAACAATTCCCCCTTATTATCTATAATAAAATAAAAAAGGATTACCTGTATGGCATTAGTTTATATAGAACAACTTGAAGACTTAGACGTTGAAGAGATGCAACAAACACACGAAGACGAAGTGAAACTATTGAATGAGATAGATAAACTTGCTACACAACATCAAATGGGTCAGCCTACCTTAGAAGAATTAGAAGTAAAACTGAATCAATATCTTGTTCATGTAAAAGAACACTTTTCTAATGAAGAAAAACTTATGAGAAAATATGACTTTCCTTCTTACGAAATGCATAAAATGGCACATGATATCTTTTTAGCCGATTTAGGTTATGCTGTAAATCAATGGAAGCGAACTGATAACCTAGAAAAAATCACCAACTTCATCCGTAAGTCACCAGAGTGGATAGTCCTACACATCAACAGTGTAGATGCACCAACATCAGCATTTATAGCAAAACAAATGGAACTTGAAGCATAATATAAATTTTGTATCTATTTTTTAATACTTTTAACAGGAATGTCTTTAGCTTTTACGATGGGTTTATTTCGAACACACATTAATGCTTTAGTAAAAACTTGACACGTTCCTTGAAACAAATCCCCTATACCATTGGTATAGGAACACTCATCAGCCTTTTTTACTTTTTCACAAGCTTCCCAAGGTGCTTTATGGCTATGTCCCTCATGTGCTGAAACACTTGATAAGCCTAAAAATAAACTTAAAACTAACACGTTAACTTTCGCATTGTAAAATTTAATCATTCAGCTATCTCCCCTGTGAAACATCCTATAAATGCATTTTCTCCTGCACCAGCTGTATGATAGTGATATCCACGAGTATCATCTGTATGACCACGACAACTGTCTAAATCTGTCATCTCTTCGCCATTATTATTGAGCATTCCATAAATAGCATATCCATCAAGTGCATAAGCAAATATACCCCCATGACCATCTTCCTCAAAAGGTACTTCAGGACAAGTACCTTCTCCATGATTTGCACCATGATAATGATAACCTTCATAAGGATTTATATGCCCTACACAGTCATCAAGTGCTGCAATGGTATAAGCACTTAATATCGCTTCTGTTGGGGCTGCTGCTTCAAGCTTCACACCATTTAAAGCCACACCAACACCATCATTACCTATAGAAGAAGCATTAGTACGTGGAACAGGTGTCTTTGGAATTAAATAAGTAGAAGAAACACCTTCACCCTCAACCGTACTATAGTAAGAAAGATCACACTCTACACAAAAGTTATTATATTCAGCAGCAACATTAGGTCTGGCTGCTGCTTCACAGGCTGTCTGTGTTGTTGTCACATTAATAGCACCTGTCGTTGAATTGTATAGTTTCCAACTACTATCTCCATAAAAAGTAGCCAAGTTAGAAACAAAGTCACCAGTCAAATCATAAAGTACCCCATTGTCAAACCACTTTCCTGTCGATTCAGCATCTGTACTCGTTGTGGTCGGACAAAATGGTCCAACTTCATCTCTATCTGATGGAAAACCTTTAATCGTTACTTTGTAACAAGTCGAAGAAGCACCATTAGACAGCGTACAATCAACTTCTGTTATTGGACTAATTGTTGTGGAATTAAACTTAGATATATCTACAGATAAACTGCTATTAGTATCCCCTGTAGTCAAATTACTGTCCGTTATAGTGGTTGTATTACTATCACCACAACCAACCAATAATGCTGTTCCTACTAACCCACTTAAGAAAATTGCTTGTTTATGTTTCGTTAAATATGCCCTCATTTATCTATCCTTAAATATTTTTATGATTATATTAAATAATAGTAACGACTAAGTAAACATAAGGTAACCAAAAGTAAACAACTTCTTAAATAGACTTTAAAGCAACATTAAAACAATAAAACACATTTAGACTAACCCTCCCTACTAACTTCTTTAGCTAAAATTACAAATTAAAATATCACTTCATATTTACGGAGAACCATCATCAAATTAAAATCTATATTTTCTAACAGCTTCGGTATTCTCTTTTCACGGGTAACAGGTCT
>CACVAZ010000138.1:0-17205 GCA_902727995.1 uncultured Sulfurovum sp.
GAAGAACATGCGTGTGAACGTTGTGAAGATGTCGTTGCTAAACTAAAGGCTTAAGATGTTTGATTTAAGCCAACCTATCCCAACAGAAGTGATTGTTGGGTCGATTGTTTTTATTTTGGGTTTAGTGGGTGTTGGACTTTTGATTGTGAAGTACTATAAAAATAAACTTTAGAAAAAATTTTCTCTCTATTAAATATTAGTTTACTCTTTTTAGCTATAGTTCATCAAATATAAAAAGGAGACATAGTGAGTAAACATAAATTTTTAATCTTTCTACTTGTCATAAGTTTGACAATACTTCATTCGAAAGAGTTAACAACGAATAAGAATTTAATAGAGGGGGAGCTTTCAAATGGCTTTAAATATTCTATTTTAAAAAATTCAAAACCTAAAAAACGTGCAGAATTTAGGCTTCTTGTGAACATTGGTTCCTTAGAGGAAGATGAGGATCAAAAAGGTATTGCTCATTTTATTGAGCATATGGCATTTAATGGTTCAAAACATTTCAAACAGAATGAACTTATACAGTATTTAGAGTCCATTGGTCTTCACTTCGGGAGTCATTTAAATGCGAGTACAGGGTATGAGCGTACGTTGTATAAACTTACTATTCCTTTGAAAAAAGATAATTTGGAAAAGAGCTTTTTAGTCCTTGAAGATTGGGCAGGTGGATTGAGTTTTAATCCAAAAGAATTAGAAAAAGAACGAGGTGTTATACTAGAAGAGGAAAGAAGTCGAGATACGGTTTATTTTCGTTTGTACAATCAATTTAAGTCAATGTTACTTGGTGATTCTAAATATATGGATAGAGTTCCTATTGGAGATACAGAGATTATTAAAAATATTTCTATCGAAAGAGTAAAAGATTTTTATAATGATTGGTATCGACCTGAATTCATGCATTTTATTGCTGTTGGAGATTTTGATGTAAAAGAAATTGAGGCAAAAATAAAAAAACATTTTTCTACTTTGAAAAATAAAAGTAAGCGAAAAAGAGCATTAAGAGAGATTGCAGATACTAATGAAACAAGAGTTAAGTTTTTAACAGATCCTGAATTGACAGCAAATTCTTTTTCAGTCCAATATATGGATGTTATTACAAGTAGAAGAACTAAAGAAGACATAAGAGATGAGATTATTCAAGGAATGATGTTTTCCTTATTTAATATGAAAGCTGATGAACAACTTCTTAAAAAAAACCCTAAGGCTACCAGTATTGCTCTTAGTGCAGATAGGATTAGTAGTCACAAGGGCAGTTATGCTTTTGATGTGAGTTATAGAGGAGAAAACGAGAAAGAAGCACTTCATGAGTTGTATGCTTTGATAGGAAGTTTTGAAAAGTATGGATTTTCTGAAGAAAATTTAAAATTGATTAAAAAAGAAAAAAATGCTAATAATGAAAAATGGTATAAGCGACGCCATGACAGATACTCTTCTTCTTTAGCTTCTTATTTGGTGTCAGATGTTCGAAGTAATTCTATTTATACTGATGAAAAACTAGAGTATACGCTTAATAAAGAACTAATTTCAGATATAAAATTAGAAGAGATAAACAATTACTTTAGAAAGTTTTTAAAGATAAAAGATCGAGTTTTTATTTTTCAGAATACTACAGGAAATAGATTAAGTCAAAAGATAGTGTTAGAGACCATTGACGAAGCAAAGAATCATGTTAAAGACTTGACTAAAGTTGATAAACTGGCAAAAAACATTATAGATGAGGAACTTAATAGTAGTAAGATAGTCTCTAAAAAGTTTCATCAACAAGGTGAGTTTCATGAGTTTATGTTAAAGAATGGTATTAAAGTAATTTTTAAGCAGACAGATTTTTCAAAAAATAGAATGGCTTTAGAATCTTTTAGTTTTGGGGGTTATTCTCTTTATGATGTTCCTGCCTTAGACAATGCTCAAAAAGCTACGAGTTTTATTGCCCAATCAGGTGCAGGAGATTTTTCAGTTATTGATATAAATAAAATTTTATCAGATAAACAAATCTTTACTTCAACTTCCCTTTCTGAATTAACTGAAAACATTCATGCCTCTTCGAATAGTAAAGATGCTGAAGAGATGTTTAAATTACTCTATTTGAAAATAACACAGCCTAAAATTGATGAGATGGTGGCTAATAATATTAAACGTGAACTTAAAGATAGGGTAAAGCAAGAAGAGCGAAATCCAAAGATAAAGTTTTATAAAGAATATGTTAATACCTATTTTAAAAAAGACCCAAGAATACTTTTCGATTCAATTAAGAGCATAGATAAATTAGAGAACGCTGAGATGTTAAAGATCTATAAAGAAAGATTTTCAGACATGAATAACTTTACTTTTGTGCTGATAGGAGACATAGAGCTTAAGGTTGTAGAGAAACTTATTGCCAAATATTTAGCAAACTTACCAAGTCAAGAAAAAGTAGAAAATTTTATTGATAGGGAGCAAGATTATCTCAAAGGAAATCAAACTTTCAATAGAGCGTATAACAATCAAAATATTACTCAAGTATTCATAAGTTTTAGAAGTAAATTAGCTTATTCAAAAAAAATAGCATTTTTGTTAGAAGCGATGAAGAGTATTTTAGAAATACGCTTAAGAGAACTTATTCGTGAAGAAAAATCTGCTGTTTATAGCATTTCTGTCATACCAAGACTTAGCAGATTAGGGTCAAATAATTCACGAATTAACATTTCATTTACCTGTGATCCTAAAAGAGCTGATGAACTTATATCAGCAGTTTTAGATGAAACGGAGAAGTTAAAAGAAGAAGTGATCAAGGAGAAAGAGTTGGATGTTTATCGTAAAAAATTTGAACTTGCTCAAAGTGTACAACTTAAAGAAAATAATTATTGGCTCTCTAAGTTAATAGCAACCTATAAATATAATACAACTTTAGATTATGAATTATTTCAATTACCGACTCTTCTTAAAGGTATTAGGGTAGAGGATATAAGAGAAGTTGCAGGTACTCTTTTTTCAGAAGATAGAATGGTGTCAAAATTGGAACCTCATTTTAAAAAATAAGTGTGTAAAGAGAAGTGTAACTTGATTTTAAATTACACTTTTTAAGTCAAAACTTTAGTCAAGAGGAATGGTTAATATGTCTCCAATCGTAAGAATCATACTGGCTGGAAGTATGTGTTTGTTAGCTTGAAAAATTCTATAGTATTTACGGTTATCACCATAATAAGCTTCAGCATAAGTTGATAGTGATTCATTTCTTTGAACCTCAATGGTTACACTGTTTGGGGTACGTGAAATTTCTTTAATTTTTTTGTCAATAAGTGTTGGCACTTTACTTTTAGATAGTTTTGGTGTTATTCGTTTAATTTTTTCTTGAATTACTTGTTTGCTCACTATTAATTCTTTTTCTTTTTCTATTTTTAACTTAGGTGATAATTCAGAGATGACCGTTTTTAGCTGTTTAATGGTTTCTCTATCAGCCTTTTGTGCTGTTTTTAGGTGATTGAGTTCAGCTAAAATATTTGCAAGTTGCATTTTAATTTGTTCTCGTTCATCATCATTTTTTAAATCAGTTGATTCAATTTGTTGTGAAGTGGGCAGTTTACTCAAAATAGCATCTTTGGGTTTTTTAGCACAAGCGAGTTCTTTTTTAAAGGCATTGTCGTGACAACCAATGATGGTTCCTTCAATATTTCCTTGCTGAAATAGAGCCGATTTTTCTGATTCATCAATAAGTTTAATCTCTAATTCCTCAGCCATTAGCTGTGCATTGAGTAGTATGGATAGTAGAGCAACGTTAATTACGGTTTTTTTCATTGTATTTCCTTTTTAGTTTCATAATTTTATAGTATAGCATTTCAAAGCAAATAATACGATACAAAACAACTTTTAGCTATAATCACGCAATTTTTTATATAGATAGTTAGGACACAAAAGTGATTACACTAAAAGAAGCGTTAACAAAAAGTAAAGAAGCGTTAAATACACTAAAAGTTGAGATGGAAACTAAGGCAAAAGCAAGTGGCTTAAATGCGTACATTGATTTTGAAACAGCAGGTGAGGGTGTTCCAATTCTGATTAAAGACAACATTCAAGTTAAAGGTTGGTCGGTAACTTCTGGTTCTGAAATTCTACAAGGTTATGTTGCCCCTTACAATGCAACGGTGATTGAAAATTTACAAGCCAAAGGTTTCTCAGCTTTTGGTCGAGCGAATATGGATGAGTTTGCCATGGGTTCAACCACTGAAAGTTCTTTCTATGGGGCGACTAAAAATCCTCATGATTTAGAGAGAGTGCCTGGTGGCTCTTCAGGGGGTTCTGCTGCAGCTGTTGCTGGGGGTCTTGCCATTGCAGCTTTGGGTTCTGATACGGGTGGATCTATTCGTCAACCAGCTGCTTACTGTGGTTGTGTGGGAATGAAACCAACGTATGGACGGGTAAGTCGTTTTGGTTTGGGTGCGTATGCTTCATCACTTGACCAAATTGGACCTATTACTCAAAATGTGGAAGATGCTGCGATTTTGTATGATGCCATTGCTTCACATGATGAGAAAGATTCGACTTGTTCAACTTTGGAGCTAGTATCCATTACTGAAAATTTAGATGTTGACAGAAAGTTGACCATTGCTGTTATTGACAACTACATTGCTGAAGCCAGTGAAGAGATTCAAGATGCTTATGCAATGACCGTTCAGAAGTTAGAAGAAGCTGGTCATACCATTGTGCATAAAAACATGGCAAACACAAAGTATGATATTGCAACGTACTACATTGTGGCTACAGCAGAAGCAACAACCAACTTAGCACGTTATGACGGTATTCGTTATGGTAAACGTGTTGAGGGGGCAAATCTTGAAGAGACATTTAGAAATACCAGAGCTCAGTTTGGTGACGAAGTCAAACGAAGAATTATGCTGGGTAACTTTGTCCTTTCAGCTGGTTATTATGATGCTTATTATGTTAAGGCACAAAAAGTAAGACATTTAATTAAAGATGAGTTTAATAAGATTTTTGAAGAGGCAGATTTGATTCTTTCTCCTGTAGCACCAACCGTTGCACCAAAAATAGGTTCTTCTGTTGATCCACTTGAGATGTATAAGTCAGATATGTACACCATTGCGATTAACTTAGCAGGTCTTCCAGCACTCTCTTTACCCGTGGCTAAGAATGCAGAAGGTATGCCAATAGGTTTACAGTTGATTGGAAAAGCATTTAACGAACAAGCTGTATTTGATGGGGCTTTAAGCCTTGAAAAAGCAGTTAACTACACGAAATAAGGAAAACTCCACATGAACATTAAGAAAAAAGCATTTACCTTTGAAGACTTACTATTGGTTCCTCAACACTCTACCGTTCTTCCTAAAGAAGTTTGTATTAAAACCAATCTTACCAAACGTGTAACTCTAAACACTCCACTTGTGTCTGCTGCGATGGATACCGTAACAGAATACAAAGCAGCGATTGCAATGGCACACTTAGGTGGAATTGGAATTATTCATAAAAACATGGACATTGAAACCCAAGCGAAACAAGTTTCAAAAGTTAAAAAATCTGAGAGTGGCATTATTATTGATCCTATTTACATTGCTCCTGATAAAACAGTAGGGGATGCAGATTTTTTAATGGGTGAATATAAGATTTCAGGAGTACCTGTTGTTGATGACAAGATGGTTTTACTTGGAATTATTACCAATCGTGACATGCGTTTTATTACGGATATGTCAGCAAAAATTTCTGATGTGATGACCAAAGCACCTTTGGTTACAGCAAAAGCTGGAATTACGCTTGAAGATGCTGCGAAAGTTTTACAAAAACATAAAATTGAAAAACTTCCAATTGTTGATGATGAAGATAAGTTACAAGGTCTTGTAACGATTAAAGATATTGAGAAAAAAGAGCAGTTTCCTAATGCGAACAAAGATGAACACGGAAGACTTAGAGTCGGTGCAGCCATTGGTGTTGGACAACTAGACCGTGTAAAATCTTTGGTAGAAGCTGGGGTAGATGTTATTGTTCTTGATTCTGCTCATGGACATTCGCAAGGTATTATGGACACCTTAAAAGAGATAAAAGCTCAGTTTGATGTGGATGTGATTGCAGGAAACATTGCTTCAGGTGCTGCAGCGAAAGATTTAATCGAAGCTGGGGCTGATGCTGTAAAAGTTGGAATAGGACCGGGTTCTATTTGTACAACCAGAATTGTAACAGGGGTCGGTGTTCCTCAAATTTCTGCGATTGATGAGGTGGCTCAAGTCGCAAATCCATTGGGGGTACCTGTTATTGCTGATGGTGGAATTCGTTTTTCAGGAGATGTTGCCAAAGCCTTAGCTGTGGGTGCGAGTTCTATTATGCTAGGTTCAGCTCTTGCAGGTACCTATGAAGCACCAGGAGAAATGATTTTATTTAACGGTAGACAATTTAAAGAGTACCGTGGTATGGGAAGTATTGGGGCGATGACTAAAGGAAGTACTGACCGTTATTTTCAAGAAGGAACAGCAGCCGATAAATTGGTGCCAGAAGGAATTGAGGGGCGTGTGCCTTACCGTGGTAAAATTGCTTCTGTGGTTCACCAAATGATTGGTGGCTTACGTGCTTCTATGGGTTACTGTGGTTCAAAAGACATTAAAACTTTCTGGGAAAAAGCAGAATTTGTAGAGATTACCTCTGCTGGACTGGCTGAATCTCATGTTCATGATGTTACGATTACTAAAGAATCTCCTAATTACCATTCGTAGCTAAAAAAAACTCTAGATTTGGGTCTTTTAGTTAGAGACTCAATCTAGAAGGTTTTTATGTGATATTTAAAACCTGAATTCAAGAAACAAAGATTGCCTATGTATCAAAATAAATTATTATTACTTCTCTTTCCTTTTATCTTTTTAGCATGTGGTGGTGCAACTACAACCAATACTACGATTAATGGGTTTACTTCAGAACTAAGTTACAAAGAAAAATTTATTAATGAACATAACTGTAGCCAAATTATTGACAATGAATTCATTGTGATGTGTTATGACTATCAAAAGAAAGCAGTTAAATCAGTATCTTATACTCTGTTAGGAGATCTTATGAATGAGACAAATATTGATGAACGTCCTTCTTTTCATGTGGAAAAAGAGTTGCAATCAAAAGACAGAATAAGTACGACTGATTATACTAACTCAGGTTATGACAAAGGACATATGGCACCAGATGCTTCTTTTGATTGGAGTGAAGAGAGTTTAGATGCTGTGTATACTTTGGCAAATATTATTCCTCAAGCACCTCAAGTTAATAGACGCTCATGGGCTAAGCTGGAGAGTTATGTTCGTGATAAAGCACAAGAACTAGGTGAACTAAATGTTGTTAATGTTGTCAAATATGGACAACGTTCTAGTCGTATGGGTAAAAATCAAATGGCAATCTCTAAGGGATATTATAAAGTTCTTTATAATGAAGATGAAAATTATGAAGAGTGTTTTTATTATAATAATAAGTTAGGGGTTTCTGCTGACAATGATGTGCTAGAAGAGCATGGTGTATCTTGTGCTGTGGTTAGTAACTAAAGCCAAGAACTATGTTTAGTCAAAAAGATAGGTAGGAAAATAGAAATAAAGATTATTTCTATTTTCTCTTCTTTTGGTTACTTGAATGCAAGATGTTCTTTTAGCTGTAGAACACGTCTACCCCATAAAAAAGTTTCTTTATAAAAACAATCTTTATCAAAATTACAAATTACAATTTCTTTGGCAGTTGAACTGGCATGAATGAAATCACCATTTCCAAGATAAATACCAACATGGGTTACTCTTCCTGGTCTTTTTTTGTTAGTTTCAAAAAATACCATGTCTCCTTTTTGTAAGTCAGAAAAATAAACAAGTTCTCCCACTGTAGCTTGATGTCTTGAGACTCGAGGAATTTTGATGCCTAAGTCATCATAAATTTTTTGAGTAAAACCTGAACAGTCATAAGTATGAGGACCAGTTGCTCCCCAAACATACTTTTTCCCTAAAAGTTCTTTGGCATTCCACTCTATTTCATCTTCAATTTTTAGAGGTATCCATATCTTTTTAATCTCCGTATTTGGAATAGTAGTAGAAGATAGTTCAGTTAAGTTAATAGATGTAGATGTATTAACATCAGTATTGGCGAAGTTAGGTTCAATACTTTTTTTCTCAACTTTTACTTGTTTATGAGAACATGCTGATATAAATAGTATGGTTCCCAAGAGCATAAATTTAAACATTAGAGCTTTTTTCATTAATTACGATTCTCCTTTTTTTCATAATTAATTTATGATAGCAATAATCTTCATCTCTTATTGCTTAATTATTGAATAATTGAACTTATCTAATCTTTTTATTTATTATAGCGTTACATTTTAGAAGAAAATAAGAGTTACTTATTTAAATAAATCACCTAATAAGTTTTTAACAGTATCTTTAATGGTCTCTGTCTCCATTTTATCTAGCCCTAAATCTTTTAGGGTTTCACTTGGAATTTTATCTTTAATGGCATCTATAACTTTATCTTGTATAAAGGAGGAAGACTCAATGGTAATGTTTGGCTTAGTAATATTCCCTTGAATTTTACCTCCAATATCTTTATCTTCAATATTTATTTTGTAATTGGTATCTATGGTATTTGTTGCTTTGTTGATACGACCAATAGGAAGTTCTAATAGGACATTTTTACTTCTTGCCTTAAAGTTAATATTAATGATGTCTTTATCAAGGACAGCATTAAAATGTGTCATATTATAACGTTCTTTTGTTAGATCAACTCCTCTGATTTGTTTTATGAGTACGGTGAGTTGATTACTTAAAAGTTGTGCTTTATTGAGTCTAGAGGTAAAAGTACCTTGTCGTTTGGCTAGGTCATATTTAAATTCACCAACAAGCAAGGCTTTAAATACTTGAGGGTAATCGAGCACATATATGAGTTTTTCTAGCGATACATCTTTAATATTTGTGTTGAGCTGTTGTTTGGCTAATTTAAAGTCAATATTCCCACCAAGACTTTTACTCGAACCTCTCATCTCTAAGGTATTATGGTAGTTCATTTGACCATTAATGACCAAGTCACCTTGTAAAGGCTTACCTGCAATGGTAGTTAGTTTTGACAGTTTTGGTATCTCTAATAGGTAGGTACTTATCAAAGTGGTATCTTTTAGCTGGTATTTCATATCGTCTGAACGATAGTTAAAAATATCTGAATTCAGTGTACTTTGAACTGATACTAAATTAGAGGCAATATTTCCTTTACTTTTTAAAGAGAAAGCAATGGCTTTTTCAAAGTCGATGTTTAACTCTTTTTTTAGGCTTTGATTAATCGTTTTTGCTTCAGCAGTACTTACTTTAAATGTTCCTTTTAGATTTTTGATGTCACTGAGTTTAAGCTCTGCCATAACTTTTCCTGTGGCATAAGGTTTTTCTCCAACTAAGTGTAAAAGTTTAGCTATTTCTACCTTGTGCATTTTAAGATTTAGTTTTTTACCATTAAAATTAAAGTCTGTAGTTCCATCAAAGCTTGTACTCTTTCCTTGGAGATTAAAAGCATCTTTTTTAAAAATAAATTTACCAGCAACACGTAATTTACCATTTAATTTTTGTTTTGTTAAAAATATCAGCTTTGAGAGTTTAGGGGCTGTTAGCACATAGTCGGTCAAAAGTTCTTTGCTTTTAAGATTATAAGTAGTTTTGGAGAGTTTTAATGAAGCGAGATTACTTTTTATATCGCCTTCTAATTCAAAGGTTTCAGCACTTACTTTTGAGTTAATATTAGCTGTGATAACAGTTTTTTTAGGTAAATCAACTTTGAATTCTTTTTTAAATACCTCTTCATTTAAGTTCGTTTCATGTAGTACTATTTTAGCTTTACCCTTTTTGCTCATATCTTTGAAAGTTGGAATATTAATGTTAACATCAATTTTCCCATCAGCATAAGCTTTCTGTGCTGTGAGTTCCAAAAGAGAGGCAATGTCTGCTTGGTTAATATTTACTTTAATATTGTTAATTACATCATCTTTAATATTTAAGGCATAGTTAATATACGATTTTAGTGTTTCTCCTTCTCCTTTTACTTGTAAATTAGTAAAGCTACCGAGAAGCGTACCATTTATATCAACTTGATTGTCAAATGTCTTAAAACCATCAGATTTTAATGTATAGTTCATGTCCAAGGTTTGTGAAAAAAGTGAAACTTCTCCTTGTGCTTTTATTTTGGTAAGGTCATTGAGTAGGGCATCAATCTCAACATAGTTAAGATCAATTTTTAAATGTTGTACTTCAACTGACATGTTTTGTTCAAGTTTTGTTTCAAGATAAGTTCCAACATAAGGTTTTAAATATTCATTACCTTTGTCATTAAATATAAGAAAGGCAATGGGAATGATAAGTATGAGTAAAACGAATAATATTTTTTTCATGAAGAACCTTGGAAAAATTTTCCCTTATCATAACGCATAAGTAGTTAAAAGAGTATGTTAGACAGGGCTAAAAATTTATAGCAATTTAAGAATGATTTGCCAGGGTAGGAGGTATAATTTCTCTAGAGGCTTGTAGATTCAATGCTTTAGGATATTTTTTGTAGTGGACTCTAACAGCATTGGCTAATTTTTTCTTTGTATCTTCTTCTACAGGGGTAGGCATTTCATTTGGTAAAGCAGCGAGTAGGGCTAAGAGTAATTCATTTTGAGGTTTTGGCATTTTTTTTACCCATGAGCTTAAAAGTTCACAGTTAACATGGGAGGGGATTGATCCCATGATCCCTACATCATTCTGGGTATGTACTAGTAAGCCAGAAGTTGTTCCTCTGTCAAGTGTGAGTACTTGAAAAAGATAAAGCGTATGGTAGTCAACTTGTTTTTGTTTTTCTTCTTCACCGTAGCTTTTATGTTCATTTAATGCTCTATTTATTATACTAATATAAGCATTAATTACTTTTTTAGCAAATTGTTCTACATAAAGTTTGTCACGTTCAAAGTCACCTCGATTAAAGTTTTCCAAATAAAAATGAGAGATTCCTCTTGTCCGTCCAAGAACAGGAATATTGAAGTAACGATTTCCTTGTGCTAGACCTTCTTCTAAATATTCTTCTCCTGCTGCTTCTTTTAACATGGTATCAAAAATTTTTTTTGCAATATCATCAGGAAGTAGAGAAGGGTTAAGATCAGCCATGAGTCGCCAGTAACCTTTTCCATTTCTAATTTGTGTCCATGAAAAGTGCATGTGCATGGAGGGTGCATGAGGATTTTTAGGATGGATAATAGATGAAATAGCCGTAGCCGAGCTTAGCTTTTTTGTGTTGTCATCATCATAATGAACTTGTGAAACATTAATCGAAGCTCGATTAAAAACTGCTTCATCTCTGGCTTCAAAACGAACACCTCCACCATGACGACCTTCATCTCTTAACCATTCTACAGCTTCACATTTTTTGCTAGTCCCAAAGGTATGGGTGACATCATTGAGTTTATTGACAAAGTAGGCTTGTAGTTTTTCTACCAGTTGATTGGCTATTTTGGCTTCGCTTGAACGTGCATTTGTTCTCATCTGTTGACCTTTTTTCTTTTATGCTTGGAATTATAACAAGTTAAGTTAAAGTAACTTTATTGGTAACTATATGTTGAAAAATAATCTTTTATATTACTTATGTTATACTTGATGATTAAAATCAAGAGAAAGAGCATAAATGACTAGTGATTTTTCAATCTTATACATAGAAGATGATAGCTTGACTCAAAAGATTATTGTTAATGTTTTGGGGAAGCATTTTAGTAGAATATTTGTGGCAAGTGATGGGATTGAGGGGATAAAGCTTTATTATGAAAAGAAACCAGATATTGTTTTATCGGATATTTCTATGCCAAATTTAAATGGCATAGAAATGACAGAAGAGATAAAACGCCACAATCCCAAACAGAAAGTGGCACTCTTTACAGGCTATAATGACTTAGGTTATTTAAATAAAGCCATTAACATTGGGGTCGATAAGTATATTCTTAAACCTTTAGATACGAAGCAAATGTTTACAGCCTTAGATGACATTATAGAGAGTTTAAAAAATGAAGAAGAAGAGGAAGAGTATAAAGAGAAACTAGAATTTGTTTCTCAGCATGATGACTTAACAGGCTTGTTAAATAGACGACAGTTTTTCTTTTTATTGGATAAGCTACAGCATCGTAGTAACAGAGAAAATAGCTCAGTTGCTATTTTGGGAATTGATTTGAATAAGTTTAAACCCATTAATGATACTTATGGACACGAAGCAGGTGATTTAGTTTTAAAAAAAGTGGCACAAAATCTTTTAAGTGCTACAAGAAAAGAAGATATTGTGGCACGATTTGGTGGTGATGAATTTGGAATTGCCATAGGCTTTCTTAAAGAAAAAAATAAAGTATTTAGATGGCTAGATAGAATAGGAAAAAGTTTTTCTGAACCTCTACTCTATGTTGATGATGATGGCATAGAGCATAGTATTGAGACGTCTTGTAGTATTGGAATTACTTTTCATGAACCAAGTGATAAATTACCTGACTTAGAAGCACTAATGCGACAGGCTGACCGTGCGATGTATGTAGCAAAAGTATTGAAAAAACCATATTCTTTTTTTGATGAAAAAGAGGAGTCAAAGTTTAAAATAAAAATTCAAAAAAGCAAAGAGATAAAACAGGGCATAGATAAAAATGAGTTTATGCTCTATTATCAGCCAATTATTGAGATTAAAACCCAAAAGATAGTTGCTTATGAATCGTTAATTCGGTGGCAACATCCTAGAGAAGGTTTTTTAACTCCTGATAAATTTTTGCCTTATATTTTAGATAATAGAGAAATTATTACTTACCTTGGAAATTGGATAATAGAACAAGTTTTTCTTCAATATGAAAAATGGTTAAAAGAAGGTCATAATGTTGTTTTAAGTATCAATATTAGTTTTAACGAACTGGCATCAAAAGATTTTGTCTCCATGCTCAAAAATTTGTTAAAAAAATATCCTAAGGTTAAAGCAAAGCAAATAATTTTTGAAGTGGTTGAGAACATTGCTTTAAAAGACATTGGGTTAGATGAAAGTGCCTTAGAAGAGTTAAAAGTACTTGGTTTTAAAATAGCATTGGATAATTTTGGCATAGGACTTTCAACACTCTCTTCCATAAAATGCTTTAATATTGATAGCATTAAAATAGATAAAAGTTTTGTAATAAATATGCTTGAAAACAAAGAAGATTATTCTATCGTTGATGCTTCTATTCAATTATCAAAAGCTTTTGGTCATGTGGTTGTGGCAGAAGGTGTAGAGAGCAAAGCACATCTTTCTGCTCTTTTATCCTTGGGCTGTGATTGGGCTCAAGGTTTCGCTATAAACCGACCTATGTCTGCTGATAAGATTTTTGAATGATTTAACGCTTGTTTTTAGCCTAAATCATTTAAATATTCTAAAAAATCTTCAGCTTCAAAATATCCTCTTAAATCATCAATTATTTCTTTTTCATGGGTCATAAAGAAGATAATTGGAACATGTTCAAAGGGAGGAAATTGATTACGTTCCTCTTCAGTTTCTCTATCAGCCATTACTAAAACATATTTCTTAAGTTGTTTAGCGACTTTAGGATTTGATAAAGTATTTTTTTTCATTTTTTCACACCATTGACAGTTATCACTTACAGCCATGACGATTAAAATTTTCTTTTCCTCTTTAGCTTTTTCAAAAGCAGAGTCTAAATCTTTTTCCCATGGTATGCCATAGGCTTTATTTCGTTCATAAGTAGTTTTTTTTGTACTTGTTTTACTCTCACAAGCAGAAAAAGTAAGCAGAAAAAGGCTCAAAAGTAGAAGTTTCATTAGTATTCCTTTGTGAATAGTCTTAAATATTATAAATAATTTTTATTGTTTTCTCTTAAAATACTCTGGATATTTTTACTTCAAATATGAATTCGTATAAAAGTAGTCATAAAAAAGTAGTCATCTAAAAGTCCTCATTAGATATACTTCACTCTAATTAGACTTCTAGGATAATGAAATATGATTTTAATGATAGATAACTACGATAGCTTTACTTATAATGTGGTTCAGTACTGTTTAGAGTTGGGTGCTAATTTAAAAGTGATTCGTAATGATGAATTAACAGTAGAAGAGATAAAGGCATTAAATCCTGAGAAAATTATTATTTCTCCTGGTCCTGCAACGCCAAATGAAGCAGGTGTTACTTTAGATGTTATTAAAGAATTTGCAGATACTACACCAATATTTGGTATTTGTTTAGGACATCAAAGTATTGCTCAGGCTTTTGGAGGAGAAGTGATTCGTGCTAAAAACATGATGCATGGAAAGACCTCTCAAATTGAGATAGACAAAGATACCCTTATTTATAAAGGCTTACCCAAAGAGTTTAGGGCAACACGTTATCATTCATTAACGGTGAAGCAAGAAAATTTACCAGCGAATATTGTGCCTACTTCTTACTCTAAAGATGATCATGAGATTATGTCACTTGAGATAGAAGGTAAAAATGTTTATGGGGTGCAATTTCATCCTGAGTCAATTATGAGTGAACATGGTTATAAGATGTTGGATAACTTCTTAAAACTCTAAAAGATAAATATGAACAAAATTCAATTTTATGCTTTTTATTTTGTTTATGCCACAGCTTTAATTTATTTAACAATTACCTTACCTATTGGTACTCATGAGGCTGTTGCTTTTTATACTGATGAGGGTATTTTAAAAAAGCTGACGCATTTTGCAGAAGGTTGGTTTGGTAATGGTCTAGATTTTCGTTTACCTTTTATTTTTTTTGGTTTATTAAACATTCCTCTTTTTTTCTTCATGTCCAAACAATATTTTGATAAGATGAGTGATTCTTATTTAGCTACCACAATTTTTGCACTTTTACCAGGCATAATTACCTCAGCGATACTTGTTAATATCGCTGTTTTAGTCATAACGCTCGTCATGGCGTTCCTCATTTTAAATGTAAAAAAATTAATATGGTTACAAGCTGTTGTTGCCATATTGCTTTTGTATGTACATGATGCTTCTATTATCTTTTTTATTTCGATTGCTATATTTTCTGCTTTTAAACATGATAGATTATTATTTACCATTTCGGCTTCTCTCATAGCTATTTCATTTTTGTATTTTAATAATTTAACAGTAGGTGGACATCCCTCTGGCGAATTTTTAGAACTTTTTGCTCTTTATGCTGCACTTTTTTCTCCTTTGGTCTTCATATACTTTTTTTATGCACTCTATAGAATATGGTTACGCGAGAAAAAAGACATACTTTGGTATATTGCTTTTTCTTCATTTGCACTTTCTATACTTCTTTCTTTACGTCAACAAGTAATCATGACAGACTTTGCTCCTTATGTTATTGTGGCTGTTGTGTTAATGGTTTTAATTTATCAACGAACACTTAATGTTAGATTGCCTCAGTTTCAAAAAAATTATCGCTTAGGGTTTAGAATTGTTATTGGATCGCTTGTTGTTTCTGCTTTAATCATTTTATTTCAGAAACCTCTTTTTTTACTTTATCCTGATAAAAGGAAACACTTTACCTATTCTTTTTATGAACCTTATTGGCAAACAATGGAACTTAGAGAAATAGGGCAGAATTGTTACACAGCAAAACAGGAGAAAGTTCAGTTTCAATTAAAGTATCATGGTATCGAAGCATGTGATGAATTTGATGTTTCTAAAATACACAGATAAGTTAAACATCTTAATAGGATAAGAGCTAAATATAGAGATTAAATACTCTGAGTGGTAGACTTACACCAACACAATTTTAACAAGGAGAACTCGATGGCTCAAAAAGCGATTAGAGAATACGACGCAAAGTCGATTTTAGCTAAGCATTGGGATAAGTATTTCCCAGATTTTACTTATGCTTATGAAACAGTAATGGTTCAAAATGGAGCAGAATTAAGAGATGCTGCGAAAACAAATGCATGGTTAAACGAAAAAAACTTGGTTGCAAAACCAGATATGCTTTTTGGAAAAAGAGGTAAAAATGGTTTAGTACTTTTTAAAGATGCTAAGCCAGGTGATGTAAAACTTGAAAAAGCTGCTTCTTGGATTGATGAAAAATCATCAATAGCACAAAACGTATATTTTTCATTTGATGGAGATACTCCTATCGGTGAACCAAGTGTTGATAGCCTTACACATTTTGTTGTTGAGCCATTTACGCCACATGAACAAGCTGAAGAATACTATGTATCAGCGACTTGTGTTGGTGATAATGATGTAATTTACATGTCTGCTGAAGGTGGAATGGAAGTTGAAGAGGGTTGGGATGAGAAAGTTACTGAAGTATCATTTCCTATTACAGCAACAGAAGAGCAAATTGCCTCTGCAATTAGAGCGAATGTTCCTGTTGATGTAGCAGAAGCAGACAAAGCACAATTTGCTGAATTTTGTATTGGTTTCTTTAAAGCATATAGAGAATTAAACTTTGCTTACCTTGAAATTAATCCATTTGTAATGCAAGGGTCCAAAATTGAGCTTCTTGATATGGTTGCAAAACTAGATGATACAGCTGGATTTATGATGGTTGAAGAGTGGGGAGATGTGTCTTATCCAACTGCATTTGGTATGGAAGATAAGTCTCCAGAAGAAGAAGCTGTAGAACTTGCTGATTCTAAAACAGGTGCTTCTTTAAAACTTACAATTCTCAAACCAGAAGCTAGAATCTGGACGATGGTTGCTGGTGGTGGTGCTTCAGTTGTTTATGCTGACACCATTGCAGACATGGCTGGAATTGAAGATCTTGCAAACTATGGTGAATATTCAGGTGGACCAACAACAGGTGAAACTAAATTTTATGCTGAAACACTTTTTGACCTTATGACAAGAGAAAAAGATGCACAGGGTAGAGGAAAAGTACTTATTATTGGTGGAGCGATTGCTAACTTTACAGATGTTGCTAAAACATTTACAGGGATTATTCAAGCATTTGAGAATTATCAAGATAAGTTAAAAGAAGTTGGTACTAAGATTTACGTTAGACGTGGTGGACCAAATTATGAAAAAGGTCTTAAAGATATTAAAGAAGCAGCTGACAGAATGGGTCTTTACATTGAAGTATATGGGCCAGAAACACACGTAACAGATATTGTACGTATGGCACTAGAAAAGTAAGGGAGAAAAGAATGTCAAAATTATTTACTAAAGATACACAAGCGATTTTTTGGAACAATAACAAAACTGCTATTCAAAGAATGTTGGATTATGATTATACGATTCAAAGAGAAAAGCCATCAGTAGCTGC
>CACVAZ010000138.1:17305-20131 GCA_902727995.1 uncultured Sulfurovum sp.
AGAAAAGAATGTCAAAATTATTTACTAAAGATACACAAGCGATTTTTTGGAACAATAACAAAACTGCTATTCAAAGAATGTTGGATTATGATTATACGATTCAAAGAGAAAAGCCATCAGTAGCTGCCATTGTTGCACCTACTTCAAGCAATAAATTTGAGAAGTTTTTCTATGGTGCTGATGAAGTGATGATTCCACTTTACAAAAGCACAGTAGAAGCAAAAGCTGCACAGCCACAAGCTGAAGTACTTTTAAACTTTGCTTCTTTCAGAACAGCGTATGACGTTACGATGGAAGCATTAGAAGTTGGTGGATTTAAATCAATTATGATTACAGCTGAAGGTATTCCTGAAAGACTTGCAAGAGGAATGAATCAAACAGCCAGAGAAGCTGGTGTGACTGTAATTGGACCTGCAACGGTTGGGGCAATCTCTCCAGGTGCATTTAAGATTGCAAACATTGGTGGGACAATTTCTAACATTGTCAACTCTAAACTACATAGAGCTGGTTCATGTGGACTAGTAACTCGTTCTGGTGGTCTTTTCAATGAGCTTTCAAACATTATCTCTATTAATGCTGATGGTATTGCTGAAGGTGTTGCGATTGGTGGAGATAGATTCGTAGGATCTGTATTCATTGATAATCTTCTTAGAATGGAAGAAAACCCAGATGTTAAATACATGATTTTACTTGGAGAAGTGGGTGGTACTGAAGAGTATAAAGTGATTGAAGCCGTTAAAAATGGAACAATCACTAAACCAATTATTGCATGGTGTATTGGTACAATTGCCAAGCATTATGATTCAGGAGTACAATTTGGTCATGCAGGTGCTTCAGCAAATGCTGAGTCTGAAACAGCTGAGTACAAAAACAATGCCATGAAAGAAGCAGGTATTCATGTACCAAATTCATTTAATGACCTTCCAGCAATGATTAACGAAGTATTTACAAGTCTTAATATTGATCCGATTCCAGAACCAGCAATGAACACGGTTCCCTCTAAAAGAAGATCTAAAGAATTTATCTGTACGATTTCTGATGATAGAGGTGAAGAAGCACATTACTGTGGTTACCCTATTTCTTCTGTGGCAACACCAGAAACAGGATTTACCATTGGTGATGTTATGTCAATTCTTTGGTTTAAGAAACGTTACCCAAGATGGGCTGTCGATTTCTTAGAGACAGTGCTTAAGACAGTTGCAGATCATGGACCAGCTGTATCAGGCGCACACAATGCAAAAGTAACAGCTAGAGCTGGTAAAGATGTAATTTCCTCATTAATCGCTGGTCTTCTTACTATTGGACCAAGATTTGGTGGTGCGATTGATGGTGCTGCCCAACACTTTAAATATGCTGATGATAACAATATGACACCAAAAGAGTTTCTATCTCATATGAAAAAATCTGGTATTCCAATTCCAGGTATTGGTCACAGAATTAAATCTCTTAAGAATCCAGATTTACGTGTAACTGGTCTTATGAAATTTGCTAAAGAAAACTTTCCATCTACACCACTTCTTGATTATGCAAGAACGGTAGAAGAACTTACTACCTCTAAAAAAGAGAACTTAATTCTTAATGTTGATGGTACTATAGGTATTCTTATGGTAGATATGTGGAGAGCATTAGACTATACTGATGAAGAGATTGATGTATTTATTGAAGCAGGTGCATTGAATGCATTCTTTATTCTCGGTAGAAGTATCGGGTTTATCGGGCATATTCTTGATGAGAAAAGATTGGCTATGCCAATGTATCGTCATCCAATGGATGATATTCTTTACGATGTTCAAAAAGCAGAAGAGCTTTAATAAACTCTTCGCTCCTCGATTAAATGGATTTAATTCCATTTAATCATTATTTCTTCTTTCCTCTCTTTATAATTAATTTTTTCTTAAATATATGATATAATTTTATTAAATAAATTATATTAAGGTTATCCTTTTGAAAAATAAATCTGCATTTACCATGATTGAACTTGTTTTTGTTATTGTTGTTTTAGGTATCTTAGCTTCCTTAGCAATGGGGAGAATGGACAGAGACTTGAAACAGGAAGCTTCTGAGACCATTCTTTCACATATTAGACTTGCACAACAGTTGGCTTTGAATGATAATAAGCATCGTAGTGTCCATAATGATAAATGGCAACGAGCTTATTGGCGATTTGAATATGGTAAATGTAGTGGTAAAGATGAATATTACTATAGAGTAGGTTCAGATGTTAATATGGGTGGTTTTATTGATAAGACGGAATCAGCTATAAATCCTATGAATGGAAAATATTTATATTCATTTAATACTTGTGACAATCTTGCTGAAGATGAAAGTCCTACCGTTTTATTATCTAAAAAGTTTGGTATAAATAAAATACGAAAATATGGTGGGTGCTCAAATGTCCAACATATAGCTTTTGATTATTTAGGTCGACCCCATCATCAAATAGCAAGTTATGATTTAGCAGATTTTTCTAAAATCATGAAAAGTGATTGTAGATTAAAGTTTGAGATGTCAACAGATGTAGATAATGATGGAGACATTGATGGTGATGATAGTTTTACAATTAAAGTAGAAACTGAAACGGGACATTCTTTTAGCATTGGTCAAGAAAACTCATAGAAGTTATTTTTAGTTTATCTAAAAGAGAGACAACTCGATTAAAAAAAGAAATTCGACAAATTTTGTACAAATTTACAAAACCTCTTGACAATGGATATAGATTTCTCTATAATACGCGTCCAAGAACAATGGGGACGACTTAGAGTTTAAGAGAGAGAGTCAACAGAGTTCAAAGAGTGATCTTTAACAACCAAATATAAGTAAAACAAA
>CACVAZ010000139.1 GCA_902727995.1 uncultured Sulfurovum sp.
TAATTCCAAAAATATCAAGGAATAGAAATGTTAAAAAAATATTCAGCACTTTCACTTATGCTCCCTTGTCTTCTTTTAGGAGAGGTTAAGTTAGCCGAAATTAATGTTATTGAACAAATGCAAAGAGATACAAACATCATGGAGATTGATTTAGTAGAGAATGAACTTCATCAATCAAATTCAGTCTTTGATGTATTTAAAAAGGAATCCTATGTTGCAGTTGCAGGAGGAGGTTCTTCAAATGCCAAAAGAGTTTACTTAAGAGGTATCGAGAGTACCAATTTAAATATTAGCCTTGATGGTGCAAGACAAGGAACAAATATTTTTCAGCATAGAGGAAATGAATTAGGATTAAATCCTGATTTACTCAAAGCTGTTGAGGTAAATACAGCTTCAGATGCATCACAATCTTCGGCACTTGGTGGTTCTATCGTGATGACCACAAAAGATGCTCAAGATTTTGCAACTTCGGGTAAAACTACAGGTGGTATAGTCAAAATTGGTCACCATACCAATACAGAGTCCAATAGGGCGAGCTTAACGGCATATAGTGTGATTGACGACCATTATGGAATCGTAGCTTCAGCTTCTGGAACTAACAATAATAACTATACAGATGGAAATGATAATAAGATGCTTGGAACAGCTTATGAAGATAGGGATTATCTTTTGAAGTTTTCTCTTTTAGACTTAAATAACCATGATTTCAGACTATCTTTTAATCAAAATTCTAATGATGGTGATATGCAATGGGGAAAAACAGGAAGCGATAAAGGAATTGTTACTGACCCCTCATTGTTAGAAAATATAGTGTCAACTACTACAAACTACTCACTTCAACACAACTATAGTACGGGAAAACTACTTAATCTTGAGACAAATATTAATCTTACAAATATATTGGTAGATAGGAAAGATTCAAACCTCGAATATGAAAATGATAAAGTAGGTATCAAAGTACAAAATCATCTTTATCTAGATACTAGTGATACAAAAAATAAAATATCTGTTGGATTTCAAATTGAAGATGAAGAAACTACAGGTGTGTATTCTTGTAGTTCAAAAGATGGTGGAAGTGATTGTAATATCAATACCTATGCACCAACTGCTTCAAATAACAAAGCCTTATTTATCCAAAATAAAACAACTATAGGTAATCTTAACATTCATTATGGATTACGCTTTGATGATTATGAGTTTGAAACTGGATTTGGAAAAGCAACAGATAGTACCTATTCTCCAAATGTAGGATTAGATTATAAAATAAATGATAGTTCTAAGATATATGCAAACTATGGTAAATCTTCAAGAATGACTGGTTCAATCCCATTTACTTGGATGACCAATGTTAAAAAAGACACAAGTTATTCATCAGATTTAAAAGCAGAAAAATCAACAAATTATGAACTAGGCTATAACCATACACAAGGAGATCTTTTCACAAATAATGATGTATTTAGATTAGATGCAAATATCTTTAAAAGAGAGTTTAAAGACTTAATATTTTCAAGTGCAGTAGATGGCTATTCTGGAGAAGGGGGAAGAACCCTTGATGATATCTATAATAATGATTATAAATTTTATTCAAAAGGGTTTGAGCTAAAAGGGAGCTATTTTATGAATGATTATTTTGGATCACTTTCATATACTCAAATTGATACGAATGTCATAGATGAATTAACTACGGGTGCAGCAAAAGAGCCATTGGCACTTAGAAGAGTCGGAAGTTATGATAATAAACAATTTGTACTCAATATGGGTAGGGAAGTTATGAGTGGATTGAGTGCAGATTATACCTTAACTGCTGTTGCAGGGATAGATAATGCTGATCAAGTTATAAGAGGAGGATACACAACACACGATATGAGTATGATGTACAAATCATCAGACACATCAGCATGGACATATTATGCAGCTGTAAATAATATAACTGATAAATACTATGCACCAAGCTCAACGCTTGTAGCTAATGATGGTACTTACAGAAGAGATATGGGAAGAGACTTTAGATTTAATATAAAGTATGAATTCTAATAGCCTAAAAATGTGATTAATAAATATAGGAATCAAGTGAATGCAATCATAATTAATTTTTTCCATACTATTTTAAGCATTTAATATGGGTAAAATATTAGAGGTTGCACTCACTTATTTATGGGCTGGAGTATCATCATAAATAGATTGGCGTTTTGTTCTTATGAAATGAACGGTGGCATGAATCTCAATCAAAAACAGAAACAACGACGAACTCAAAGATATCATGGAAGCGATAAAGAGAGAGGCAATGAGTATTTGACCGTCAAAGTGAAAGAGCTTACTAGCAAAAATAGTTAAAATGACCATGGCTACCATATATAAGGTCAATGCACCTAAAAAAATAGAAAAATTGATGTTTTTGAGTCTTTTTAATAAAGAGAGTCTTCGCTCTTTAAGTTTTTCAGGAAGCGTATAATGAGGATTGGCTTCTGTCTCTATCGATATTTTATGGTCAATGGCATTGAGTCTATCGACAATTCTTACAAATCTACTTGTAAAAACATTTAAAATTCCTGCAACCCCTGCGATAAGAAATACAGGAGCTACAGCTGCTTGAATGTAGCTAGTAATCTCGGTAATATTATTTTCCATGGTCTATTCTTTTGTTTTAGTACTGATATTTTATCCAAATTTAAAAAGAAGAATGCTTCTATTTTTTATTTGTACTAAACTTCATATTTAACCTTAACACGTGGTATATCCATCATTAGACTTTTTGCAAAACGAGAAATTATCAATAAGCAAGTTTTAAATCTGCTGAGTCGGTGTATCTAACCACGGTGGATTTACTAATTATCTGCCAGTTTCTTAGCTTCACTTACAGCAAGACCAGCATTGATTTTTCCATAAGCACGTTTACTATCAAATCCATTGGCATCATATGAAGCATCTACATCAGTACCAACTTTGGTTGTTGTGTTAATTAAAATATCTTTGACTTGGGCAGGTGTAATGTTGGGGTAAGTAGCATACATTAATGCTACAACTCCAGCTGTAATAGGTGTGGCAAAACTTGTTCCATCAATAAAGCTGTAGTTATTCGTAACCAAATTAAGCTGATTGGTTCCACCGTGTTCACCTGTATCATCAATACCTAAAAGACCTGATGACTGCTCTGTGTCTCCTCCTGGTGCAATGACTTCAATATTTTGACCATAATTTGAGTAAGAACCCACATCATTGGCTTCTGTACTCGCACCGACACCAATAATCCATTCCACTTCAGACTCATCATTAGTTCCTGCAACATCTAACGATTTACCATCATTTCCAGAAGCAAAAAGAACGGTAATATTTGCATCATAGAGTGATTTTAATTCAGCAACCACCAAGTCTGAAACATTATTAGTCCCCCAACTACAGCTTATAACTTTAGCTCCTTGATCTTTTGCATACTCAAAGGCTTTAATTGTATTGGCATCTGAATCGTCATTTTGTCGAATAGCAATGAGTTTAGATTCAGGAGCGATACCGACACTACCTTTTTCATTAATCGGTGCTACAATAAATCCTGCACAGCTATTACCATGTGAAGCCTCTTCACTGTTAGCATTGATATTGGAGCTATCATCATCAGCATTGTAGGCAACAAAAAGATTGGATTTTAAATCTTCATGATCAACATCTGCACCATCATCAATAACAGCAACTTTTACACCTGAACCCATGCTTATTTTCCAAGCTTCGGTAACATTAATATCAGCGTCCTTATCGATGGTATATCCCTTACTGTTTAAAGTATTATCCGTGGATTCAATATGCCAAGCGTAATTATAATAAGGTTCTTTTTGAGCCAATGAAATTTTTGCACTGTTATTAGACTCTTCTGTTGTCTTTTCTACAGAAGAACTCCCACTACCACTAGAGAATAAATTCTGTTTATATTTTTACTGAATTTAAAGGGATGCTTTAGCATTCACCATGAATCAGTAAGTGAAGAAGAAGGGTTTAAAATAGATTCTTTAAA
>CACVAZ010000140.1:0-11510 GCA_902727995.1 uncultured Sulfurovum sp.
CCAATGTAAAAGAAATTCGTCAAACAGGCATGATTGCTGCTGTTGAACTTAAAGGCTATACTTCACAAGAACGTATTGGTTTAAAAGTCTATCAATATGGCTTAGACAATGGGGTTCTTTTACGTCCTTTGGGGCATATTGTTTATTTTATGCCACCTTATATTATTACTAATAAAGAGATAGATAAAATGATTGACACAGCCTATGAAGCAATTAAAGGATTATTATAGTATGAGTATGATTTATGAGAATGATTTAATAAAAGTAGAGATAGAAGAGAGTGAGATTCCATGGTTAAAAGTTTTTACACAAGAGGCTTATAAAGAATTTTCAGAAACACCCAGTGAAGTTAAATTAGAAATATTTCGTGTTTTAGACATTATAGAGAAAGAAATGTTAAGATTTTTTAAACCTAAAAAGGTAAACATTGCGAGTTTTGGAAATTATGTACCTCATGTGCATTGGCATATTATGGCACGTTTTGAAGAAGACTCTTATTTTCCAGAACCAATGTGGGGTACAAAACAAAGAGAAGGTACTTACCTGTTAAAAGAGTTTGAGCTATTTACTCAAACTATACATAAATTACTCCAATAATTATTTAAATAAAAATTTAAATACTTTTTTTAGCAGAGAGATTTTCTTTTTTTCTTTCTGCTTCACTTTTTGTACAAGGGGAGGATTGAGTAAGTTGACATACTCATTTGCCTCTTTGAGTTTTTTTGGGTTAAAGTTAATTTGCATCTAGAATTCTTTGGATTTCATACATCGCATCTTCATTTTTAAGTCTGAATTTCACTTCGATTCTACGACTCGCATCTTTATCTTCTATACCATTCACTTTAATTGCATCTAAGTAGGAACGTCCACTAGCAACCAGTTTAGACTCTATGTTGTTTCTTTTAATATAATCAATAGTCAATAAATGATTCATAACAGCAAAAGCACGTTGCTGAGAAAGGTTTAAGTTGTAAAGGTAAGAGCCATCACTATCTGAATGCCCTTCAATGATGATTTCATCAATATGCCTAGCGATATTTTTGTTTCCTATTAGTGCAGAAATATATTCAATAAAGTTTGCTTCCAATTCAGCTTTCGAACCCTCTTTTAATTGAGAGGAACCTTTATCAAATAAAATATTTGATGCTAATTTTAAAGAACCATTTTCTTTGTCAATATTTATCTTATTTCCTAAAGAAGACTTAAGCTCTGCTATCACTTTTAGCTTAATTCCTGTGAGGGATTTAATTTTGGATTTTTTAGCTTGTAGTTGCATAAGTAAACTGTCATATTTGGTTTTTTTATTTTCAACGGCTTTGAGTAGCTTGAGTAACTTTTCATCATTTAGCTTCATGGACTCATTTTTTTGTGTAAGTTCATTTGACAAAAGGATAACTTTATTTTTATAGTTATCTAGTTCTAGAGATGTATTATTAATAGTGCTATTCTGCTCTTTGGTTAAGTTTTGTAATAAAATAATATGTTCAGAGTAATTATCAACTTTAGTATTTTGTGCTAAAAGTAATTGATTTAGATTTGAAAGTTCTTCACTTTTTAGCTTAAGTGAATTACTTGAAAGTACGAGTTTACTTTCACTCTCTTCTAAATTTTTTTCGCGTTTGGCTAAGAGGTTTCTAAGCTTTGTGATTTCATCACTTTTAATGGCAATGCTTTGAGACAAGTCAATAAGACTATCAGACTGCTCATCTAAAGTATCTTCTTGCTCATTCATGACATTTTTTTGATTTCTTAAGTCTTCTTCTTGTTTGGTCAAAATATTCTTTTGTTCTTCTAGTTGATTTCTAACAATACTTGACTTAACAACAATGGCACCAATAAGTAAAATAAAAACAAAGAGTAGACCTGCCATAAGGTCTGCATAGGATATCCAGAAATTAGTTTCAGAGGAGTTTGATTTTTTTTTAAACATAATTACTTCACGATATGTTGAGAGACACTGTTATGGTACTCTGTAATGGTACGTTGTAAAATTTTATTTTGTTCAGAAGTACTATGTGCAAAATTAGCAAGTTTCATGACAATTTCTCCTACCTCATTGTCAATTTTCTTAAAGGTTAGGTTTAGAGATTTTTCAAGGGTAGCATCTAGTTGGCTTAGGGTATTGTTAAAGGTTGCCGTTTTATTGGTAAATTCTTGAATACTTCGTTCTATTTTTTCATGAGCTGTTAAAGCAGACTTTGATGCTTGAATTTTTGCTATGGTATCTTTTAAATCAGTTGAAACGATTTGCATGTGACTGGTAATACTTGTAAAATTTTTATTGGTTTCGTTAATAATGGTTTGAAAGTTTTCTAAGTGCCTTTCATTTAATGCCTGAATAAATTCAAGATTAAAAGTGTCTTTTAGGGCTTGTACCATTTTTTGGTCACGCATTTCATGTTGCATGTGTTCATGTCGTCTAAGCTCACTCTCCGACCAAATGTAAGAAGCATATACTTCATGAAGCTGATGGGAGTCTATGTCTACCTTTGAAAGACCTCTTTTTTCAAAAAAAGACCAAACTATGGAAAGAAAAATACCATAAATAGAAGCATAAAAAGCTGTACCAATTCCTGATAAAAGAAGCGAAATTTCATGGTCAAGAGAGTCAGCATTAGCAGAAGAAAAATCAGGCATTGAAATGGCAATGGCTGTAAAAGTACCTAATATACCCAACATTGGAAAAAGTGAAGAGGCTATTGAAGCATAGTTATCATTTCTGAATGTTTTATAATAATTGCTAATAAAGTCTTCAATATTAATGGTTGATTTTGTTTCATTGAAAATAGTCAAAGAATTATTTTTAATACTTTGTTGTAACTCTTTTTGAAGATTAACATATTGGTTACGCATTTTACAAACAACAAAGTTTGCATTGTGTCTAATAAAGAAAAGGTAAATAAGATAAATACCCCCAATAATTAAAATAGAGTGTAAGTCAACTTTTAAAGGAACAATATTGAAATAGCCCAGTAAAATAGCAACAAAGAACAAAGTTCCAAAAAGTGCTAAAAGTAGATAGTTGATAATGCATGGTGTGTTTGAATGTTCATTGTAATTCATTCGATTTCCTTACTAGAGTTGTTCTCTAATTTCATTCTTGAAGTGTTTAAATCTTCAGGTTGATGTAAAACTTCTTTAACTAAATAAAAGAAGCTTGGGTGTAAAACATCAGCATAGGTTTTAACAATAGCTGTTTTGTAGGTACTCCTTGTAAGTATATTAGAAACAATACCTACAGGGATTTCTGGTAGAAAAATATTATCTAGTCCAGAAGTCATAACTTTGTCTCCCACTTTTATATTGGACCATTTAGGTATGAAGTTTACTTCTATGCTTTGGGCATTAATACCTTTTGCAATACCTGGTGTTTTTTTATCTCCAATAAAAGTTGAAAATTGGCAAATAGGGTTTGAAAGTAAAATTCCTTTAAGTGGCCCATCACTCTTAAGGGCTATACCAGCAACAACATTTTTTTGAATAAGTCCATAGATCTTATCTTCACCTAATTCTTCACCTTTTGTAAGATAAATTTGAGAGAAGTCATTGAGCTTTTTGTATGATATGGTTTGTACTCGTAAAATATTATTAAAATTATTAAATTTTTTCTCATTATATTGATTTAATTGTTTAAGCTCTATAAGATTTATTTTTTGTTGATAAAGATATTTACGAAGTAGAAGGTTTTCATCTTTTAGTATTTCTATTGATTCTGCTTGGTTTAAATATTTATCAATAGCACCTTGGATTGAGTTTGAAAGTTCTAGATAACTTTGTTTTATGGGTAAAGTTAGCAGTGCAAAGTTATTCTGAAAGCTTTCCTCTTTTTTTAAGAGGAGGATTGTAAGGGTAATAAATATAAATAGTATTATTAATCGGCTAGTCTTCATAGGCAGAATGTTGTAAAATATCTATCTCTTCTAATGCTTTCCCTGTACCTTTGGCAACAGCGAGGAGGGGGTCTTCAGCTACATAAACAGGGAGTTTGATGATGTTTGACAAATATTTGTCAAGACCTCTAATTAAAGCACCACCACCTGTTAAAACAATACCATTTTCAACAATATCACCAGCTAAATCAGGAGGCGTTTGTTCAAGTACAAGTTTTAGTGCTTCGGCAATCTCTCTAATTGGTTCTTTCATGGCATCTCTCATATGTTCTGAGTTAATTTCAATGGCTGTTAGTAGTCCAGCTACTTGATCTCGACCTTTGACTTGCATGACCAGTTCTTCTTCAAGTTGAATGGCTGTTCCAATATTAATTTTCATTTCTTCAGCAACTCTATCTCCAATCAGAAGATTAAAATTCTTTTTCATGTAATCAATGATTGATTTGTCCATTTTATCTCCAGCTGTTCTAATAGATTTAGAAAGTACAAGCCCTCCAAGAGAAATAACACCAATTTCAGTAGTCCCCCCACCAATGTCAACAACCAAGTTCCCATTAGGATCTTTTACGGGGATTCCAGCACCAATAGCAGCTGCCATAGGCTCTTCTATCAGGTGAACTTCTCTCGCTCCTGCAGACATAGCAGACTCTTTTACAGCTTTACGTTCAACTTGTGTTAGACCAAAAGGAACACAAATAATTATTCTAGGAGAGAAAAGACCTTTTCTGTTATGTACTTTTTCAATAAAGTAACGAATCATCATTTCCGTTACGTTAAAATCTGCAATAACCCCATCTCTCATAGGACGGATTGCTTTGATATTTCCTGGTGTTTTACCTACCATATCTTTTGCTTCTTGACCAACGGCTAAAATATGTTCTCTACCTCTTCTATCATATTGAATGGCAACAACAGATGGCTCATTGATTGCAATACCTTTTCCTTTTACTAATACTAGTGTATTGGCTGTTCCTAAGTCTATTGCCAAGTCATTAGAAAAAATTCCTAATATTTTTTTTAACATTTTTACCCCTATGCTTTGTTTTAGTTTATTTTATGCTATCTTAGAATTTTTAATGTAAAGAGGTTTACTTCTGTCATTAATCACTTCTTTTGTCACTACAATCTCATACCCCTCAAGCTCTGGCAATTCATACATTATATCTAATAATGCTTCTTCCATGATTGAACGTAAACCTCTAGCACCTGTTTTTCGCTTGATAGCTTTTTGGGCTATGGCTTTTAATGCAGACTCTTCAAATGTTAAGATGGCATTATCAATCTCAAAAAGTTTTTGATACTGTTTAGTCACGGCATTTTTAGGTTCGGTTAATATACGTACCATTGAATCTAATGTAATAGGTTCTAGCGTTGCTGTAACATGAAGTCTTCCAATAAGTTCTGGAATAATTCCAAATTGAACCAAGTCATCAGATTCAATTAAATGCATTACATCTTCATTTTCTTTATTTGATCTTTTTGTTTGTCCAAAACCTAATTGGTTAGCACCTAATCGTTTTTGTATAATTTCTTCAACGCCGTCAAATGCACCACCACAAATAAACAATATATTTTTTGTATCAATTTGTAAAAAGTCTTGATTTGGATGTTTTCTTCCACCTTTTGGGGGAATATTAACAACAGAACCCTCAATGATTTTTAGAAGTGCTTGTTGTACCCCCTCACCAGAGACATCACGCGTAATAGAACGGTTTTCACCCATTCGTGCAATTTTATCCATTTCATCAATGAAAATAATACCTCGTTCAGCTCTTTGAACGTCATCTCCAGCTGATTGAAGAAGTTTTGTTAAAATATTTTCAACATCTTCACCTACATAACCAGCTTCAGTTAAATTGGTTGCATCTGAAATCGCTATGGGTACATCTAAAAATTTAGCAATGGTTTGTGCTAAAAGTGTTTTACCTGAACCAGTGGGTCCAATCAATAATATATTCGACTTTTCAATACTTGTGTCATTGTTTTGACTATATTTAAAAATTCTTTTGTAATGGTTGTATACAGCAACAGCTAATGTTTTCTTAGCTGATTCTTGACCGATAACATATTCATTTAACATTCGATGAATTTCTTTTGGTATAAGTAATGTCTGAGGTTCATTGTTTTCAGTGAAGTTTTCATCTTCACCAAAAAGAATTTTATGAGCAGATGTAACACAATTAGAACAAATATAAGCTCCATTTCCTGCAATAAATGGATTGTTTTCTTTTTCTGTAGTTCCACAAAAACTACACTCTTTTTTAGCCATTTTTTATTTCCTTATATATGGAATACCACGTTTTGATTTTGCGATAAACTCTACTAGTTTTTTTACATGCTCCGAAGAACTTGTTGATTGTAAATTTTTTGCTGTTTCTTGAAGTGCTTTAGGACTTTCAAACAGTTCTTTATAGGCTATTTTTAATTCGTTAATTTCATCTCTTTGGAGGGCTCTTCTTAAGCCCGTTAAGTTAAGACCTCTTAGTATAGCTCTATTTCCCTCAGCCAAACAATAAGGAGGAATGTCTTGACTTAAGGCTGACGCTCCACCAATCATAGCATAGTCACCAATATGTACAAATTGATGGATAGGAGTTAGTCCACCAATAACAACATGGTTACCCAACTCAACATGTCCTGCTAAGGTTGCTCCATTGGCTAAGATACAGTTATTTCCTATAATCACATCATGTCCTAAATGAACATAACCCATAAGCAGATTATTGTTACCAATCTTAGTGACACTTCCACCACCAATAGTCCCAGGGTTAAGCAGGGTAAATTCACGGATTTTGTTATTATCACCGATGATAAGTTCAACTTCTTCACCATTAAACTTTAAATCTTGAGGAATAGACCCAATAACAGCATGTGAGAAAATATGATTATCTTTTCCAATAGTTGTTTTACCAGTGATAACAGCATGAGCATCTATGACGGTATTATCACCAATAATTGTTTGAGCTGATATGGTAACAAATGGTCCAATTTTTACATTTGCACCAATTTCTGCACCATCGTCTATCACAGCTGAACTATGTATATTTGACAAGGGAGTCCTTATTTGTCTACGATCATGGCTTTGAGTTCAGCCTGAGCTACGAGTTTTTCATCTACATAAGCTTTTGCATCTAATTGCCAAACTGCACCTCGTTGTTTTATAACATCGAGTTTATAAACAAGTTGATCACCAGGAGTTACAGGGGAACGAAATTTAGCTTTGTCTATACTCATAAAATAGACAACTTTATTTTCCATCTCTTCTTGGTCTTCTGAATTAGAACTTTGAAATGCCAGTACCCCTCCAGCTTGTGCCATACCTTCAATAATCATAACCCCAGGGTAAATAGGATGATCAGGAAAGTGTCCTTGAAAAATTGGTTCAGAAATTGAAACATTTTTATAAGCTTCAATACTTACACCTTTTTCAAGTCCAGTAACACGGTCAACCAATAAAAATGGATACCTATGTGGTAAGATTTTTTGAATTTCAACGACATCATATAGCATCGATTTAGCCTTTAGAGATTAATTTTAAATATTTTATCTAAAAATAACTAAAATATTAAGAAATTTCTAACAGAACTTCTCTGACATCCTCATATATATGGCTTTTATAAATAATTTCTAGTTTTTGGCTAGGAATTTCTTCAACAACAAGGATGCAAGACAAATCATAGGGATTAGATATTAAGTGATTTCTAATTTTAAGTTCCTTCTCAAAAGAAGGCGTGTTAAAAATTAATGTATTGATATCAGAATAGTTAGACCCCGAAAGCTGATTATAGGTGGTTAAGGTAATAAATTTTACTTCATCTCTGTTCATATAATGTAATTGATTTATTTGATTATCAATTTTACCTCTTGTATATTCATTTTTTAAAGTAGAAAGAGGTAAAAAATGAGCAGGAACAGTTTTTTTCTTTATACGTAAGTGTCCATGTATTTGACGCCAATTCAAAAAACGCTCTTTTACGATTTTATGCTTTATATTTACATCTTCTAATCTCCAACGTTTTTCATAAAGTGCTATTCGTGCTTCAATGGATTCAGGTTGAATTTGTTGAGAGATAGGAGAAAATAGTTCATCTGCCAATCTCTTTTGTTGATTGCGTTGTATATTCAGTGCAAAAAGACAACCACAATAATCTTGACGGTAAAGGGCATCTTCTTTTGCCAAAATATTTTGCTCTTGTGTTCCAGAAGCTTTACGGTAATCAGGAGCGATAAAGCTTATGTTAAACTTTTTAGCCAATACATCACCAGCATACTTTAGTTGTTCGAGGGATTTTTTAGGAGAAGTTAGTAGAGTAGAGGTAAAAGTAGCTTCACCCATTTGGGATGCTTTTTGGGCAGTTACTTCAAATCGTTTGTCAAAACATATGGCACACCTCTCACCTTTTTCAGGTTCATTTTCAAAACCACGAACAGCTTTAAGCCAATTGTCTACATCGTAGTCACCCTCAATAAGCTCAATGCCTAACATCTTACAGGAACGCTTGACATCGAGTAAGCGTAATTTATATTCAGAATAGGGGTGAATATTAGGGTCATAAAAAAAGCCTACTAATGTCTCTTGTGGATATTGGGTTTGGAGTTTTTTTAAAAAATAATGGCTATCGACGGCACAACAAATATGAACTAAGATGGGTATTTTCCTTTTGCTATTTCAAGAATTAGGGAATGTTATCATAATTTTTTAAGATTTTTTTACTTTATTAATATTTGAAAGTTGAATAATATCTGGATTGGGATGATACATGTCATTTTTGTCTCGATGTTCAATTATTTTTCCATTGAGTTCATCGAGAATGGTTAAAAGTTTTTTTTCTGTTTCAAAAGAGAGGTTTCCTTGACTCATGTAAGCTAGAATTTTTTCAGCATATTCTTTTTTAGCCATCATTTCCTCATATTTTTCTTTTCTTTGTAACTCTATCTCATTTAATTGTTTTTTATATTTTAAGTAAATAAAAAATAATAAAAATAATAGTAAGGCTAAAATGATTAGTGTTCCATTATCTTTATTTTTATCTTTATCCTCAGAATCAATTTTTAGTACAGCCAATTTATGATTTAACTCATTATCTAATTTTTTTAATTCAATTTTTGTTTCATTTTCTTTATTGTATCTTTTTATTTCACCATAAACTTGTAACTCTTCTAACTTATGTTTGTTTTCCAATGCTATTAATTCTTCTTCATGTTTATTATGGACATTATTCACAGCGAGATCATGATTTACTTGTCTGTTCTCATGGGGTTGGTCAATGATTTTTTGAAAAGCTTCTGAGGGGGTTTCACTTGTTGAAAATGCAGAAAAAACAATATATCCTAATAAGGCTGATATACTAACTAAAAGTAATTCTCGCACTTTCTCTTCCTTGAAATAGTTTTTTAATAGATTGAAATATATAAAAATAATTTAAAACAAAATAATATTCTAACCAAATAATTAGAACTGTTTAGATTATATCATTTTTTTTAAGAGTTGTGGTATAAATTCTTAAATTTTAGTATAATTTAAGCATTTAAAATTTTTGAAATATTTTTAGAGCTTCCATTAGCTAAATATTTTTTAAGTTCTTTAGCTTTATTTTGGAAGATATTTTTATTGCTTTGTTTATATTCTTTTAATAAATTTTCAACGGTTACTTTGTCTTGAAGTAATTCATTATGTAAAGTACTATGATTGTATTTGCTTAAAATAATATTCGCTAAACCAACCTGTGTGATGCCTAAAAGTTTAGTAGCAATGAAAAAATCTATCTTTTTAGCAATGTAAGTTAGGGTAAATGGTGTACCAATAAGTGCAGCTTCTAGGGTAGCTGTCCCTGAACAAATGAAAGCAAATTCCGATTTAGCCAAAGCTACATGGGTATCTTTAGCAATTTCAAATTCACTTAAATCACCATAAAGGGTTTTAATTTTTTCATCACTAAATGTCTTAGGAATAATGAGCAGTGCTTTTCTGTCAGACAATTTTTTTCTTACTTCTCTAAAAATAGGTAAAAGCTTGTTAATTTCACTTTTTCTGCTTCCAGGCATAAAAGCAATATATTCTTTTTTTTCATTACTTGCTTTGACTTGAATCTCATCTAAAAGAGGGTGACCAACGTATTGTGCTTTACTTTGGTAATAGTCAATTTCAAAAGGTAAAATACCTAAAAGTTTGTCACAGTAAAGCTCTAATTTTTTGGCACGTTTAGGGCGACTTGCCCAAATTTGAGGTAAAATGTAATAAATAATTTCTTTCTTAGGATAAGCTTTTTTTAGCTTTTTAGCAAGAGGTAAATTAAATCCTGAAGAATCCATAAGTAAAATTTTGTCAGCATCCTTTGCTAAGGCTACCATTTCATCTGCTACTTTAAAAAACCATCTTAGTTTTTTAAAGGCATCAACAAGCCCCATAATTGCCATTTCAGAGAGGTCATAAAGTGGTGTACCTAAAGATTTGTCAAATATACCAATAAGTTCTAGCTCTTTACTATGCTTTAGAACCTCTTTTAGATGTAGGTTAGAAGAGGGTTCAAGAGCAGAGACTAAAATTTTCATTTAATTAACCAAGTTTAAGACCAACAAGAAATCCTGCTAATGCACCAGCACCAGATTGAAAACTTGTAATACGCTCTTTTACAGCAGAGACTAAATAGTCAAAATATTTTACGCCATTGGCAATACTTTCTTCTAAAACTTGGTCATTAATAGTAAAGATACCTTGAGATTCCATGTAAAAAGTAGCAATGAGTGCAAAACCTAAAATGAAAAGTACTATTTTAAAACTCTTTTTTATAAAAAAACCTACTGCCAAACCAATGATAAAACCAGAGCCCATTTCTAAATAAGCTAAAGGAGAATCTACAGGAACAGGGTCACTGTAAACTGAAGGTTCATTAAAGTTATTCATATGCCCCATTTTTTGATTACCTGTATGTCCGTAGTTATTTGCCTGATTGACTTGATCGATGTATGCTTCTTTTGTCATCGTCATTCCTTTTTTTTAGTTTACTATTTAATTGTGTCTAAATTATTATCACCAATAAGATCGGAGCATAAATCGAAACGGTTGTGAGTCATAAGGTGCATTTTTGGATGAACTTTTAGAATGTCATCAAAAATTTCTTTAGAGATATTAAAGCCAATTTCCTGTTCCTTATCTTCTCCATCCATAGCAGCTAAGTCCATCTCTTCAATGATGATTTTAGGAACGGTAATTCCTGGAACTTTATCAGAAATAAAATTAGCAGTTCTTGCACGAACAACAGGAAATTGTCCTAAAATTAAGGCTGCATTTTTAGCTGTATCACGTACACTTTCATGTTTACACTCTTCAAAAATCTCTAGCAACTCTTTGGCATTTTCTAGGTCATAAACAGGTTGGGTAATAATACCTCTTGCCCCATAGTTGAGTTTTTTTAACATCCCTTTTTTGATGCGTCTCATGTCTTTTGAATAAGCATTGGAAACAGCAAAAGGATAGATAGGCTGAGGTTTAGGGTTTAATTCTTTGTTTGAATAGGAAAAACCATTGTTGATTTTATAAATAATACTTAAAAGAAGTGTTGAATCACGTTCTAAAACACCTTTAACTTCAGGTTGATCTGAAAACTTTGCAGGATCACC
>CACVAZ010000140.1:11610-19770 GCA_902727995.1 uncultured Sulfurovum sp.
AAATATGTAAAACCTTACCCATGATGAATGGGGCAGAAGAAGTAGTAAAAGGGCTTAAAGAACGTGGATATACCGTGGTTTGCTTCTCAGGTGGTTTTAGAGATGCAACAAAACCAGCTTGTGAAAAGTTAGGAGTTTCTGCTGATTTTTCTAACTTTTTACATGCAAAAGATGATGTTTTGACAGGTGCTGTTGGTGGAGAGATGATGTATTCAGAGGCAAAAGGAGACATGATAGTACGTTTGCAAAATCTTTTAGGCATTACTCGTGAAAATACATTGGTAGTGGGTGATGGTGCTAATGATTTGAGTATGTTTGCTCATGCTGATACGCGTGTAGCCTTTTGTGCTAAACCTATTTTAAAAGAGGCTGCAACACACTGTGTTGAAATAAAAGATTTAAGAGAAATTTTAAAAATAGTTTAAAAACTGCCTCTTTTTGACATTTTTTAACAAAATATAAGAAAAATTTATAGATTATACGTAGAACTTAAAATAAATTAATATAGGATTTGAACGCATGGACATAGTACAAGCCATTATAATAGGTATTATAGAAGGGTTTACAGAGTTTTTACCCATTTCATCGACGGGACATATGATTGTTGCGAGTGAGTTTTTAGGCATAGAAAAAAGTGCTGTGATGGATGCATATATGGTAATTATACAATTTGCAGCCATTTTGGCAGTGATGCTTCTCTATAGAGATAAGATTAATCTAAATGAGATTGCTTTGTGGCAAAAGATTATGGCAGCATTTTTGCCATTGGCTATAATAGGTTTCTTACTGAAAGATTGGGTTAAAGAAATTTTTGTTCCATCTACGGTTGCATGGATGTTTATTATTGGTGGTATTATTTTTATTATCGTAGAACATTTTCATAAAGACGAAGAAAAAATTGCTAAAGAAGTAGAAGATGTCAGTTGGTTTCAAGCAATGAGTATTGGTTTTGGTCAAGTACTCTCGTTAGTTCCAGGAACTTCTAGGGCTGGTTCAACCATTATTGCTGGTATGCTCTCAGGTGTAAATAGAAAAGCATCTACAGAATTTTCTTTTTTACTAGCAATTCCCGTTATGATGGCTGTATCTGGTTATGATTTATTAAAACATTATGACGAGTTTGTTGGTGCTGATTTGACTGCATTTATGGTCGGTTTTGTGGTTGCCTTTGTTGTGGCATATATTACTATAAAGCTTTTTATTGTTTTTTTGCAACGGTTTACATTTGTTGCATTTGGTATTTATAGAATAATTTTTGGAATTATTCTGTTAATGATATTATAAGGGTAGACAGAAATCTGTCTATTCTTGTTGATTTTACAAGGTAAATGATTTGATATTTAATGAATTTAATTTTCATAAAGACCTCTTAAAAGGGGTTAAGATAGCTGGTTTTAAAGAACCAAGTCCTATTCAAGAGATGGTTATTCCCATCATTGAAAAAGGTGAAGATTTGGTGGGACAAGCTCACACAGGAACAGGTAAAACAGCAGCTTTTGGGTTACCCCTTATGGATAAAATAGCCAAAAAAGAGATAGAACGTGCATTGGTTATTACCCCTACGCGTGAACTGGCAACACAAGTTGCAGATGAGCTTTACCATTTAGGACGTTTTTGTGGTATACGTACTATTACTGTGTATGGTGGCGTAGGTTATGGACGACAAATAGCACTTATAAATAAAGGGGTACAAATTGTTGTGGCAACACCTGGACGTTTAAAAGACCTTTATAAAAAAGGTAAAATTGATGCTTTTAATCCTGAAATTATTGTCCTTGATGAAGCCGATGAGATGCTAGATATGGGATTTTTGGAAGAGATTAAAGAGATATTTGAATATATACCCCAAAACAGACAAACATTACTATTCTCTGCAACGATGCCCGAACCTATTAAAGAATTGGCTAACGAAATTTTGACTAATCCACAATTTGTTTCAGTCGTCAACGAGAATGATGGAGTAGCTAATAATGTAATTGAACAAGAATATTATGTTATTGAAGAGTCACAACGTGATGAAGCCATTGTTAGATTATTGGAGACAGAAAAGACCAATAAATGTATTATTTTTTGTCGTATGAAACGAGAAGTAGATAGATTAACAGAACACTTAAAGGCTATGGGTTTCTTAGCAGAAGGTTTGCATGGAGATTTAGAGCAAACAGATCGAGAGTGTATTGTGAAAGGCTACCGTCGTGGTGAATCTAAAATTATGGTAGCTACGGATGTTGCTTCACGTGGGTTAGATGTTAAAAATGTTTCTCATGTTTTTAATTTTCATATTCCTTTTGATCCACAATCTTATGTACATCGAATTGGACGAACGGGTCGTGCTGGAAAAGCTGGAAAAGCCATCACTTTAGTCTCAACTGAAGAGTTTAGAGAACTACAAAGAATTCAAAAAGAAGTAGGAGCTGAGATGAAACTTGCAAGTCTTTCTTTAGATAGTGAGCGTATAGAAAGTACTATTGATTTTTCAAGCTTACAAACGATGGTTCAGGAGGTTGAAATTCTTCCTCATGCAATTGATTTTATTGATAGTATGGAGGATATGGATTACCATGAATTTGTTGAGCGTGTTGTGACCCTTCTTTTAGAAGAAAAAGTTAATAATCAAAATCAAATTGGTTTTGATCGAACTACTGTAAAATCTATGATAGATAATTATCAAGACGATCAAAAAGTAGCACGTAAGAATAACAAGAAAAAAAAGAGATAACAAATTAACCATTTTCAAGTAAAGTTAGCCTAAAATATTTTATAAAATTACTAATAGAGGGGTTTTCATGGCTGATGAAGTTAATTATGTTGTTGAAGCTTTTAAGTTTATGCTACTAGGAATGGGAGTTGTATTTTTATTTCTTATCATTCTTGTCAAAGTGGTTGAGATACAAGCTAAACTCATTGCAAAGTATTTTCCCGAAGATACTTCAAAAATTCCTGCTGCTAAAGCAGGTAAGATAGCAGACGAAGAGCAACAAAAAGTTGCTGCAATAATTGCTGCTGTAACAGAATTTCGTAACAATAAATCATAAAAATGAAGGTATAAGATGGCAAAAAAATATATTGATGTGATGGACACAACCTTTCGAGATGGATTTCAGTCTGTCTTTGGTGGGCGTGTTCTCATGGACGACTTTTTTCCAGCAGTAGAAGCTGCTAAAAATGCAGGTATTAATCACTTTGAATTTGGTGGTGGAGCTAGATTTCAAAGTCTCTATTTCTATTTGCAAGAAAATGCATTTGAAATGATGGATAGATTTAGGGAAATAGTAGGTCCAGAGGCAAATCTTCAAACACTTGCACGTGGTATTAATACTGTGATGCTTGATACAGGTAGTCGTGAGATGATTGACCTTCATGCAAAATTATTTAAAAAGCATGGTACCACAACGATTCGAAATTTTGATGCTTTAAATGATGTGAATAATTTAGCCTATTCAGCATCTTGTATTAAAAAGTACGGACTTAATCATGAAGCTGTTATTACCATGATGGATTTACCACCAGGGTGTAAAGGGGCACATGATGTAGCCTTTTATGAAAAAACTCTTCGTAATATGTTAGATACTGGAATGGAATTTGATTCTTTATGTTTTAAAGATGCTTCTGGAACAGCCAATCCTAATAAAGTATATGAAACCATTGCTATGGCTCGAAAAATTTTAGGTGAAGAAATTCATTTAAGACTTCATACTCACGAGACAGCAGGGGTTTCGGTTGCTTCTTATTTAGCAGCACTTGAAGCTGGAGCAAATGGTATTGATATGGCAGCATCTCCTGTATCTGGTGGTACATCACAACCAGACATTTTAACAATGTTACATGCTACTAAAGGTACGAATTACAATCTTGGTGACTTACAGCTTAATAAAGTTCTTAAATATGAAGAGCGTTTAAAAGAGTGTTTGGCTGAATACATGATCCCACCAGAAGCAACACAAGTCTCACCTCTTATTCCTTTTTCTCCGATGCCAGGTGGTGCATTGACAGCAAACACACAGATGATGAGAGATGCTGGAAATTTAGATAAATTTGATGAAGTTATTGCTGAAATGAAAGAAGTTGTTGAAAAAGGTGGTTATGGTACTTCTGTAACACCTGTGTCTCAGTTCTATTGGCAACAAGCTTATGCTAATGTTATGTTTGGAAAATGGAAGCAAATTGCACCTGGTTATGGTCGTATGGTATTGGGCTACTTTGGTCAAACACCTGTTGCTCCAGATGCTACTATTGTTGCGATGGCATCAGAAAAATTAAAACTTGAACCAACAACTGAAAATCCTTTAGATCTTGCAGATGCTGTAGAAGAAAAATCTATTGCACACTGGACTAAAGTTTTAGAAGAAGAAGGTTTAGAGACAAGTGAAGAAAATATCTTTATTGCAGCAGCATGTGATCAAAAAGGTATTGCGTTCTTAAAGGGTGAAAGTCCTTTAATGATCAGAAAAGGTAAAAACAATCAAAATTGTGGAGAAGAAGAGATGAGTGGAAATTATACAGTAGTAGTAGACGGTAAACAATATAGCGTACAAGTAGCAGAGGGTGACGGAGATATTCAAATCACTCCAAGTGCAGCTCCAGTAGCTACAGCAGTTCCAAGTACAGTACCTGTACTAGGTGGAAAAGGTTCCGTTGAAATTAATTCTCAAACACCAGGTAATGTTTGGAAAATTTTAAAAGCAGCAGGAGATTCTGTAGCTGAGGGTGAACAAATTATGATTCTTGAGGCTATGAAAATGGAAATTGATATTGTTGCTGATAAAGCAGGGGTAATTAAATCTATTGAAGTCAATACAAATGATGCCGTAATCGACGGACAGCTTCTTGCCACAATGGATTAATCCATGAACTTAAAACAGATTTTAATTTCGCTTCTTTTTGCTATGATTGCGTTGACTTCAATGTCAGAAGCAAGTAGTCATGATACAGCACCTATTACAGAAGAAGTGAGTACAGAAAAGCAAACTTATGAGTCGAAAACAATAGGCGAATTAGCTGGTTCTTGGTGGCAAACGACAGGACTTAATGCTCTTTTTGATGTTAATGATGGAGAAATGACGTCTGAACCTAAGGGTGCAGCTTATGAAAGAGAAATGACTTGGTTTGAGTCTTCTCTTGGTCGTATTATTATGATTCTAATTGTTTTTATTTTGTTCTATTTAGCAATTGCTAAGAACTTTGAACCTTTACTTTTAATCCCTATTGCTTTTGGTGGTCTACTTGCAAATATCCCTTTAGCAGGAATGGGTGGAGAAGGTGGAATGCTTGGTATTATTTATAATATGGGTATTGCCAATGAGTTTTTTCCTCTTTTAATCTTTATGGGTGTTGGTGCGATGACTGACTTCGGTCCACTTTTAGCCAATCCTAAAACAGCAATCCTTGGTGGGGCTGCACAATTTGGTATTTTTGGTGCTTTAGTGGGTGCTGTTATCATTGGATTTGATATTCAAGATGCATCTGCTATTTCAATTATTGGTGGAGCAGATGGTCCAACATCAATTTTCATCGCCAATAGATTAGCACCTGATATGTTAGGGGCAATTGCTGTTGCAGCTTATTCATATATGGCATTGGTTCCAGTTATTCAACCTCCAATAATGAGAGCTTTAACAACCAAAGAAGAACGCGTAATTGTAATGAAGACGACACGGAAAGTACATAGATTAGAAAAGCTTATTTTTCCTATTGTTGTACTTATGTTAGCACTTTTACTTTTACCAGAGTCTGCTCCACTTATTGGTGCATTTGCTTTTGGTAATTTTGCTAAAGAGTCAGGTGTTGTTGATAGATTATCTGATACTATGCAAAACTCTTTAATAAATATTGTTACTATTTTTTTAGGTCTTGGTGTTGGTTCAAAACTAGCAGCAGACAAGTTCTTAGTTTTAGAGACAATGGGAATTATGGTGATTGGGCTTATTGCATTCTCCGTTGGGACAGCTGCAGGGGTACTGATGGCAAAGGTTATGAACAAATACTCGGATGAGCCAATTAACCCACTAATTGGGGCAGCTGGTGTATCTGCTGTACCAATGTCAGCTAGGGTTGTTTCAAAGGTTGGTTCTGAAGAGAAACCAGGGAATGTCTTACTTATGCATGCAATGGGACCAAACGTAGCAGGTGTTATTGGTTCAGCTGTTGCAGCTGGTGTACTTCTTTCTATTTTTAAATAACTTCTTAGGAAAACAGCGTTGCATTGAGTAACGTTGTTTTAAAATCTTTGATTAAGTAAGTTTATTAAAATCTTTTCAATAGTATAATCTCATTACTTTGTAACAGCATTTTAGAATGCTATTTCACACTCTTAAATATGGTAAATTAAAGGTGACTTTGTCACTTTTAATTTGTTATATTATTTAAGAACAAAATAGCAGAAAACAATACATATAAACACAAAGGTGCAGAAATGAGCAGCCGTATGCCAAATGGTCTCGACAAATTAGGACTTGAAAACATTGGGAAGGTTTATTATAACCTAAGCTATGATGAACTTCAAGCACATGAAATTAACAATAATGAATGTAAAATGTCATCTACTGGTGCAGCAATGTGTGATACTGGTATCTTTACAGGTAGAAGTCCTAAAGATAAATATTTTGTTGATCATCCTGATTCTAATAAAAATATTTCTTGGGGAGACATTAACCAAAAGATTGATAAAGAAAAATTTGACACACTTTTTGACTTAACAACAACACAACTTTCAGGAAAAGACATTTATGTCATGGATGTTTATGCAGGTTCATCAGAAGCTAGTAAGCGTTCAGTTCGTTTTATTTCTGAAATAGCTTGGCAAGCCCATTTTGTAAAAAATATGTTTATTCGTCCAACAGAAGAAGAACTTAAAAATTTTGAACCAGATTTTGTTGTTTATAATGCTTGTAAAACATCCAATGCTAACTACAAAGAGATGGGCTTACATTCAGATGTATTTGCTTGTTTTAACGTAGAAGAAAATATTTCTATTATTGGTGGAACATGGTATGGTGGTGAAATGAAAAAAGGAATTTTTTCAATGATGAACTACTGGCTACCACTGGAGGGTAAACTTTCCATGCATTGTTCAGCGAATGTTGGTGATGCTGGTGATGTTTGTCTTTTCTTTGGTCTTTCAGGAACAGGGAAAACAACGCTTTCAACTGATCCGGACAGGGCATTAATCGGTGATGATGAACATGGTTGGGATGATTATGGTGTCTTTAACTTTGAAGGTGGTTGTTATGCTAAAGTTATTGATTTAAAAGAAGAGAATGAACCAGAAATTTTTGGGGCGATTGTTAAAGATGCTCTTTTAGAAAATGTTGTTGCTGACAATGCAGGAAATGTTGATTATAAAGATGTTTCTAAAACACAAAACACACGTGTTTCTTATCCTATAGAACATATTGTGAATCATAAGGAAGACTTACAAGCTGGTCATCCCAATAATATTATATTCTTATCATACGATGCTTATGGTGTTATTCCTCCTGTTTCTAAGTTAACAAAAGAACAGGCTATGTATTATTTTCTTAGTGGATATACAGCTAAAGTTGCTGGTACTGAGCGTGGTATTACTGAGCCTGTAACCACTTTTTCTGCTTGTTTTGGTGAAGCATTTTTACCATTGCACCCTACAGCATATGCTCATCTTTTAGGTGAAAAGATTGATGGTCATGATGTTAATGTTTATCTTGTTAATACAGGTCTTAATGGTCAAGGTGAGAGAATGAGTATCAAAGATACTAGAGCTTGTATTAATGGTATTTTAAATGGTTCAATTAATGATGCAGAGTTTGAAACTCTTCCTGTCTTTAATTTACAAGTTCCAACATCATTAGCTGGAATTAAAGACAATTCGATTTTAAATCCTAAAAATACATGGGATGATGAAGCTAAGTTTAATGATACTTTAAAAGAGTTAGGTACTAAATTTATAGAAAACTTTGACCGTTATAACGACAGTGGTGAAGAGTTTGACTATTCAGTAGCTGGACCTAAAGTATAGTTTTTTAAAAGAAATATTACGAACGTCTTCTCGATGACGTTCGTTTTGTTTTTTTTTCTCCATTTTTAACATTGCTATTTCTTGCCCCTCGATTATTATTTCTGCTTCCTCTTCGACCTTTAGTAAAACAAGCATCACAAATTGAAAATCTATAAGTAAAGTCTAAA
>CACVAZ010000141.1 GCA_902727995.1 uncultured Sulfurovum sp.
TATTTAAAATCAATCAAGGCTAAAAAGGGATTATAAAAACAAAACACAGTATGCAAAAAATGTCTCAACGTGGTATGAATAAAGAGTTAATTAATATTGTTCTTGTACATGGTTTTATAAAAAAAATAAAATATTTAAAAAATGAATTACTGATTACAAGACTTAATGTTTATCGTACAACACTTCTAAAAATTAGAGACAAAGGTGGTGTAACCCTCGTAATTGTAGGTGATACACTTATTACAATTTATAATACAAATATAAGAGTAAAAAAAAGAAGACGACCTAAAAGACGCAAGTAAAATCAACTTCATCTTTTAAAATAGTATCACTATCTATTTATTTAAAAACCTCAAAAATCTCTTTTGTCTCAAGACAATAAGCACTAAGCTTCCCATCATGATATTTTCCACAGCCTGTGTCAAGGCTAATGAAGGTTTCTCCTTGAACTACTGTTGGTACAACTTCATGCCCATAAATGTTAAATATGGGACTTTCTTTAGAAGGTGGAACTCGGTTACTTAGAACATGCATTTCAAACATGTCTGGATGAGACTCTTGTAAATGCCAATAGTCCCCAATGCTTCCATGACTAATGACCACAGGTAGAGAGTAGTTTGTTAATTCACCCAATTCAAGCGTGAGTGGTAAAGCTTTAATCCACGCCAAATCACTTTTAAGGGCTGCAATGTCTTCATGGTTTCGTATGATGCCAAAGATATCGTCTTTACGGCGTCTTAAGAGTTTATAGGACCATAACATTTGGACACCACCAATATAGTTCCAAAGGTTACCTAAGTCAGCATCATCAGTTTTTTCAAGTGCCTCTAAAATATTTTTACCATGTTCGAGTAGATAGCCTTCATGATTGCCTTTAATTACAGCATGAGCATGTTTACGTGCAAACGCTACGACTTCACGACTCTGTCTTCCTCGGTTAACAAGGTCACCCACAAAAATGAGTTTGGCATTTTTGGGAAGTTTTTTTATAAGTGCTAATAGCATCGGATATTCACCATGAACATCACCGATGATATAATGATGGTTTTGTGCCATAATCAGACCTTCTTTATAGTGGAGTTTTAAATTTTGGGAAAAGAGAAACAGTGCTTAGTATAAGCGAAGTGTTCCTTGTTTAACAAAGGAACACTAAGGGGTGTTAAGAATTAGAATTGACCTTCAAGGAATGGAATAACTTGCTTTTTACGGCTCATTACTTTTGGAAGCCATACTTGATTGTCTTCTAAGCTTACGCTGAACGCTGTTTCTATTTTGCTGTTGTCATTTGAAAGTACTAACAGTTGTGAACCCTCTTGCATGATGTCTGTAAGAAGAAGAAGTACGGTATGTCTTCCAGCTTCATCTTTGATTTTTTGCATTGCTTCAAAAAGTTCTTCTTTCATGTCGTCAAATACCGATAAGTCAACTACTTCGAGTTGTCCAACACCAATTTTTTCACTACCCATGTTGAAGTCTTTGAAATCTCTAAGAACAAGTGCTTCTTTTGTGTCATTAAGTACGTCTGACTTTACGATGAACATCTCTATACCTAAAGCTTTTGGATCTTCAATGCCAGCTATTTCTGCTAACTCTTTAACAGCTTTTGTATCTTCTTTAGTACAGGTTGGTGACTTGAAGATAACGGTGTCAGATAAAATAGCACACATCATCATTCCAGCTAACTCTTTTGGAATCTCTACCCCAAAGTAGTCAAACATCTGTTTTACAATGGTATTTGAACAACCCACAGGACGTACCCACATTTCAAGGGGTCCAGCTGTTTTAAGGTCACCTAATTTATGGTGGTCTACAATACCTAAAATTGTTGCTTCAGCAATGTCTTCTGGGCTTTGTGAACTTTCCATAAAGTCAATAATGTAAACATTCTCACCTGCATAATTTGTCTTTAGCATTGGCTTTTCAAAACCAAAACGCTCTAAAATGAAAGCTGTTTCAGGGTTGATCTCACCTTGACGGGTAGGAATACAGTCTTCACCGAGTTGGTTTTTTAAATAGGATAGTGAATGGGCTCCAACAATGGAGTCAGAATCAGGGGTAGTGTGTCCAAATACGTAAGTTGACATGTTTGTCCTTTGAAATAATTTTTAGATTAAGAGAATTTTGATGGCATTATATCTAGCTATCTCTTTTTAATAACTTTTTAGTTCTTTATAAACAAATCTACTAATGACAGCAATCACAAGTAGCATTCCCCCAAGACCAAGGTAAAGTACATGTGAACTAGCATCATCACCAAATATATAGCCCAGTGTTAACATAGCAGAATTCCAGATGGCATTTGAAAAAAAGATAAGAGGAATAAACCAGCGTAAATCCATTTTAGCAATACCAGCTGGCAGAGAGATGTATTGACCCATACCCAATGTCAATGGAGCTAAGATTACAGAAAGTTTTCCATACTTTTGAAAAAACTTTTGTATTTTGGCAATCTTTTCTGGACTAACAAGTTTTTTAGAGATGTAGTTTGCCATGAAGTAATTAATCATAGCACCTACGGTTGTGCCCATAGCTGTAACTAAAATAGTTGTAGAAGCATCTAGTTTTCCTTGTGATACTAAGAACCCAGCAGGGAGTAAAATAAGTTGTGTGGGTAGAGGAATAAAAGTACCTACTAGAATCATGTAGAAAAAAAAGCCTACATAACCCATATTAAAAATAGTCTCAATAAATAGTTCTAGCAAGAAGTAGCCTTTCAATAGGGTATGATAATTATAAACAAGATAGCATTTTATAATGTTTAAAAATATTATTATGAATTTTATTTAATATTTAAAATTAATATTATATTTATAAAAAAAGTTGATTAACCTAAATTTTACGGGAATTATACTAGAATTATCACTATAATTTAACAACTAGTTAGGACTATGGAGCAAAAATGAAAATATTATTAATAAACAATAATCCAGTAGTATCACGTTTAACAGCATTAAGTGCAAGAAAAGAAGATATTGAAATAGATGAAATCCAAGAAGTAACAGAACTTAGTTCAGATACTTATGACATTGTATTTGTGGATGCTGATTCATGGAGTAAAGATGTTCGTGATGTGATTTCTGAAAATATTAAAACACAAAAATCGGTACTTTTTTATGCTGAGGGGGATGAAGAAGAGAGAGCATCTTTTGACTTTTCTATTTTAAAACCTTTTTTACCTTCAGAAGTTTCTGCTGTGATTCGCTCTCTTGAAGAAGAATCCAAAGAACTAGAAAATACGGTAAGTGAAGAGAAACATTTTAATATTCTTGATGAGCCAAAAGTAGATAATAGAGATGAACTTTTTGACTTAGATAGACTTGATGAAGAGGAAGAGAAAAAAGAAGAAGTTGCTTTGACTTTAGATAAAGATCAAGACTTGGAAGTTAAAAACGAAAGTTTTGATGCGAAGTTAGAAGAAGCGTTTCCTTTGAAAATCAATACCTTAGAGGATGATTTGTTTGAAGATGAGACTAAGCTTGATTTAACTATGTCAGATGAGCTTGTACCGTCAGATGAGCTTGTACCTGAAAAACTTGAAGAAAAAATCACAAAAGATGATGACCTTTTTGATCTTGATTTAAGTAGTGAAATACCTTCATTGGAAGATGATTTGTTTAAAATAGATAAAAAAGAAGAAACAATAGAGGTGATGGATGAATTTGTATTGGATGATGAGGTACGAGACATAAAAAATAGTATTGAAGAAAAATCTTCACTTTTATCATTTGAGGAAGAGTTAGCACTTGAACTAGATAAACCTGTACTTGAAGAAGTAAAAAAACAGACACAGATTTTAGATCAAGCAGAAATTGAAAACATTAAAGGTATTCTCACAGAAGATAGCAGTAACGATATGACATTAGAAGATTTTATGCCTCCATTATCTCCTATTATGGCCGTTAGCTCTTCTATTGATGAAAAAGAAGAAAAAAAAGAAAAAAAAGAGGAAGAAGTGATTAGTATTACAGAAGAAAAAATACTTGATAAACCTGATATTGATTCTAATGTTTTAGCCAAAACACTAGCAGCAATGCCCGTTGAAAACCTACGTCTACTTCTTGCTGGAGCAAAAGTTAATATTACTATTAAATTCCCTAAATTAACCCAATAATGCAAGGTGCTATTTTAGTTCTTTCGGGTCCTTCTGGGGCTGGAAAAAGTACCATTATCAATCATGCCTCTTCTCAAATTGGCGAATATTACTTCTCAATTTCGACAACAACACGACAGCCACGTACAGGTGAAGAGCATGGTATTGACTATTATTTTGTAACACACGCAGAATTTGAAGAGGGCATTAAAGCTGGTGATTTTTTAGAATATGCTACGGTACATGGTAACTACTATGGGACTTCTTTAAAGCCAGTGAATGAAGCTTTAAATCTAGGGAAATTGGTTATTTTTGACATTGATGTTCAAGGGCACCGTTTGGTACGTGCTAAAATGGGTGAGTATGTTACTTCTGCTTTTATTACACCACCCACACTTAGAGAACTTGAAAAACGTCTTTATGCAAGAGCTACAGATGATAACTCTATTATTGAGCGTCGTGTAAAGAATGCTAAAGAAGAGATCAAGGCTGTGAGTGAATTTGATTTTGTGATTATAAATGATGAGATTCCAAAGGCTGCTAATGAGTTTGCAATCATTGCGAATGCTGCTAGATTGAAACAAAGTTCCCAAGAATTAGAAAAATTCGTTAATATTTGGGATAATTAACTAAAATAGAGTATAATCAATTAAATAAACATAAGTAAAAGGATTTATAATATGCCAGGTGGAATAGAATTAGCCGTTATCGTTGGAGTAGTTATACTACTTTTTGGAGGTAAAAAAATACCAGAATTAGCAAAAGGGATTGGAAAAGGGATTAAAGACTTTAAGTCAGCCGTAAAAGATGATGATGAAAAAGTAGCTGATGCCAAAGATGCTGTTAAAGAAATCAAAGAAGAAGTAAAAACAACTGCTACAGAAGTTAAAGAGACTCCCAAACAAGCGTAATTTTTTTCTTATTCCCATGTAAAATATGGGAATGTAAAGCAAAACTTCTCTTTAAAGTATTATAAATACAACGCTACTTAGCTACTACGGAATACAAATGAAAATCAAATCAGAACTTAGTAAAATTATTGAAAATGCATTAAACAGTGCCGATATTAAAGCAGATGAAATTGTTATCTCAGATGCAACAAAACCAGAGTTTGGTGATTACCAATTTAATGGTATTATGAAACTGGCAAAAATCCTTAAACAAAATCCAAGACAAATAGCGACAAATGTAGTAGAACAGGTAGATCTCACAGGTATGATTTCAAAAGTGGAAGTAGCTGGGCCAGGGTTCATTAATATTTGGTTAGATAATAGGTGGTTATCTGTACAAACAACAGCGATTGTAAATGATGTTAGAGTAGGAGTGGAACAAGTAGAAAAGCCTAAGAGAGTTGTGGTTGATTACTCTGGTCCAAATATGGCAAAGCAAATGCATGTGGGGCATTTACGTTCAAGTATCATTGGTGATACCTTAGCAACACTTTTAGAGTTTTTAGGTGAAAATGTGATTCGTCAAAATCACATTGGAGACTGGGGGACACAGTTTGGAATGCTTATTGCTTATCTTGAAGAGCAAAATACTGATGGAAATACCCAAGAGTTAAAAGACCTTGAACAGTTCTATAAAGATGCTAAGGTACGTTTTGATGAGAGTGAAGAATTTGCAAATAAAGCACGTGAATATGTGGTTAAGATTCAAAAGGGAGATACACATTGTTTGACGTTATGGCAAAGTTTTATTAATGCTTCATTGGGTCATTGTGAAGAGGTATATAAAAAACTAAATGTAAATCTTACACGTGAAGATGTGAGAGCAGAAAGCTTTTATAATAATCAACTTTCAAAAGTTATCGAGACACTTAAAGAAAAAGATATTTCTACTACGTCTAATGGGGCTGAGTGTGTTTTTTTAGAGGGTGATGAGACACCAACTATTGTTCAAAAAGGTGATGGTGGCTTTCTGTATGCAACGACTGATTTAGCAGCACTGAACTTTAGAGACAAAGAGTTAAAGGCAGACCGTATTTGTTATGTGGTAGATGCACGTCAAGCACAGCACTTTAAACAAGTTTTCACTATTTCTAAACAAGCTGGAATGGTGGCTGAAGAAGTAGTTTTAGAGCATATTGCTTTTGGAACCATGATGGACAAAGGTGGGAAACCTTTTAAAACAAGAGATGGTGGAACGGTTAAACTGGTAGATTTACTAGATGAAGCTGTCGTTCGTGCAACAGAAGCAATTAAAGACAGAAATATACATAGTAAAGAAGAGTTAGCTTCTATGGCAAAAGCCATTGGTATTGGGGCTGTTAAGTATGCTGATTTAAGTATTAGCCGTGAGTCAAACTACATTTTTAACTGGGATAAAATGCTCTCTTTTGAGGGGAATACTTCGCTTTATATGCAGTATGCTTATGCAAGAATTCAGTCAATTTTACGTAAATATAAAGCAGAAGTTACAGGTGATATTCTTGTAGAAGATGAGGTTGAACACCGTTTAGCACTGATGCTTTTAAAGTTTGAAGATACCTTGACAAAAGCCTCTATTGAGGCTACACCACATACCATTACTTCGTATCTTTATGATTTGGTAAGCGTATTTATGAAGTTTTATGAGTTAAACCCTATTTTAAGAGATGATATTGATGAAGTGACAAAAATAAGCCGTTTACAACTGGCGACCCTAACAGGAAATGTTATTGAAAAAGGTCTTAGTATTTTAGGTATTGATGTTGTAGAAAAAATTTAGTTATAGGAAAAATAGATGAAATTTTTATTGATTTTAGCCCCATTAATAGTCGTAGCACTTAGTTATGTTATGTATAAAGAAGATGGTAATATTAAAAAGCTTATTATCACTTTTCTTTTACTTTGGGCTGTTATTACTTTAGCCATAGTAGGGAATGTCATGCGTTCACTGACCGTACTTTTTTTAACGCATATACTAGCCATTGTCATTGCTTATGGGGCAACTATTTATTATGTGCTCAAAGAAAAATTTATTTGGTTAGCCTTGCTAAGTCCTATTCTAACCATGATACTTTATTTAATATTTGTTTGGATAGGGAATGAGCATTTACCGACAGTAGGTTAAAAACCTACTGTAATATTAATGTAAAACCAACTCTAAAAAAGTTTCTGTTCTAAGTGAAGCTCCACCTACCAATACCCCATCGACACTTTCAATAGAAGCTATCTCTTTAATGTTTGTCCCTTTAACAGACCCCCCATAAAGTAAAGCCTTGTCAACAATTTTTTTCAGTGAATTGTGTGTTTGGCTAATCTCTTCTACTGAAGCTGTTCTTCCTGTCCCAATAGCCCAAATAGGTTCGTAGGCGACAATAAAGTTATTATAAGTCGTGTCAATACCTTCAAATTGAGAAATAAGATGTTCCATAACAGCTTCGATTCCTTGTTCTCTTACTTCTAACGACTCTCCAATGCAGTAGATAATCTCAAAACCTTGCTCTCTAAAAAAGGCAAATTTTTTAGCGACTTCTTCTTGTGATTCACCTAGAGTATCTCTTCGCTCACTGTGACCAATGAGAATAGTATTGATGTTAAATTCAGCAAGTTGTTCAATACCTATTTCTCCGGTAAAGGCACCTTTTTCAACTGGATAAGCATTTTGAGTACCAATGCTAAAGTCACCTTCAAAAGCATCAAGTGCTGTTAGAGGAGGAAAAATATAGATTTTATCTTCAGGTTTTTTAGAATCTAATTTAGATTGAAGTTCTTTTATATAATTTTTTGTAGATTGTCTTGTATGATTTGTTTTAAAATTTGCTGCGTATATCATGTTTTAAGCCTTTAAAGCTTCAATTCCAGGAAGAGGGTTACCTTCAATAAGGTTAAGACTTGCCCCACCACCAGTACTAACAAAAGTCATCTCCTCAACATCACCAGCTCTCAGTGCTACATCTGCTGTATCACCACCTCCAACGATGGTTGTTGCATTGGCATCAGCAATATTGTGAGACATTTTTAGACTGCCTTTTGCATATTTATCCATTTCATAAACGCCCATAGGCCCATTCCAAATGATGGTTTGTGCATCACTTAAAACGGTACGGAAAAGTCGTGAAGAGGCAGGTCCAATATCCAATCCCATCCAACCATCTGGAATCTCTTGAGAGGAAACATATTTACTAGGAACGGTATCTGAGAATTCAGGAGCTACAATAACATCTACTGGTAAGTAAAATTTCACTCCTTTTTTTCTGGCTTTAATCATAATCGTTCGGGCTTCATCAAGTAGCTCATCTTCTACGAGTGAGATCCCAATTTCATAACCTTTTGCCTTAAGAAAAGTAAATGCCATTCCTCCACCAATAATAACTTTATCTACTTTATCGATAAGTTGTCTTAGTGCTTCCAGCTTTCCTGAAACTTTTGATCCACCAACAACAGCAACAAATGGACGGATTGGATTGAGTAAAGTTTTTTCAAAAAAGTTTACTTCTTTTGAGAGTAAAAAACCTGCTGCTCTATGGTCATGGTCAAAAAGTCTTGCCATAGCATCAATGGAAGCATGTGATCGATGACAAGCACCAAAAGCATCATTGACATAAATATCTACCATTGAAGCTAACTCTTTAGCAAAGGCTTCATCATTTTTGGTTTCACCAGCTTCATAACGTAAGTTTTCAAGTACAAGAACTTCACCTGTTTGTAGTGCAGCTGCTTTTGCTTTTGCATCAGTTCCTACAACATCCGTAGCTAGTTGAATGGTTGATGCTAATTTTAGTAAGGTATGAAGACGAGTGACCACCGTAGCTAGAGAATATTTTTCTTCATAAATGCCAGGTTCAGGACGTTCATAGTGAGAGCCTAAGATGATTTTACAATCACGGTCTAAACAGTAACGAATGGTAGGTAGAACACCACGAATTCTTCTATCATCAGTAATGTTTCCATCTCCATCTTTTGGAACGTTAAAATCACAACGAATAAATACAGTTTTCCCATTAATATTAATGTCTTTTAATGTATTCAAATTATGCTCCCTTACTAATGTGAACAGCCATATCTACTAAACGTGCAGAGTAACCCCATTCATTATCATACCAAGAGAGTACTTTTACCATATTGCCATTAATAACTTGAATGGTATCCATGACAACAACGGTACTTTGTTCTTCACCTACGAAGTCTTGTGATACTCTGTATTCTAAGTCTACCCCTAAAATACCTTTGTGAGAACTCTCAGAAGCTGTCTGGAATGCTGTTTGTACTTCTTCAACTGTTACTTCTTGATTGAGGTTGACAGTAAGGTCTATCATCGAAACGTCGGGGGTAGGAACACGAATGGCTTGACCATTGATTTTCCCTTTTAAGCTTGGTAAAACTTTTGAAATGGCTTTCGCAGCACCCGTTGTTGTTGGCACTAAGTTGACAGCACCTGAACGACCTTTTCTTGGGTCTTTTTTGTGTTTCGCATCTAAAATAGGCTGTGAACCTGTGTAAGAGTGAATGGTAGTCATGAGTGCAGATTCAATGCCAAATGCATCGTCTAAAACTTTAGCAACTGGTGCTAGACCGTTGGTAGTACAAGAAGCATTTGAAACAACTGCTTCTTCAGCATAGTCATTTTCATTGGCACCAATAACAAATGTGGCTGTGTCATCTTTTGCTGGAGCAGAGAAAACAACTTTTTCTATGCCATTTTCTAAGTAAGGTTGAACAGACTCTGCTGTTAAAAATGCACCTGTACATTCTAAAACAAGGGTCGCCCCACAATCAGCAAAACCAAGTTTTGCAGGGTCACGTTCAGCAAAGAGCTTTGCCTTGGTATTTCCAATGTTAACGAAACCATCCCTTACACTAACATCTTCTCTTTTTCCATGTACTGAATCATATTTTAAACCATATTGAATCATCTCTTCAGCACCTGTTGCATTGACTGCCACGAGTTCAATATCATCTCTATCGGCAATGATTCTTGCCACACATCTACCTATTCGTCCAAGTCCGTTTATTGCAACTTTTACTGCCATTTATCTATTCCTTTGAAAAAGTGTGTTAAAATTACTTACATGTTACATAAATTGAGGTTATTAGTTGTTTAAAAAGAATAGAGAAAGTGTAGCACTTTTTGGTGGTAGTTTCGACCCTCCACACCTTGGACATAAAACAGTGATTGAAGAAGCACTAAAAGCTTTAGAGATAGATAAACTAATAGTCATACCTACTTTTTTAAATCCATTTAAAACCCTATCACATTTTACAGTTTTAGAGCGTTTTAGCTTGTCAAAAGAGCTTTTTAATGTTTTTGAGAAAGTGATTATAAGTGATTATGAGATTAATCAAAAAAAGCCAACCCCAACAGTTGAAACTTTGAAATATTTTATGAAAAAATATGAAGTACTTTACCTAATTGTAGGAGCAGATAATTTAGAAAATATAGAAAAGTGGAAAGCGTTTGAGTATTTAAATGCTCAAATTATTTGGGTTGTAGCGACACGCAGTGGATATGAGATTAAAAGTGATAAGTTACGAGACTTTAAAGTCTTAAACATTAGTGTTGATATAAGTTCAACACAAATTAGAAATACAATGACAAAGGAAAATTCATAAATGAATACCAACGAAATGAGTGTAGAAGATAGAGCAGAGCGTATTGTTACGTTTTTAGATGAGAAAAAAGCAGATGAGCTAGAAGTTTTTAACTTAGATGAGGTAGATTACATTGCAAAGCGTGTGGTCATAGCTTCTGCTATTTCTTCTAAACATGCATCTGCTTTAGCCGATCAATTAAAAAAAGAGTTAAAACCTTTAGGTGAAAGCTTTTTACACATGGATGAGAGTGATGACTGGGTTGTGGTGGATTTAGGGGATATTTTAATTCATCTTATGACGACTGAGGCTAGACAGACTTATTCTATGGAAGAGTTTTTAGCTGAACTTTCAGCTGGTAAGTTTAAAGTTCAACAGCTTACAGATTAAGATTTAATGGTTTTAGTATTGAAGTTAGGTAGGTATGACGATAAGCCGTGTTCTGTCGTGGGTAGTTATTTATCTAGGCGTATGGTTGCCCATACGCTCAAGCGAAGCAGTTTTGTCAATCCAATGACCTAATGAGATTTAATACCATTACTTCTTGCTACGGACAGGGTTTACCTAGCTACCTATGTTACCATAAGTACTGGTGAGCTCTTACCTCACCCTTTCACCTTCACCATCATGTGGCTGAATACTCTCTGTTGCACTTGCCCTCAGATTACTCTGGCCATCCGTTAGATGGAGTCCTATCTCATGTGTAGCACGGACTTTCCTCTCGTGACCGAAGTCACCAGCAACTACCTATCATACCTGTGAAAGTATAGCAAGTTAAGGCTTTTTTTTTGATATAATAGTTTGTTTCAGTAAAAAAGGAAATTGGCATTTATGAAAACTTTAAAGCTATTACTTATTTTTATTATTTTAGTGCTATTACCTATTTTATATGTAGCACTAGATAGCAATGATCATAAAAAAGAAATTCGTATTGCTATTGGATCTAAAGTTGATGCTTATACTGAATATGCACAAGAATATGCAAAAGAGTTTCAAAAAGAGGGCATAAGCTTAAAGCTTATAGAAACAAAGGGTTCTGTAGAAGCACAAGAGAAGTTATTAAAAGGTGAAGTTGATTTTGCTTTTGTTCAAGGAGGAACTGAAGAAGAAGGTATTTTAGCCTTAGCAAATATTATGCTTGAACCGATTTGGATTTTTTATAAAGGTCAAAAAATTTCTGACCTTAAAAGTCTGAAAGGAAAACGCATTGCCATTTGTGAAAAAGGCTCAGGTATTTACCCTGTCACCAGAGAGCTTTTAGCGTTGGTAGGGATCACAGGATTTAACAGTAGGTTTGAACATCTTCCAAGTAGCCAAGCGTACGAAGCTTTAAAAAATAACGAAATTGATGCCATGTTCTATATTGCTTCTGCTGATGCTCCTTTTTTAAAACGTCTTATGATCATGGAAAATGTGCATTTGATGCATTTTGATGCGTCAGAGTCTTACAAGCAGTTTTTTGTAAAAGAAGACAAACATTTTGAGACTGTTACCCTCTATGAAAATGCTTTTGATATGAAACGACATATTCCAAAACGACATTATAAGTTGTTGGCTAAAAATACCCTTTTAGCAACTTATACTGCTTCAGATGAAATGGTAAGATTGATGTTAAAAATAGCAAATAGTGTGCATCGAAAAGTAGGTGTTTTTCATAAAGAAAATCAATTTCCCAATGAATTGTCGTTGAAGGTAAAACAGCATCAGGCATCAAAACTTTATTTTAGGGAAAAAACAAATTATTATGAAAACAATTTTTCATTTTGGATAGCACAAAGTCTTAATAAATTACATGACTATACTTTACGTTTTATTTTTCCTTTAGTCGCACTTTTTGCTTTTTTTATTGAAGTAGTAATCCCTGCTATGAATTTGTACGGACAACGAAAAATTAATCATTGGTATGATAAAGTCAATCAAATAGACAATAGAATTGCTACCATAGACTTACAACATGCCAAAGAGAGACGTGAAAAACTTAAAAAAATACTGGCAGAAATAAGAGGAACCGATGATATTGCTGCTAAGCATATGGCCGATTTTTATACCTTACAAAATCAGATTGTTAATATTTTAGATGCTTTAGAGAAACGCATAAAAACTTTACATCAAGGACATAAAACCTTTTAAGTAGATAAGTGTATATTTTTCATTTGATTTAATTTTTTTTGCAAAACCTCTTCACAAATTTTTTAGCTATAATTCACAGCATATAAATGCTGAAAAGTCAGCAAAGGAATTACATGTTCGTAGATAGCGTAGATATATTATTGAGTTCTGGAAAAGGTGGACCAGGTTGTGTTTCATTTTGGACAGAGAAATTTGTTGCTAATGGTGGACCTGATGGGGGTGATGGAGGAAAAGGTGGGCATGTTTATTTTGTGGTAGACAATAACACTGACACGCTTTCAGCACTTAGAGGACGTAACCACATAAAAGCTGAAAATGGTCAATCCGGTGAGGGTCGTAAATGTTATGGTCGAAAAGGTCAAAGTGTTGACATTGTTGTGCCTCCTGGAACACAAGTTGTGGATGCTTTGACAAATGAAGTTTTATATGACTTGGTAAATGAGGGTGAACGGGTTCTCTTTTTAGAAGGAGGTAAAGGAGGATTGGGGAACATGCATTTTAAAAATCCATCAAATCAACGACCTACTTACGCACAACCAGGACTTCCTGGAGTTACCAAAGAACTTAGACTTGAAATGAAGATGATAGCCGATGTTGGGTTAGTTGGTTATCCAAGTGTTGGGAAGTCAACACTTATTTCAGCCATTTCAAATGCCACGCCAAAAGTAGCTGCTTATGAGTTTACAACACTGACCCCAAACCTTGGGGTGGTTAATGTTGGCGATTATGATTCTTTTATGATGGCTGATATTCCAGGAATCATCGAAGGTGCTTCTGATGGTCGTGGGTTAGGGCTAGAGTTTCTAAAACACATTGAACGTACAAAAACTTTACTGCTTTTAGTCGATGCTGCAAATTACCGTGAGATGAAGTATCAGTATGAAACTTTATTGGTAGAATTAGAGCGTTATTCAGAAGCATTAGCAACACGAAACTTTGCAGTTGCCATTACTAAATGTGACTCTTTTCCTGTGGAAAAAGTAAATGAATTAACGGAACAATTTTTAGAAGATATTGGCTTAAGTGTGAATAAAACATTGAATAAATTTAAAGCCAAAAAAGAGTATAGTTCTTATGGTTTTGAAGAAGACTTTGGCTTAGTCTTACCCAAAGATGAACCTTTGTTTGTGTTACCAATTTCATCGGTTTCACATTTAAATACAGAAGCTTTACGTTACACCTTAAAAAACTTTGTGGTGGCTGTGAATGAGCAAGAAAAAGAGGACTAAGTTTTGAAGTACAATCGTGTTGTCATTAAAGTAGGTTCTCACGTTTTAACACAAGATGGTGAAATTGCAAGAGAACGGATGCAAAACTTAGTCGAGCTTATCGCTCTTGTCATGCAAAAAGGTAAAGAGGTTATTTTGGTAAGTTCAGGTGCTGTAGCTGCTGGATTTTCACTTTTAGCACTTAATCGTAAAAATGTAACGAACAAGCAAGTATTGGCAGCCATTGGGCAACCACTCTTGTTAAAAATGTATCAAGAAAAGTTTGCAAAATATGAGATGCTCTGTTCACAAGTACTTTTGAGTGCTGATGATATGGACTCAAAAAAACGAACAGCTTTAGCAAAGTCAGCCATTGACAAGCTTTTAGAGCATGGGGTTGTTCCTATTATCAATGAAAATGATGTTATTGCCATTGAAGAGTTAGTATTTGGAGACAACGACCAACTTTCTGCATCGGTAAGCTATAATTTTAAAGCAGATTTACTGGTTATCTTATCAGATATTGATGCATATTATGACAAAGATCCTCGAAAGTTTGAGGATGCAAAAGCCTTAAAAGAAGTTTCTACTATTTCGCAAAAAGAACTCCATGCCAAACCCACAGCCAATAATGAATTTGCTACAGGGGGCATTGTCACAAAGCTTAAAGCTGCTAATTTTTTACTTGAACATGACAAAAAAATGTTTATGGCAACAGGCTTCGATTTAAGTGATGTTAAAAGTTTTTTATTAGATGACATACATAAAGGTGGTACGCTTTTTAAGCGATAAAACAGATTAAATATTTTTATGGTTGTTTTAATCTTGAATTACTGTTAAATAATCAACATTGCATCTCCATAAGAAAAGAATCGATACTCTTTTTCTATGGCTTCATGATAAAGCTCTAAGGTTTTTTCTCTTCCAATAAAAGCAGAAACCAACATGATAAGGGTACTTTTTGGTAAGTGAAAATTGGTTAAAAGGTGGCTTACTCTTTGAGGTTTGTTTGATGGGTTTAAAAATAGGTCACACTCTCCAGAAGTTTTTCCTGTTCTTGAAAAATACTCAACGGTTCTTGTTACGGTTGTTCCTACAGCTAAAATGGGTTTTGTACTTTTTAAAACTTTAGCACTCTCTTGGGGTATGTCAAAAAACTCTGAATGCATGGGGTGTTCTAAAATCTCTTCTACTTCTACAGGCTTGAAAGTTCCAGCACCTACATGTAAGGTTATTTTATGGGTTTGGTGCTTCTTTTCAAAGGCTTCAAAGAGTTCAGGGGTAAAGTGTAAAGACGCTGTTGGGGCTGCTACTGCTCCTGCATTTTTGGCAAAGAGAGTTTGGTAGTCTGTTTCGTCTTGTTTGTTGTCTTGGCGTTGCATGTAGGGGGGGAGGGGAATATGCCCTATCTTATCGAGTACTTGTACAAGTTCTTCAAAACGTATTTCTTGGTTTTTATGGTTGAAGGTGACGACACGTGAACCGTCTTCATTGAACTTGACAACGGTAGCCACAAGTTCTTGCTCAAAAAAAAGTTTCATGCCTAGGTGAACTTTACCACGTATCATGACCAAGTATTCATGGGCTGAGAGAGGTTTGTTAAAAAGTAGTTCTACCTTACCTCCCCCTTGTCCTTGTTCATCACTCTCTTTTTTCCCAAATATACGGGCTTTTATGACCTTGGTATCATTTAAAAATACATCACAGTCTTCAGGTAGAAACTCTAAAAGATGTTTGAAAACTGTATGGGTAATGGTATCTGTTTTTCGCTCATAGACCAAAAGTTTTGCATGGTCACGAGGTTGCACAGGGATTTTGGCTATGAGATGAGCAGGAAGCTCATAGTCATAGCTAGATGTTAAAAGTTCTTTATTCATTTTTATTTTTTAGGTGTTATCAGTTCTTTTTTTACGAGTTCTTGCTCTTCATCTGGATTTTCTTCATCATCTTCATCGTCTGGGATATGGGGGTTTACATATTTTACAATGAGAATGGAAAGCCCATAAAGGATGATGAGTGGCACAGCCATAAGTAACTGAGTTAAAACATCTGGTGGTGTTAAAAGGGCAGCTAAAGCAAAGATAATAATCACAGCATATTTGAAAAAGTCTTTTAATGTTTTGTCAGTTACCATGCCCAGTACAGCTAAGAAGTAGGCGATAACAGGAAGTTCAAATGCCAGTCCAAAGCCCATCATGATTTTAGTAAAGAATCCTACATAATCCTCAATGTTAATCAAAGGGGTGTAGAGAAAGGAACCAAAGGTAATGAGGAATTGAAAACCAAATGGAGTAACCACATAGTAGGCAAAAAGTACCCCAACCATGAACATAAATGAGCCACCTAAAACAAATGGCATGACCATTTTTTTCTCGTTCTCATAAAGTCCAGGGGCGATAAAGGACCAAAGTTGATAAAGTACAAAAGGTAAGGCTCCTAAAAGACCAGCAAAGAATGACACTTTTAAGGCAACGAAGAATGCTCCTCCGACTTGGTGGGTGGTAATTTGTCCATCAAAAGTAGATTGGTCAATGTTGTCGTTGAGTCCTTTGAGGGTTTCTTTTAGTTCTCTAGCAGCCTGGGTGGCTTCTATTAAAAAGAAAGCAAGTTCTTTCTGGGCAACTTCAGTAGCTTTTTCTAAGGCTAATTCAAGTTTTAAAGCAGCAGCTTCTTCAGCTGATTCTGGTTGGATGATTTCTACTTTTTTTACTTTTGGAATGACAGAACTGTTAATTTCGGTACTGTTTCCATCGACAGGTTCTAAGTGCCAAGTAGCTTTTTCTTGACTGCTAACTATGCGTCCCACTTCAGTTAAGGCCTCATTTAGTGGAGCTGTAATCCAAGTTAAAATAGGATTATGAAAAATAAAAGCAATAATAAAAGCAACGATAATAGAAGCCACTGAAAGGCTGAGTGCTTTACGTAAAGCAGCTAAGTGAGGTTTAATTTCAGCTAACATTATTTATCACCATCTTGCTCTTCAGCTTGTTTCTTTGCTTCTTTTTTTAGTACTTTATGCTCTTGTTTTGTCTCTTCTAAACTACTCTCTTTAACGGTTTTTTTCTTAAAGGTAATCTCTTCTTGTTTTGTTTCTATTTCAGGTTCTTTTTGTGTCAGCTTTTCAAAATTTTCTTTGACTGAACCTAAGTCAGCACTTTCTTTTAAGTCATTTAGAGGATTTAGGTTTTTAAAGCCTTGTAGTTCTTCAGTAGCAGCATCAAGTTGTGCTTTATAGCCTAAAGCTTCTTTTTTTAACTCCTCAAAGTTGACTTCTTCATTCAAAGATTGTTTTGCATCAATAATTGAATTTTTAGCACTTTTAATAAATTTTGCTATGTCTACCATAGCCCCAGGCAATTTATCAGGCCCTAAAAAGATTATTGCAACAATGGCAATAAATAGTATTTCCATAAAACCCAGTCCAAACATATATGAATCCCTTTTAGTTGTTGTTCTTGTATTTTACCTATAAAAGATTAAGAATTAGTAGAGTTGATGGGGTTCTGCTTATTCTTTTTTTAAAACTACTCATGAACAGAGTATTTTTTCTCGTTGCATTCTTAAGAGCTTAAACTTTTAGAAGATCTTTTTGTATGTATTGAACTATACGCTTTTCAAGCCAATACTTTGGTTTTAAAAAAGTTCCAGAAACAAAGCCAACATGACCCCCATGTTTGCTTAATTCTAGACTTATAGAAGGTGAAAGCTCTTCTTGTTTTGGTAAAATACGTTCATCCATAAAGGGGTCATCTAAAGCATGAATGATATGCGTAGGAATTGTAATTTCTTTTAAAAATTTTTTTGAAGAAGATTTTATGATAGTAGTCTTGTGCTGATTTAAAACCATGCATAGGGGCTGTGTAGTGTTCATCAAATGCTTTAATGCTTTTAATATTGTCTATCTCTCCTTGTTTTAGTATTAAAAATTTTGTCATATCAAAAGTCTTAAACTTTTCTTTGAGTGTAGTACGTAAAGACTTTAGTAAATAGTTTTCATAATTTTTAGAAAAGCCTTTAGAAATGACTTCAGCACAGATAGCTAAGTCTATGGGTGCAGAGATGGAAACCCCTGCTTTTAGAGGGGTGTTTTCTTTTTCTTCCCCTAGAAGTTTAAGTAAAACATTTCCTCCAATAGAGTAACCCACAGCATAGAGAGGATTTTGAGGGTGCTTTTGATGCACATAGGCAATCCAAGCTTTAGCATCAGCCGTGTCACCACTGTGGTAAGAACGAGGTAGAAGATTGGGTTTTCCTGAACAACCACGAAAATGCATGAGTACCGAGGCAAATCCTTTTTTTTCTAAAGCACCCATAATTCCTTGAATGTAAGGAGAGTTAAATGATCCAGCTAAGCCATGAAATAAAATGACGATGGGTCGTTGATCTGTAGGTTTAGCATTATGCCAATAACACTCTATAAAATCTCCATCACTTAGGTCAAAATGTTCTATTTCAACATTTGTTTTGGTTTGTTTTCGAAATAGTGTTGAATAGAGGGGTTGGATATGTCTATTTTGGAGAAAAAATGATGTTGTAAACATGAACTAGCCTAAAATATAAAGTACCAATTCATCAGAAATAAAATAGTTGGTATTTTTATAAAGATTATTGTCTTTAAAAAGTTTTTCTTTTTCTACTAAGAAATCAGCTCTTTTTTTCATGGCTTTATTTAAAATATTTTTATCTACACCGATGTTTGAACGTAAACCTAAAAAAAGACGTTCGGTTAAAAGTTCATCGGTGGTTAAGGATTCTTCTTTAATTTTAAGGGGGTTTTTAATGTAGGCGTCAATATCTGTACTAGGGTAGTAACGGGTGTCTTTTAGAAAACCAACAGCACCAGCACCCACACCTATGTAGTCTTTTAGTTTCCAATAACCTTTGTTATGTTCACTTTCATAGCTTCCAAAATTTGAGATTTCATAGTGTTTAAACCCATGTTTTGTAATCTCTTTTGCCACAAAAAATGCTAATTCATCGTCTTCTTGTCTAACCTTGGGGGTTGAGGCAAATTTTGTACCACTTTCAATGGTCAGTTCATAGGCTGAAATGTGATTGATAGGGAGTTCAAACGCTTGTTCTATGTCAGACTTTAGTAAGGCTTTTGTATCACCTTGATAGTTGTAGATGAGGTCAAGAGAAAGATTTTTAAAGCCAATTTCTTTGGCTGTTAAAACGGCAATTTTAGCTTGTTTGGGTGAATGGGCTCGGTTAAGGGCTTTGAGTTTGTCTTGGTCAAAACTTTGTACGCCAAAAGAGACACGGTTAACCCCTAAGTCATACATGCCTTGAAGCCATGCTTTGGTAGCTGAGTTTGGGTTTGCTTCGGTGGTGATTTCTGCATTGGTTTTGATATAGGGTTTCAGCAGTTTAAAAATCTTTTGGTAAAGAATGGGGTCAACGGTAGAAGGGGTTCCTCCACCAATAAAAATAGTTTCTATGCTCTCTTCTTTAGCTTCAAAACGTTTTAATTCATCTTTTAATTGTTTTTCTAAAGCAATCATATAAGCTTGACGGGTGTCAAACTTGTCAACATAGGAATTAAAAGAGCAGTAGTGACACTTAGAGTCACAGTACGGAATGTGGATGTATAGAAGCAATTTTCACCGACCATTAATGAGTATTTTGATAAAATTTTAGCGAAATAATGATGAAAGATGAGTAATATTATGCAGACCCAAAAGCGATATCGCCCAAATGTCGC
>CACVAZ010000142.1 GCA_902727995.1 uncultured Sulfurovum sp.
AAGATGTCAAAATAAATTATGATATCCAATACGAGATAGAGCTTGATTCACTTATTTATGTGGGACTTATTTTTAATGAATTAATTACCAATTCTTTTAAATATGCTTTTCCTAATAATAAAGGAGAGATATGGGTAACATTAAAACAAAAAGATAATCAAATATTCTTAACCATAAAAGACAATGGTCAAGGCTTCAAAGAGAGAAGAAAAAATTCTTTGGGTTTAACCATTGTGGAGACCTTAATAAAAGGTCAACTCTTAGGAAAATTAAGCCTCAATTCTCATGAGGGTACAGAAGTTTCTCTGGTTTGGTAAGCTAAAGTTATACCATTAATTTTTCTAATCTAAAAACCTACTCTTCAAAGCCTCATTAGGCATCATACAATGCTCTTTTTTTCCAAATACTTTATATCTATATTTAGCCACAAGCTTATAGAGTCCATCACGTAAAATTCGTGGAACAAAGCGAAAAACATAAAGATATTTATACCAACCATCTAAATGTCTAGCTATCTCTAAACCAGCATCACTATGAGTATAAGCCTTATTATTTTGAAGAAGAGCAATACTATCTACTTGATCCAAGTCATACTTTTTTAGTAACTTTTTTCCCAATGCAGATGACTGAGAAGTAAAATAAAAATAGTTTTTGTTATCATGTTTAATGATGAACTGCACAGAAGCCTCACAAAGATTACAAACCCCATCAAATAAGATTATATTTTGATTTTCTTTTAACATCTTTCTATTTTAGCATATTCTTCACACTCTAAACAAACTTTCACTATAATCTTTTAATTTATCATAAAGAATCCATATGCCCAAAACCCTACTCACTGCAACTAACATAGCCCACTCCTTTGACTATGACCTTTTTTCCAACATTAATTTTACATTACAAGAGCAAGAAAGTATTGCCATTGTGGGGCGTAGTGGTTCAGGTAAATCTACGCTGATGCATATTTTTTCTTCTTTCATCAAACCAAACACAGGGCTAGTCAGCTTACTTGATAAAGACATATATAAATTAAGTGAAAACGAAATTGAAGCTTTACGCCGTAATGATTTAGGCATTATTTTTCAAGCACACTATCTTTTTAAAGGTATGAGTGCTTTAATGAACATAGAGATTGCTACTCTACTTGCCAATGAAGAGATTGACAATGACCTTTTAGAAAGACTAGAGATTAAAGAGCTTATGCAACAAAAAATAGGGGAACTCTCAGGAGGTCAACAACAACGTGTCTCTATTGCTAGGGTGTTGTCAAAAAAACCAAAAGTTATCTTTGCTGATGAACCGACAGGAAACTTAGACAAAGAAACAGCCAAACTTGTGATGAAAGTGCTATTAGAATACATTAAAAAAGAAAATGCTGCCTTGGTTTTAGTCACCCATGACGAAGAGATGGCAAAACTTTGTGACAAAAGCTTTAAACTAGAACTTCAAGAACTAAGTGAGTTTGTATGACCTTAATGGATATCATTATAAAAGTTCTTCTTTTCTTTACGGTTTTTTATGGAGCTATTCTTATTGCTAGTTATCTTGGGAAGAAGATTCGAGAAAAAAATAGCCTAAAAGAAGAAGATAAAAATCTTTAACCCCTTCATACACCAAACAACAAAAATCTATTATAATATACTTTGGATATACATTTGAAAGGATACATCATGACAGCAACCATCTCAACATGGGGTAATTCGCAAGGATTACGATTTCCAAAAGACATTATGGAAGCGTTACAGTTATCTATTGGAGATAAGGTTAAAATTTTTATTGAAAATCAAAAAATTGTATTGGAACCCATAAAATGGGAAAAGAAGAGTGGTAAAATATATTCCCAAACAAGGTGAATCATATCTTTGGGATTATTGATAGTATTTTGGATGATGCGTAGAGTATTTCCCTCTATAAATCTAAGAAGTCAAAAGATTTATTTTTTTACTTCTTAGTTTAAATCCACAAATTATCAATAAGCCTTGTATTTCCAACCCCAGCTGCCACTAACATAATGGTATTGCCAATTTCAACTTCATCAATGGCTTGAAATTCACGATTAACAAAAGCGATGTACTCAACATCTACTTCTTCTAAAACCTCTTGCATGGCTTTTTCTATGACCGATACCGAAAACTCTTTTCTCATCACCATTTCAGTAGCTTTTCTTAATGAACGTGAAAGACTTAAGGCTTTGGCTCTCTCTTCTTTAGACAAATAAACATTGCGACTGCTTAATGCCAAGCCATCACTACTACGGACAATGTTACAAGGAACAATCTCAACATTGATAAAATAATTTTTAACCATCTGCATAATAAGTGCTAATTGTTGTGCATCTTTTTTACCAAAATACGCTCTAAATTCTGTGGGTTTATGGTAAGCAATAAGATTAAGAAGTTTCATGACTACTTGAAGCATACCATTAAAATGACCTGGGCGTTTTGAACCTTCTAAAATAAAGCCTCGTATCGCTGGTGCTGTAATGCTTAACTCATCAGCTTCATACATCATCGCGACATTGGGCATAAAAATAAGATCTACCCCTGCTAATTCACAGATCTTAGTATCAGCAGCTTCTTTTCTTGGGTAGCTATCTAGGTCTTCCCCTTCTAAAAATTGTGTAGGGTTGACAAAAATGGAAACAACAACAAAGTCATTTTCTTTTCTTGCTTGGCGAATGAGAGAAAGATGCCCCTCATGTAAAGCACCCATAGTTGGAACAAAACCTATTGAACCATGAAATGCTTGGGTAGCTTTAAAAAGCTCTTCTATGGAGTTTATCGTCATCATAGGGGAGTTCTAATTACTTTCACAAGACTATTTCATATTAAAAGGATTGATGCCACCCATCATTCCCATTGCCTGAGACTTTTTATTGTCTTCCACCATTTTTAGAACTTCATTCATAGCAGACATTAAAAGAATTTGCAGTGATGATTTATCATCAAGAAGAGAATCAGCAATGCTTATATCGGTGATTTCATTCGCTCCATTCGCTGTTACTTCTACCATGCCACCACCAGCTTTAGCTGTCATGCTAATGTTTTTAGATTGTTCTTCCATTTCGGTAGCTTTTGACTGAAGATCTTTCATCATGTCAGCCATTTTACTCATGTCCATACCCTCAAACATTTTTTATATCTCCAAACATTATTCTAATCCTTTAAATTCTTGGGCGATTGAGTTATCATCTTCTAAAATCACTATTTTAGGTTCAAAAGCATCTGCCTCTTCTTCTGTCATGGAAGCATAAGCAATAACAATTATCTTATCACCAACATGAACTTTTCTTGCAGCTGCTCCATTAAGACACATCTCTTTTTTCCCTCGCTCACCAGGAATAATGTAGGTTGAAAAACGCTCACCATTATTAATGTTAACAATATCTATTTTTTGACCCACACGCATGTTAGCAGCATCTATCAAATCTTGATCAATGGTAATAGAACCCACATAATGTAAGTTTGCCTCGGTTACAGTCGCTCTGTGAAGTTTAGAATAGAGCATGGTAATATTCATAAAAATTTCTCCTATTGAAATAAAACTTTATGGTACTTTCAATTTTCAGTATTATACCAAATTAATATTTACTGAGACTTCATATTAATTAGCCGTAGAGAAAAATCCTCTACAAGCTTCTAAAGTGTTTCTTCTTTTCTAAAATAGAATAAAGCAAACAAAGTAGCCAATAATCCAAATACTACTAAACCATAAGTATTAAAGCTTGACACAGAATCACTTTCATAAGGGTCACAGACCTCTTCTGGAGTACTTACTTCAGCTACCACGCTTTGATTTAATATAATGGTTGCATCCGTTTCTAAGCGTAAACCATTGTTATCAGAAACCGTGTAAGAAATTGGGGTAGGATCAACAATTTCTATACCAACTTC
>CACVAZ010000143.1 GCA_902727995.1 uncultured Sulfurovum sp.
TAGCTACTAAAAATTTATCAATAATGAAAGCATTTAATCTTTTTTCAAAATCAATATTTTTATTTTCTAATAATCTTTTTTTCAACTCTTTATTAATATTAATATTTGAGTCTTCTAAAAGTGAAAATGATTTTGTTTGTTCTTGATAAACCAATATATTCTCATCTACAAGTTCACTAATTGTAACTATAATTTCTTTATTAGAGTATCTATCTGATAAGGCTAAAATAAGATGCTTCTCATCAGTACTAATGGCATTAGCTAGTTTGAAACTATGAATAAGAGCAATCGTTTTAATGATATCTTGTTTCACATCTACTTTTGTTCTAATATCTTGTAGTCTATGTTCAGCCTTATACCAAATTTCTCTATCTGGCAACAAAATATTATAAACTTTAAGTAAATAACTCACATACTCATATAAATCTGCTAAAGCATAAAGCCTCACCTGATCTTGTTCTTGCGAAATAAATTCTTGAAAAGCATGTGGTTCAGTAGAGAAAAGAAATGAAAAAATAGAACGTTGATTTTGAAAATATCTTGTAAAAATTTCAGATATAGCAATAGCAGAAAAAGGATGAATTGGTACAATCTTTTCAAATAACTCAATATTAGAATTTTCTTTTAAAGTTGCTTCTTTACAAACTTTACTTATGAGAACTTGTGTATTGTGTATGGGTTCACTATTTTTTAAAGAGATAGTTTCTTTAAAAATATTAAGCATCTCATAATAGTCATCTTTAAAAACAATATTCTCAAATCTTCCTTGTATTTTATCCCAATCAGTATAGGTAATACTTACTAACCCATTAGTATATTCACTAAATGCCTTATGTAAAGAGATAATCAATTTGTAATTATTTTTTTTATTAAAATACTCTGCTAAAGTTTGTAAATCAAAAATATCATTAGCGTTACTATCCTCTAGTCCATACTCTATAAATTTACCAAATTCATCTATGGAAAAAAGTACATCACTGTACTTACTTTTTTTTAAATCTCTATCTAAAAATTCTAAAGCTTTACTCATCTGAAAAAGTTCATTCTCTTTTAAATATTTTTGTGAAAGTTTTAAAATACTTTGTTCAAAAATAGAATTTCTAAATTGAGATTTAAATGAGACATGCTCTCCTACAATTTTAATACGTAAAAACTCTCTATTTTCAATAAAGGTTTCATACATACCAAATAATTCATTATCATTTTTCTTGAGTTCATTTAAACAATTTTGACTATTTTTACTTTGTGCTAATAATGTATTAATATACAAAAGTAATGAAGATTTTCCACAACCAAAAGGACCAATAAGAGCTATAGAGTTATGATAATCTATTTTAAAAAAAGTACGTAAAGTATCTTTTGTTGATTGTGTAATAATATAATCCTTACAATCTTCTTTATCATGTACAATATTTGTCGATTTATTAAACCTATTTTTTAAAGTCAGTTCATTTTTATAAGAAAACACTTTCATCCTTTACCCATAAATCCTATCTAGGATTACAGATTTATTCATCTTTTCACTTATATACACTTGTCTAATACCTGCTGTTTCAGAATAAATAAATTTATTATCTGTAAGCTCTGATAATTTATCTATTTTACTATACAAACTATGTTCACTCATACATAAACTTTTTTGAATACTTAACTTACCTCGTTGAAGATCATCAATCGAAATTGAAGTCACATTTGAACCATGTTGCATCTCAATATAATCACATAAAATATACAAAAATAACTCATCTGAGATATTAGTAACAGCATTAATATTTAAGGAATAATTACTTTGAGATATTTTAGTAATAATATTTAACTCTGATAAAAGGCTCATACTATGACTATCATCATGTTTATTATTATACATTCTAATAAAAACGTCTATATCTGATTCTATTGTTGTAGGTGACAAATTAATATTATTATCATTTAACCATGAAGTAACATAATCAATAATATCATCTTTAGCAAACTTATGTGGGTACATTCTATTAAAAAATAAATTATATAAAGTAGCTTTTTCTTGTTGCTTAACAAGATTCCAATGAAGAATCCAAAGAGTATCACTATTTTCCAAGTAAGGGTCTTTTTCTAATATAGTCTGTCCTAAAACTGTTAACTTCCCACCATCAATTAAAGTAAAAACTTTCATCCAATGATTAAGAGATTTAACCATATTACTACCAAGTCCTAATTTTGCAATAGTTTGTTCAATATTTGCTTGAATAAATATGCTATTATCTTCTTTATAGGCTTCTAAACCTTTAGTAATCCAATCTATTTTACAATCAAATTTATCATGACCTGAAAATGATGTTTTTATTTTTGTCATACTTTTTTTATATCCTATTACTTTATGATTTTTTAAGCGTATCTTACAGTTTATATACTTGATTTCTCCACTCAATACCCCTCAGACAAATTCAAACTATAAACCTCTTCAATCAATATAAACGTACTTCTGTAGATAATTTTCTATATCTATATGACACTGTTTTAAATCCTGTTTTTATTAAATTTAAATATAATCAAGAAGTATTTTATTGCATGACATCCGTATTGAGCATGAAGGAAAAATCGCTCAAATAGACCATATTATTATTAACCGATTTGGTATCAAAATGCTAGAAAGTAAAAGCTTTACAGGTACACTCACTATTAAAGGTGATGGCTCACTTAATGTTGAATATGGAAATAAGATTCAAACTTTTCCTAACCCTATAGAGCAAAACAATCGACATGCTAAGATTTTAGAAAATTTCATAAAGGCAAATATGACACTTCCTTCAAATTTAAAATTACTAAAATTTCCTATTTCATCAACTGTTCTTATTAATCCTAAAACCACCATTACAAATAACACTTTACCCAAAGGCTTTGCAAGAGCTGATTCATTTACAATCCATTGGGATGAACGTATTGAGAACATGAGTCCACTCGCTATGTTTAAAAGCATAAGTAAAATGATGACCTTGGATAAAGCCAAAGAGATTGCTTCTTAGGTGCTTGAAGTTATGAGTTCAATTTTTATTTATATTTTTTGACTTATTAATTCAAACCTAATTTACCCCAAACAAAACATCCATACCCAAATCACAATTAACCATATTGGAGTAGCTATTTTTCTTTATACCGTAGGTCGTTAGCATTACCAACATTATTGAGTTATGAGACTTATCCTCTTCTCTAAAAGACTCTACTTTTACTCTTAAATTATCAGCATAATCTTTTGAGATGCTAAACTCTTGATTATAATATTTTATTTCTACAACCATGACCGTTTTATCGGCTCTTTCTATGAGCATGTCTATCTGTGTTCCTTTTTTCTTTTCATCTCCTCTACTTTGCCAATAATAAGTTTGTGTATAAACACCTGCAATACCTAATGCCTGTTTAATTTGCAATATATGTTTATGACAAATGGCTTCAAAACTGTTACCTGACCAACTAATCCAACTCTGTGAACTGCTAATAAACTGCCAATAGTTACTGTTCTCTAACAACTCTTGCGAACTAACATGTGCCATCCATTTAAGATAAAAAGCAGAAAAAGGATCACTTAATGCATACTTAGCATCTCTTTTTTTTCTTCCATATCTATTGTGTTTAGTAATAAACCCTGCCATCTCTAACTCTTCTAAAGTTGTATAAAGAGGATCACTTTTAATGTTAAACTTTTTTGAAATCTCATCAGCTGAAAAGAGTCCACTTTTACTTCCACCCAAATAAGTAACCACCTGTTGATGTATCCCTTTTTTACCAAACAGAGCAATAAAAAGTGTTGAAAATTCTCGTTGGAGCTGTCCACCCATGGTAAAACAAAGTTCATTAATATTTTGAGCAATAGATTTTTGTGGATTCAAA
>CACVAZ010000144.1 GCA_902727995.1 uncultured Sulfurovum sp.
TCATTGGGTTTGAGTTTGTCTCTGAAACTTAGATATTCAACCTTTAGTTCACTGTCCCACGGTACTGAAATTTTTCCATGTTCTGTGAAATGACGGTTATTCGCTAAAAGGTTGACACTGTAGTAGATATTTCCTTGATAGGATTTTTTAATATCTATGACTTCTTGGTGAAAGTTTTCTAGGTTAATCCATTTTTCTTCAAGTACTTCGCCATATTGTTCAAGTCTAAAAAGTACTTCTGCTTTTGGTAGAGAACTTTTGATATTAATCTTTGCTTGTTCCCCAACTTTATAATCTATTATTTTATTTTCAAGGGAAAGAGCAGAGGGTTTAAACAGTTCTTTGTTTTGATTATCAAGGCGTAAAATTCTTTTTTCTTTTGTTAACTCTTCGGCATATTGGTTTGTGGTGTTTAGGGTTAAAATGTACTCACCTTGAGGTAAATGGTTTAATGAAATAGTTTTAGAAATATTTGTGTCAAAATGAAAAGTTTCAATGAACTGTTTTGTTTTTTCTTTAGGTTCATAACGATAATGAGGAAAGCGTTTTTCAAAGGCTTCTTTACTGTAGAATTTTTTGTCACCTTGAGACCAATATCTTTCTCTATAAAGTTTTTTCTCTTGAATAACTTTTTCAATGTTCAAGTAGCCTTTTATGGCTTTAAATTCTCCGTTAAGATTATTTGTCTCTAAGGTTAAAGAGTTATTTTCGTCAATAAATTGTTTCTTTGAAGTACGCATGGTTATTTTTAAATTCGTTTGACCGATGTTAAAGATTTTTTTAGCATTTTGTGTTTCACCTGTATTATCCGTTACTTCAACAGAGATGACGTAGAGATAGTTTACTTCTTTTTGTGAAGAGAGCTTGGTATTGGCTACGGCTTTAAAGGGAATGTTAAACTCTCCTTTTTCATTGGTCTGAACAGTACCTGAGCTTAGGTGAACTTTTCCGTAAAAATTTGGATAGTGAGGGAAAGGATGTCTCCAAGGATATTGGGTTTGACGTTCTATGGTGAATTTTACCTTAGCATGGTTGATGAAGTTTCCAGCATAAGCTTTGGCTAGACCTTTTAGGATGATGCTCTCTCCAAGGTTGTAGGTTTTTTTATTTGACTCAAAGGTGATTTCGAATTTTGGACGTTTGTATTCTTCTACACGAAAATGTGTTCTTCCATGAACATTGGCTGAAAGAGACATAGAACCCAATAGCCCACTTTTGGGTGCTGTAAATTGACCATGAAAGGTTCCAAACTGATCGCTAATAAAAGTTTTCTCATCTATTTTTTGTCCATTAGTATTATTAAAATGAACAAGTACTTTTTCTTCTGTTAAAACTTTAGGTTTCTTTTTTTGTTGGCTTTGGCTTAGCAGTCCTTTAAAGTAAATAGTTTGACCAGGACGATAGATGGATCTGTCGGTAAAAAAGTGAACTTGCTTTGGTTGATTTTCATCATTGTCAGTGTAGGGATAGCTTCTATTAAGGTATTGGTTTAAGTCTAAAATGTCATTTTTATGTTCTAAGCGAATACGATAAGATTTGTTTATCGTCTTTAAATCAACAAAACCCTTAGCATTTGATAGTTTGCTAAGCACTTTACCTTTAGGGTCGGTCAATAGGACTTTTACCTTTGCTAAAGGTAGACCACTTTTCCTATGTAAAATTAAAAGTTGTTCATTTTTTTGGAAATAACTTAAATTGGAAATCTTTACTTTTTGATAAAAACTCTCTGTATTAAAATTTTCATTAGAAGAAAAGAGAAAAATATAGTTACCTATGTCATAACTTTCAAGTGAAACTTCTGTGGTATGGACTTGATAGTCTTTGGTTTTTGGTAATTCAAAATGTAAGGTTTTTAAGGCTTTGAAATTTTTTAAATACTCTAAGGTATTGTCCTTATTGTCCGTGCGTTGATTAAGTGTTTCTTGCTCTTTTTGGCTTAATTTAAAAACCTTGACAAATATTTGGTCAAGGTTACGGTAGGCAATACTACTTAAAAGATTTTCATGAGGAAGATTAACCCTCTCTATGTTCACACGTAACTGTTTTTCTTTGATATTATTTTCAACATTTTTAGCTGTTTGATTTACAAAAGGGTTGGTACTTACAAGACCAATTTTTATGAGTTCTAAAGCTTTTGTATAATCTTCTTGCTCGTGATAATGGTTGATGAGGTAGCGTAGGGCTTCTGAGTTTTTATCTTTATCTAAGAGCTGATTAAGTGCTTGGAGGTAATGTTGTTGTGCATTTGGGGCAACAAAGTTGTGTTTGACAAAGGTGAGACGTTTTAAGTTGAAATGTTCTAATGCTTTTTGATGATTATTATTGAGATAAAACTTAAGTAGTTTTTGGTAGAGTAAAGTATTTTGGTATTTCAACGATTTTTGGTCTGCTCCTTGAAATTTTAGCTTTGAAAAAGTTAAGGCAGATGAAAAGGCATTTTTATTGGTAAATTTAAAACTTTTAACTTGATGTAAGTAGCTTTGCTCATTGTTAAAATAGTTCATGGCTCTAAAAACCAACAAGTCATAGAGAGTAGGACGTAAACCTTCCACATTTTTAGCTGTACTTAAAATCTCTTGGTACTTCTCTATGTTTACATTTTGGGTATGTTCATTAAGTGATTTTTGGTAGAGGGTATATATTTTATTTAAAAAATCTTTAGAAGACCAAGTTTGTAGGTCTTTGGAAACTGTTTTTTTAATTTGCGTTCGTTGCCCAATTTTGTAGTAATTTTTCTCGTAGTAGGATTGATAAACTTCTGCTAAAATAGAGTATAAAATGGATTTTTCTTCAATAGAATCAACTTCTTTTATTGTCTCCTCAATCATCTGAATGCTTTGAACTTCTCCATTTTGATTAAAGGTACTGATGTAATTTTTTTTATAAAGGGTTGCACGTATGATTTGTATAACATTTTTATCTTTTTTGGCTTGTGTATAAAGTACATTTACTTTTTCTAAAGCACTTTTAGGAAGTGACTGTTTATTTAGAGCATTTATTGTCTGCCATTGTGTTGCATAATCAAAAGAAAATAAAAATAGAGGGAGTAGTAAGATAAAAAAAAGCAGTTTTTTCACAATAAACCTTTTTTGTTATTTGAGTATTAAAGTATAACAAATATTAGCAAAAAAAGGTAAGATTATGTCTATAATATTATCTTTAATTATAGTTTTTTGTAATACTTATGGCTTAAAGCATTTGTGGAACCTGTTTGGTTTTGTGCCCTCGAATGATGCGTCTACCTAATAAAAAACGTTTCTTATAATATTTACTTTTCTTAAAATTACTAATAATGACCCGTTTCCCTCCTGAACTCGCATGAATAAACTTTCCTTCCGATAAATAAATTCCAACATGGGTAATGTACCCAGGACGCTTACGATTGGTATCAAAAAAGACCATGTCTCCCCGTCTTAAATTTTCATATTTAATCTGTTTTCCAACTTTAGCTTGAGCCCGTGAATTTCTTGGAATTTTAATACCAGCTTCTCGAAATACTTTTTGGGTAAAGCCTGAACAATCAAATTTATTGGGTCCCGTTGCACCCCAAACATAAGGGGTCCCCAATAAATTTTTGGCACAAGATTCCACATCATGTTTAATAGCACGATGAATATACCCATTGCCTACGGTAAAAAGCTCATTTTGAAGTAGACTTTTTTGATGTTTTTCCAATTTTTCTTGGGCAGAACTGCTAAGTGTTGAAAAGAATTGATACTCTTCTTGGCTAAGTTCTGGAAAAGTAGGAGGAGTTTGAAAGGTAAGGGTGCTGTAAAGTTTGTTGAACTTTGTCTCTAGATTAAAATTTTTAATGCTCAAAACTTGAATAAGTACCATGG
>CACVAZ010000145.1 GCA_902727995.1 uncultured Sulfurovum sp.
TACTACTACTTAATATAGATTGTTTGTTATAATAAATATTAGTTTAATAAAATATTGGGAAAACTTAATGGTAAATAAAAATATTTCAGCAGTTGATTTATTCTGTGGTATTGGTGGACTTTCCTATGGTTTTCAAGAAGCAGGCATTGATGTAAAAGTAGGAGTTGATTTTGACAATAGTTGTAAGTATGCTTTTGAAACTAATTGTAATGCTAAATTTATACATCAGGATATTAGTAAAATAAAAGCAGAAGATATCGAAAACTTTTATGAAGAGAATGATATAAGAGTTTTAGTGGGCTGTGCACCATGTCAACCATTTTCTACTTATACGTTGAATGGAGATAAGCAAAAGGATCAAAGGTGGCAGCTTTTGTATGAGTTTGCTAGATTAATAAAAGACATTCAACCTGAAATAGTTTCTATGGAAAATGTACCAAATTTATTAAATTTTAAAAAAGAACCAGTGTTTGAAAACTTTGTAGATAAGTTAAAGAATGATGGTTATTTTGTATGGTATAAGGTAGTATATTCTCCTGATTATGGAATACCTCAAAAAAGGAAAAGATTAGTTTTACTTGCTTCAAAAAAAGGAAAGATTAAATTAATAGACCCGACTCATAAAGCTGAGGAATATATTACTGTAAAAGATGCAATTGGTCATTTAGAAAAAATAGATTCAGGAGAAGTCTCAAAAAAGGATTTTATACATAAAGCATCAAAATTATCTGATAAAAATTTAAAAAGAATTCGGCAGTCTAAACAAGGTGGAAGCTGGAGTAAAGATTGGGATGAGAATTTAAAATTAGATTGTCATAAGTCTGATAAAGGTAAAAGTTATGTTAGTGTTTATGGTCGAATGAAATGGGATGAACCTTCTCCTACTATGACAACATTTTGTACGGGTATTGGTAATGGAAGATTTGGTCATCCTGTACAAGATAGAGCGATTTCTTTAAGAGAAGCAGCTATTTTACAAAGTTTTCCTAATGAATATAAGTTTTCTAGCAGTGCAAAAACATTAAAGTTTGGAGAGGTTTCTCGACAGATTGGGAATGCAGTTCCTCCTAAATTAGGAGAGGTAATCGGATTAAGTATTATAAAGCATTTAGAGGAGATGGAAAGAAATGAAAGAATTGATTAATATTACAGAAGAGCAAAAAATAAATGCTGAAAAACAGATTTTAGAAAAAATAAAAAATTATGATTATGATACGGTTGAATATCCTATTGAGGTTATTATTCAACAATATGAAGATGGTCTTGAGAATGATGAAGGAGAAATATATATACCTGACTACCAAAGAGAGTTCGTTTGGTCAGAAAAAAGAAAATGTAAATTTATTGAATCTATTATTTTAGGTATTCCAATACCATACATATTTTTTGCTGATGTTGATGGAAGGTATGAAATAGTAGATGGCTCACAAAGAATAAGAACTTTACATGCATTTATATCAGATAAGATAGAGAAAGAAAAAAAACTTAAGCTTGAAAATTTAGAAAAGTTAACAGAATTAAATGGATTTTATTTTGAAGACTTATCAGTTATTAGGCAAAGAAGAATTCGAAAAAAGAGTTTAAAAATGATTGCTCTTGGAGAAAAAACAGATGCTAAAGCTCGAATTGACCTTTTTGAACGAATTAATACTGGAAGTGATGAATTAAAACAAATAGAAGTATTAAAAGGTACACATGGTGGTAAATTTTATGATTTTATTTCAGAATGTGCTGAAAATGAATTATTTAGACGCCTCTGTCCCATAAGTGAAAAGAGAACATTACGAGAAGAACCACAGCAAATGGTTTTAAGGTTTTTTGCTTATTCTGAAAATAGAATGAAGTATAAAGGTAATGTTGCTCCATTCATAGAAAAGTATCTTAAAAGTAAACAAGATAATTTTACAGATGAAATGAAAGAAAAGATGCTAAATGCCTTTCTTTTAATGTTGAACTTTGTTGATAGAAATTTTAAAAATGGTTTTGCAAAAACAAAAGGTGCTAACTCAACTCCTCGAGTTCGATTTGAAGCTATATCCGTAGGTGTTCATTTAGCTTTATTAGAAAAACCGACTTTGGATAAAGTAAAAACTGATTGGTTAGAATCTGATGAATTTAAAACTCATACTCGTTCTGATGCAGCTAATAACAAACTTAAATTAATAGGGCGTACTGATTATGTAAAAAATAAGATTTTGGAAAATTAAAAATGGATGTAATTATTTCAGAATTTGAAGAAAAAGTAAGTGAAATAGATGAATATGTTTTTTTTGTACAAAGAACTGTACATCTTCGAGGATTTACTATTGCTACAGATAGAGTACAAGTTTCATCCACTGTGCATAATATTTTAAAGTCGAATTTATTTCTACTACTTTCTAATTTAGTAGAAGCTTCATTTAAAAATGCTTTAGAAAAACTTTGTATACAAATCACAAGTGAAAATATAACTTATAATAAGGTTATTCCAGAAATTAAGAAGTTATGGATAGAAAAAAAATATAAAAATTTTGAAAATGTAAAAATTCCAAAAAATATGCAAAAGTCTGAATTTGTAATGAATATTATTAACTCTATAACAGAAGATATTATAGAAATAAAATTTTATACAGATGAAGAAAAAAGAAAGAATGATGATATCTCAGGAAATGTAGATGCTAGAGAAATAAATAAGATTAATATGAAATATGGAGCAAAAATACTTACTCAGCCTTCTATAAGTACTCAATCATTATTAACTGTTAAAATTCAAAGAAATAATTTAGCTCATGGAGATGAATCTTTTAGTGAATGTGGACGAAATTATACACTTACAGAATTAGAAGAGATTAAAAATGAATCTATAGATTATATGAGATTTATCTTGAATCATATAAAAGAGGTTATAGAAAATAAACAATATATAGTAGAATAAAACTAAGAAATGAAGATGAGTAAAATAGAACCTATACATGCTGGAGAGATTCTTTTAGAAGAGTTTATGCAACCTTTTGGTTTAAGTCAAAATGCTTTGGCAAATGCCTTAAAAGTAACTCCCCGTAGAATTAATGAAATAGTTAATAGAAAAAGAGCCATAACAGCTGACACAGCATTAAGACTTTCTAAGTTTTTTGGCAACAGTGCAGAGTTTTGGATGAACTTACAAAATAAGTATGAGTTAGAGATGGCAAGGGATAAGTTATTTGTACAGATAGACTCTGAAATTGAGTTGTTTCAGGCTTCGTAATATTGCTCTTAAAATACCTAAACAACTACCCAAAAAACCTACAAGACCAAATAAGGGAGCTAATCGAAAAAGACAAGCTCTCCAACTACATTTTAAACAAATACCCTACAAAACACGAATATCAAAACGACAAAGCCTTGTATGAATATACCAATGAATTTAAAAATCAATACCTTAAAAAGTTTACCCTTTCAAAAGTTATCTATGATGGAAAAATTAATGTCATAAACAATGCATTAGGAACGCATACTTTTGTGTCACGGGTACAAGGTGGGAAGTTGAAGGCTAAAAATGAGATACGTGTGGGAACGGTATTTAAAAACATGCCAGAAGCGTTCTTACGGATGATAGTAGTACATGAACTGGCTCACTTTAAAGAGAAAGAACATAATAAGGCATTTTATAAGTTTTGTACTTATGTTGAGCCTGCCTACCATCAGTTGGAATTTGATTTGAGGGTTTATTTGACGTATATTGAGATAGAAGGGAAGCTTTATTGAGTTAAGGGTAAATAGGTCAGGAGTGCAAACTCCTGCCTTATGTTATTATTTGTCTCTTACACAAAGGTTTAAT
>CACVAZ010000146.1:0-7372 GCA_902727995.1 uncultured Sulfurovum sp.
AAAAGAAAGTTGTAAAAAAGAAAGTTGTAAAAAAGAAAGTTGTAAAAAAGGTTGTGAAAAAAGAGAAAGTAGTTAAAAAGAAGAGTGAAGCATTAGAAGAATTTGAAAATGAAATGGTGTACATTTCTGAACCAATGATAAAAGCTAAAACCCCAAAAACTCAGTCTAGTGATTTAGGTTCATTTTTATCGACCCCTGCAACACCTGTTTCTCCTTGGTCTTATCCTAATGATAAAATTAGAAAGCTGTATGGTACTGGTTTTCATAACTTTACGCCCACACAAAAAGAGTTTATTGAAAATAATTTAAATACCATTCAAGAAATTACACAAAGAACATTAACACAAAGAGGTTACCCAGAGGGTGCTGGACGTACAGGGCAACAGGGAACAAATGTCGTCTCTTTTAACCTACATCCTAATGGGGATATTTCAGGGTTATATTTGAAAACACGCATTGGTTATAGGGCATTAGATGACAATACTTTGTCTTTAATTCGTGTGGCATATATGGACTACCCTTATCCCTCTACGACGACAAAAATTATATTTTATGTAACTTATTCAATTTATGGTTATTAAGCAGATTATGAAGAAAATATTTTTTTAAATAACCAGTTTTTCTTCTCTTCTCCTAAATAAGCATAACATAAATCATACAAGTTCGAAGCAATCAGTTCTATCTCTTCTTTAGCTTCTTGGTCACAGGCAAAAAGTATTTCGTCTCCTAGTTTTAAAAACTCATTTTGAGGTAAAAGAATTTCTTTACCTTGACGTTTTAATAAAAGAATAATGGCTTTATGTTTATTGCTTCTGTCTTTTAATGATGTTAGTAGTACTTCAATGGGAATATTTTTACCCAATTGAATCTCATGATAGATTGCATAAGCACTTTTCTCTGAGATACTTAAGGCTATTAGTATGGGATTGGCTCCCAATTGGTTTTTTAATAAATTGACCAAGGTACTTGCCCATAATTCATTTTGATTGAGAATCATTTTTAAAAAGCTATGCTTTAAAGGATCGATGAGTTGTAGAGAAGTTTTATTAATCAAAATTCTTTCAAGCATAATAATCCAATTAATCTTGGCAGCTTCAAAAATACTTACTTCTTCCATGGTATTTTCTCTAGCAATTAAATAAAGGTCAGGATTTAACTTCTTAGCTGTAATAAGAATGGAAAGATTGTCAATGTCACTTTGTGTCCCTGAGACAAGACAAACAGCTTCTTTTATTCCAGCACTTAAAAGTACTTCTTTATCATCAGCATTGGCTCTTAATAAGCTTTTTGGCTCTTTCATGTCACGTTTTGCTATTTTAGCTTCATCAATAAAAACGTATTCCATTTCATGTTTGTCAAGTTGTTCTTTTAAAACCCTACCTAGTCTACCGTAACCACAAATAATGTATTTTCCCTTTGGTAAATAAATAGTATTATCACTTAAGTCAGCATTGTGATAAATCCAGTTTTCAAGTATGAGAACATGAGGGGAGGTTAAGGCAATGTCAAAACGTTTTCCAAAAATTTCAAAAGGGTTTTCTCTGTGAACAATATCGGTATCGGATATGCTCGTACTAATTTCATTAAATGTTGATTTGGCAATAACTTCAGCTTTTGGATTTAAAAATTTTGTCAAAATAGCAATGCGTAGATTTTTTTCTTCTTTATAAAAAGTTGCAATAACGGTAATGCAAGTCTTTTTTTTAATTCCTGCATCAATGAGCATATGTGTTGTTAGGGCATTCCCTACCATCACAGGTACTGATTTTGAGTAGTCTTCGAGTAAAAACTCATTGATTTTATCTTCTTTGGCATCAACCAATACGACATTTAGGTCAGCATGGAGAAGTTTTTGAATGATTTTAGCGTTCACATAATTGTACCCTAAGACAATAATAAATTCTCCTTTTATCGTTTCAATACGTGTTTTAAAGCGACCTCGCATGATTTCGAGTCTTAATTTTTTATCACTAATAATACTAACCAAAGAACCAATGGCATAGAACCAACCTAGTACGGTTAAATAGATACAAACGATAACCCATAATCGCTGTTCATAAGTAAAAGCATAGGGGGTTTCTCCAAAACCAATGGTTGAAGCTGTATACGAAATGAAATAAAAAGCGTCAAAGAAACTCATTTGGTAAACTTCGCCCTTATCATCCATCCCTGGGATAAGTACTAAACCTAGAATTGAAATGGCATAAGAGACCAATAGTACCAATAAAGGGGTTCTTAGTCTTTGTAATATAATCCATAAAGCATTATCGTTCATGGTTTATCTTTTTGACTTAAGTGTTTCCCCTATGTAAAGGATAACGGAGGTAATATTTGCCAACAATGCTCCCCCTGAAAGGGAAACAATGGTTGCTGTGGTTTTGCCATCTACTTCACCTGTATATTGAGCAAAAGTCCAAACCAAAACGGCTGCAATAAGTTGAATGTCAGCGACCAAACTGGTTGCCAAAAGAACAGACCCTATTTGTGTTTTATCACCAATTTTTAAAACGGTTGCGATTAAACTAATAATCAATGCTAAAAAGAGTTCGTAGGTACTATGTAGGGTGGTATCGGTAGGTTCTCCATAAAAAAAACCAAAATTGAGTGTCATGGCAAGTATAATAAAAAACCCTGAGATTACTTTTTCTAAATTCATTAGCTATCCAGTATGTTGAAGTGATGAGATTATATAGAAATAGAGCTTCATCTACCTATGTAGGTAGTAGAGAAAAGCCATAAGTTTTTATTTATATCATGTATAATCTTTAAAAACTTTAGGGAATATACTTTATGGATAATACACATCCTTTATATGAAAAAGCATTGAATGTGATGCGAAGCTCTTTATTGTTTAAAAATGTAAATGAAGAATTTTTAAAAGAGACTTTGGGTTGGTTTGAGCTTGTGCATCTTAAAAAAGGAACAATCATTCATTCCGATGAGACACTAAAATGGATGTACATGCCCATTGAGGGTAGGGTAAAAGCTTCACAAATAAATTCACTTACAGGTAAAGAGTACATTGTCTTTTTACTTTCTGCAGGAGACATATTTGATATTATTGCATTGATGGAAAATGAAGAACATGAAATGATTTTAGAAGCCATAGACGATGTGAGTTTATTAAGAGTTGGTGCCAATGAAACAAGAGCATGGTTAGATGATCATCCAGAGTTTAATAAAAACTTTTTACCTTATTTGGGAAAACGTATGCGTTATTTGGCTGAAAATGCATCGGACTTGGCACTTCACGATACAACGACCCGTCTTTCTAAACTGATTTTACGGAACATTGATACGAATACTTCTAAAAATAATTCTTATAAGGTCTCACTTATCAATGACCTTTCGCATGATAACATTGCAAAGATGATAGGTTCGGTAAGAGCTGTGGTGAACCGAAGTATTCAAATTTTAAAAAGTGATAAAGTTATTGAAAGCTCACGTAAAGAAAAACGGGTTAAAAACTTAAAAGGTTTAATTAATCGTTGTGAAATGGTTCTATTTGATAATAAGGATTAATTTTCATTAAAATCAACTTTTGCTACTTAAGTAGCAGACAGGTTTCTTTTTTTCTCCTATAATTCTGCTTATATAAATTATAAGGAGTTCAAATGAACAAAATTAAACTATCTCTTTTAACAGCAGGATTACTTGTTGTCGTACAAAATTTGAATGCAATTGAAATGACGGATTATCAAGTTATTGAGGGAACATATGAAAATGCCTATGTTGGTGGTCAACTTCAAGTAAATGATGGAAATCAAGATCAAACCAGTTACAATGCATCAGGTGTTGTCTCTTATGAAAATATTTATACAACAGCACCCTTTGTTTGGAATTTGCAAGTTGATGGAATTGCTGATATTTCAAAAGGTCCAAATGACGGTGACAGCAGTCAAAGTAATTATGATACACAGTTAAATACCGATATCAATAAATATTTAAATAATGATGATACAACGTTTATTTATGGTAGTACAAGTATGGAATATGCGAAAAGTTCTAATGCTAGTAGTGGTGATGATGCTGTGAACATAGGAGTAGGTGCAGGTTATGGTCGTATGTATATTGCAACACCTTTAGCTAAAGCATTAAGAATTATTGCTGATTTAAGAGAACATAAACTTATTACAAAAAATGTTTCAGATGAAGCATTAATGTCATTGGCAAAAGTAATTCATGTAGAAAATGAGTACATTAGTAAGCATGGAAATCGTGAATATAAACAATATTGGTATACTGATATGGAAAAATCACTTCAAGCATCAGGTGTTCTTGGAAAAGAAGGTTTAGGTGCTTTTGGTACAGTAAGAATTGAAGATGTTCTTGAAGTACAAAGACCAAATGAAAGACTTCATGGTTGGTTGGTTAAAGGTGGAATTGGACAAGACCTTAGTAACTTTACAGGTTTAGACAAAGAGACCACTGCTGATGCTATGTTTGATTATGCTTTACCAATAGGCTATCAATCACAATTTAGAAACACGGCTATTTTAAGAAAAAGTTTAGATGCTAAAACAACAACGGACTATACTTTTGATAATACACTTTCTTATACTTATGAAGTTGCTAACAATATCGATTGGGAAAACTCATGGTTATTAGGATTTACAAAAGGTGATAATAATATTGAAGATGTTACGACTAATAGTCTGTCCTCTACTTTTAGATATTACTTGGCAAATAACTTAGATTTGACAAGTACATTGAGATTGTCTAAAACTGATGGTGGAATTAATGAGACAAAAGATTGGGGAACTGCCTTTACTACAGGTATTACTTACCGTTTAAAATAACACTCTAAACATACAAGGAGATTCCTCCTTGTGTAAAAGTAGACAACAGACAGTTTATTAATGACTTTAGTTCCTTTTAAGATAGATTTTTCACATTTTCTTCTCTAAAATAGGCTGTTTGTTTTGTACTTTTGTTATAATTCTTCACTTTTATTTTTTCTCTTAGGATCTCTTTATGCTCAAACAAATCACTTTTATTTTGCTTACTTTAATGTTCTTTTTAACAATCAGTTTTTCAGAAGAAAATAATTTTTATAATTTAGAAGAATTATTTAAGTCTAAAACAATGTTAGAAATTGAAATTAAGACAAAAATAAAAGAACGTAGTAAAAGTACTTCCGAAGAAGAAAAAGAAGAGCTGAAAGAAATTATTAAAGAACTTCAAGATCAATTTGAGAGTGTTGAGCATAAATTTCAAAAAACTGCAACAGGGATTGATATTCGTGTTATGAAGTTAAATAAAGAAAAAACGGAAACAAGCTTAAGTCAAGACTTACAGCTTTTAATTGAACCTTTGATTAAAAGTGCCAAAGGTGCTACCAATGAAATGCGTGAAAAAGTCAAGTTACAAGAGGAATTAGATTATTACAAAGAGATGCTTCCTCAAGCCGTTAGCGCAAAAAAGAATATTGAAGCCATTTTAGAAAAGTCAACCGATTTAAATTTAAATACTGAATTAAAAAAACTTCATAAATATTGGGAACAACAAATAAAATTGCTTTCAAGAAATTTAAATGCCTCTTTAGATGAACTTGAAATGGTAAAGAAAAATTCAGTTTCTTTTGCTAGTTCAGTGAAAGAAAGCACTAAAAACTTTTTTCAAGAGAGAGGTTTGTATCTTTTCGAAGGCTTGATGGCTTTTATTGTAGTGGTAGTTATGATGAAACTTATCTACTTTGTAATGATTAATGCTTTTCCTATTTTTACTAAAGCGAGTCGAAGTTTCTATTTACGCTTACTTGACTTATTTTACAGATTGCTAACCATTATTTTTGCCATTGTCGCACCGATGACCATTTTTTACATTGAAGAAGATTGGTTTTTATTTAGTATTGGTTTACTAATTTTTCTTGGAGTAATGTGGACTTTTCGTAGTCTTATTTCGAATCTTTGGCAACAAGCACGGCTTTTTCTAAATATTGGTTCGGTTCGAGAAGATGAACGGATTTATTATAATGGTTTGCCATGGAAAGTTAAAAGTATAAATATTTTTACGACCATAGAAAACCCTGTTTCTGGATTATCACTTCGTATTCCTATTGAAAAGTTGGTAGGCTTAGACTCCAGACCTGCCCATGCACATGAACCTTGGTTTCCTTGTAGACTTAATGATTGGGTACTTCTTTCTGATGGCTATTATGGTAAAGCCATTGGTATTTCTTTGGAATTTATAGAGTTTGAAGATGCAGGAGGAGGTGAGAAAACTTATTTGGTTTCTGATTTCTTAGCACTTAGTCCTGTAAATATTTCAACTAATTTTAGGGTACTTTATACACTAGGTATTAGTTATCAGCATCAAAAAGAGAGTACAAATATTGTGATTAGGCAATTGCGTGAGTATCTTTTATCAAAAATAGAAGAAGAGGATTATCATGGAGGATTAAAGAAACTTATTGTGCAATTTTCAAATGCAGGAGATTCCTCATTGGATATTTTGATTCTTGCTAATTTTTCAGGAGAGATGGCCCCTCTTTATAACAGTTTACGTCGTGCAATTGCACGTTGGTCTGTGGATGCATGTACGGAGTATGGTTGGGAGATTCCTTTTCCTCAGGTGACCATTCATCAGGGAGAATAAAGGTTTACCTTAAGCAAAGCTAAGATTAAACATACTCTAGCATTGCACGACTACTCTCTTCATTTTCTACAATAATGTTTGAAATACCAAGCTCAATGAGTGCTTTTTTTTCTCTAATTGCATGGACTTTAATCACAATTTTATTGTGATGAACGACCTTTTGTATCTCTTGTATGAGTTGATAGAGCTTCTTAGGGTTATCAATGGCTACAATTACTTTTTTGGCTTTGATAATATAAGCTTTTTTGAGAATTATTTTGTTTTCAGCATTCCCAAATATGACGGATTCATGGTTTTCTTTAGCAAGATGATACTGCTCAATATTATTTTCAACGATAATGTAAAACTCTCCATCAGCTTTTAGTTTAGATACCACATTTTGTCCAAACTCACCATATCCGAGTACGACAACATGATTTTCTATGGGAGCCGTTAAGAGTTTATGTTCAACCTCATCCGAATCTTTTTTGACAATAAAATCAGTTAAGGGACTTAGGTTTTTAAGTATTAAAGGAGTTAGCATCATGGAAAAAACAATGGTCACAATCATAATTTGCCCATAAGGAGGAGCAATCAGTGAATTGACACGTGCTAACTCTAAGATAACCAGTGAGAATTCACCAACTTGAATGAGACTTAATGCTGTTTTTACGGTATCTTTACGATTGTTCTTCAACTTTACTATGAGGTAGATAATGATAAATTTTACAATAACAATGACTAAAAATAACATAAGAATAAAATGAGCATATTCAATAATAATATCAAATTTTAT
>CACVAZ010000146.1:7472-18968 GCA_902727995.1 uncultured Sulfurovum sp.
GTGGGTAAATCAATTTTTTTCAACATGATATTGGCGATGAGTGATATCAGTAGGGTAGTGACGATAATGGATAACATTATTTATTTCCTTTTCATAATAAAATGATACTTGCCAATCCAAGAAAGCTAAAAAAGCCTACAACATCGGTAACCGTGGTTAAAAGTACGGTTGAACCAATGGCTGGGTCAATACCAAATTTTTGTAAGGTTAAGGGAATTATGGCTCCAAAAAATCCTGCTGAGATTAAGTTGATGACCATTGCCATACCAATGACCACTCCGAGCATGGGCATTTGAAACCAGATTGAGGCGATTATTCCCATAACAACAGCATAAACCATACCATTCATTAATGCAATAATGACTTCTTTTCTAATGGTTTTTTTGGCGACATCCCAAGAGATATCTCCTAATGCCATTTGTCTAACTGTTACGGTTAGGGTTTGGGTTCCTGCATTTCCCCCCATCGAAGCGACAATGGGCATGAGAATTGCTAAGGCAACCAATGATTGTAGGGTTGCATCAAATAATCCAATAACCAAAGACGCAGTAATAGCAGTTAGTAAGTTAAGACCCAACCAAGCTCCTCTAGCTTTACCAATTTTCCAAATACTCTCTTCTTGTTCAGCATTGTCATTAACTCCTGCAAGGTTGTAGATTTGTTCTGTTGCACCTTCTTGGGCAATATCATGAATATTATCAGAGGTAATACGCCCTAAAAGAATATTGTTTTTATTAATTACAGGAATTACAGATAGGTCATAATTACCTGATAGTTCTACCACGTTTTTAACATTTTCATGTGCATCGACTGAAACCGTAATTTTTCCTTCTTCAAGCACATCACGATAATATTCATTTGGCCCATGTAAAATCAAATCTTCTAAGGGAATCATTCCTAGAAATTTTCGATTTGTTGTTATGACAAATACATGATGAACATTGTCAATTTTATTCTCTTTTTTCATCTCTTTAAGACGTAGAATTGACTCGCCAATGGTTTCATCAATTTGGGCATCAAAAACTTCAACTTGCATATAAGCACCAGCCTCAGTTTCTTGATAGGCATTAAGGTTTTTAATGGTCTTTTGTTCTTTTTTAGAAAGGTTTGATAAAACTTCATTGGCTTTAGTCTCATCAATGTCTTTAATATGCTGAATTAAATCAGAGGCTTTATTGGTATCGAGTTCACTTGTAATATTGGCTAAGGTTTTGGCATCATAGTTATTATAGATGTTTTCTTTCATTGATTTTGGTAACTCTACCAATACTTCAGCTAAAAGTACTTTGGGTAATTTTGTCAAAAAATCTTTATAAAGTTCTTTATCAACTTCATTAATTTGTACCAATAAGTTAGCAATATCAAAGCCATGCATATGGGTATCAATACCCTCTTGATATTGGAGAAGATGCTGTTCTATTTCTTTTGTTTTTTCAATTAATTCTTGGCTCATTTTTTCTCTTTCATAGTATTCTTCTTAATTTTCTATTTCAAGGGATTTTTCTTAAGTTGCATTATAGAGTAATTATAGATTTTTTTTGTTATTTTGGTATCAAAGCCTCATTTTTTACTGTATACTTTGTTAAGTTTTAATAAATTTTCTAAAAAGAAAGAAGTAACTTATGCAAAAAAAAATAGTAGGAAGAAAAGAAAAAATTTCAATCTTAGATTTAGAGTTGTATGACTTAGATGCAAAGGTTGATACGGGAGCAGATTCAAATGCTTTGCATTGTGACCATATTGAGGTGGATGAAAATAATATTGTTCATTTTACTTTATTCGATGAGGTACATGAGGCTTATCATGGAAAACGCTTACAGGTACCTCTTCATCAGCTCAAACGGGTAAAAAGTTCCAATGGGGAAATTCAAAAGCGACCTTCTATTAAAGTAGATGTTGAATTTTTTGGAAAAAAATACAGAACAGTTATTTCATTAACTGATCGTTCTGAAATGAAATTTCCTATGTTAATAGGAAGAAAATTTTTAGAAAAACGATTTTTAGTAGATGTATCAGCACAAAACTTAACACAAGCAAATGAAGGAAAAAAATAATGAGAGTTTATATATTGTCACGGAATAAAAATCTTTATTCAACACAAAGATTAGTCGAAGCAGGAGAAAAACGTAATTGGGAAGTAAGAGTCATAGACTACTTGAAGTGTTCTATTGAGATTATGAAAGGGGAATTACAGATTAATTATCTTGGTGAAAAACTTCCTTTTCCTGATGCTATTATTCCTCGTATTGGTGCGAGTCGAACTTTTTTTGGTACAGCAATGGTACGACATTTTGAGATGATGGATGTTTTTAGTGTAACGGGTAGTTTAGCCATTCAAAGAAGTCGTGATAAATTAAGAAGTTTACAAATTTTTTCAAGACATGATATTGATATGCCTAAGACCATTTTTGCTTCTAATAAATCTTCTGCAAAAGACATTATTGCCCTTAGTGGTGGGGCGCCTTTAGTTCTTAAAATTTTAGAGGGAACACAAGGTGTTGGGGTTGTTTTAGTGGACAGTAATAAAGCTGCTAAGTCTGTACTTGATGCTTTTTATGGAATGGATGTGAATTTACTGGTTCAAGAGTTTATTGAAGAAGCAGGAGGTGCTGACATACGAGCATTGGTTGTTGATGGACAAGTAGTCGGTGCAATGAAGAGACAAGGGGCTGAAGGTGATTTCAGGTCAAACCTGCATCAAGGAGGTTCAGCCATAGCACATAAGTTAAATAGAAAAGAAAAATCTACAGCCATCGCTGCTGCCAAAGCCATGGGACTTGGGGTGTGTGGTGTTGATATGATTCCTTCAGACAGAGGACCTCTAGTAATGGAAGTCAACTCTTCTCCTGGCTTAGAGGGAATAGAAAAATCTACAGGCATTGACATTGCAGGAAAAATCATGGATTATATTGAAAAAAGTGTTACACCAAAAGATGATGAAAGTCCGAAAAAAAGACGTATTAAACGCGACAACATAGGAGCTTAAGCACTTAGATGGAAAAATTTTATGATATTTTAAAACAACTTATACGTGTTCCTGCTGTAGTGGGGGCAGAGCAACCTTTTTTTATGTTTGTTAAGCGTGAACTTGAAGAGATGGGGGTTGAGGTTGAGTATTATGATGGGGTATTGGTAGCTAAGGGTAACGATCCTACCAAGGGATATATTTCAGCCCATGCTGATCGGCATGGACTTATCTGTACTGGGCATAATGAGTTTCAATATGCTGCCTTTATTGCAAAAAATCAAGCCGATTTATTAGGAAATTCAAATTCTGAAGGGCTACTTAAAAACTTTGAGATGCGATTTGTTGATCAAAAAGTTCAAGCCTATCAACCTTGGTCAGGCACCTATTTGGGATTAAGTACCATTCAAGATGCTTTTTTGTGTCCTAGACGAAATAACATTATTTTTAAAATTGATAATTTTGATCACCTTATGCCAGGTACTCCCATTGCTTTTATGGATAAGTTGGTCATAAATGATGAGATGGTTTCAGCTCAAATTGACAATGCCATTTCGATAGCAATGATTATTTACTTATATGAGTTAGGATACCAAGGAACAGCCTTTTTTACAGCAGCTGAAGAGGCTGGACGTAGTTGGCGATTTTTATTGGAGTATTTTAGACGTTTTGACATTACAACAAATGAACTGCTTGTTTTAGATACAAGTCCTTACAAAACGCCTGAAGAGTTAGCTCTTTTAGATATTGTATTGAGAAACCGTGATCAAAATGGTGTTTTTAGATCACCTCTTAGAAATAGAATTAAAACCCTTGCAATTAAAAATAAAATAAAATATCATTTTAAAGATGCTTATTTAAAAAATATTATGAAGCAAGAAGGTACAAAAAAATCCATTGGAGTAACGGAACTTGGAAGAATTATTCATGCTTCTAAAGGAGAAATTCAAGGAACAACGCTTCAAATACCAACGATTGGCTATCATACTATGGAAGAAACGGCTTCCAAAAAATCAATTGACAGCATGATGCTTATTTTGAAAAAACTTTATTTGTAGAAGGTAGATAGGAGGTGATAGCAATAAGTAGAAAAGGTTCATAATTGAAAATAGCTCTTTTTTTTATAGTGATCTTTAATTTTCTATATGCTGCTAAAATTAATCCTAAACTTTATGAGGGTGATATAACCGAGAGAAATATTTATTATACTCAAATGAGGCAAGAGATAGAACATACTATTGCCTCAGATGAACCAAGCATTGAACGATTGGAAAATGAAAAAAATCTACTCTCAAAATTACAAGAATTAATAAAATATAAGCCAAAAAAACTAACGCTAGATAGTGATATCATGAAAGAAAGTACGCTTACAGAAGAAGAGTTTTTAAAGTTTTTTAATAATGTTGCCCAAATGTTTGCTAAAAATACTACCATTAAAAGAAACCAATTAATTGTTCAAGACAAGTTGGCTTATCTCAAACATCGTATTGAAAATCTTACAGCATCAAAAAAAGAAAATCTTAGACTCTATCAATTACAATTTGCCTATTATAAATTAATACAAGTAAGAGATAAAGAATTAAGTTTAGAGTTTGTAACTCTCCTTGAAAATGCTAAAGAATTGATTTATCTTCAGGTTACTAGAGTTCTGTTTGATTTAAAAAAACATCTTCTAGAACTTAATGTATTAGATGAAAAAATTTTAAAGCTTGATACAAGACTTATTGCACTTAACTTAGCAAAAGAGCGAGAAGTTCTCTCTTCAGATACCATTTCAACAAAATTAGATTTAAAATTAGAAAATAATAGTAAAAATAAAGATAAATATTTAAAAAATACATTTGATGTTTTATTGAATATGGCACTTTATGAATATCAGCAGAAAAGTATTGATAAACTTTTAAGTCACAAAACAGTTATGAAAAACATACTTACTAAGTTTTCAAAAGAAGATAAGTTTTATGAAGCTAAATATTTGTTGTTAAACACTTTAAGTAGTAGAGAACTTGAATCTATAGATTTTTTAGATTCTCTTCTTTTCACACTCAAAGAACAGTCGCAAATAATTTATGATGATTTTACCACCTATTTAAAAGAGCCTCTTTTTATTTATGATGAAAATCCTATCTTAGCCATCAGTATTTTAAAAGCCATATTTATTATTTTTATAGGCTTTATTATTGCTAGAATTTATCATAGACAATTTATTAAATTTCATAATCGTCGTAAAGACATGAGTGTTATTTTTATTAAAGTTATTGCAAATTTGGGATTTACGGTTATTTTTTTAATTGCATTTATTATTGGGATTAGCAGTATGGGATTAAGCCTTGCTAGTTTTACAGTCATTGCAGGAGCATTATCTATTGGTATTGGTTTTGCATTAAGAAGTATCGTTTCTAATTATATTGCAGGAATTGTTATTATGAGTGAAAATAACATTAAAATAGGTCACTTTATTTCTGTGGACAATAAAGCTGTGGGAAAAGTAATGGATATTGGCTTAAGAGCTACTGTCATTGCAACCATTGATAATACACATTATATTATTCCCAATAGTGATTTAATTGAAAAGAATATTTTGAACTTAACACTTGAGGACCGTATTCGACGAATTTATGTTCCTTTTAAAGTTGCTTATGGTGCTGATATTAAAAAGATTCGTTCACTCATTGTTGAAGCTGTTAAAACAAGTGACATTAAAATACTTCGTGATATTCATGCTAAAAAACCCAATATTTGGGTACGTAATATGGGTGAAAGTTTTATTGAGCTTGATTTATTGGTATGGGTTGAGGGCTATCGTCCCTCTACCAAATCTAATTTACTCATTTTAATTCATGAAACCTTGCTGGAACATCATATTAAAATGCCTTATCCTCAACTTGATTTACACCTAAAGAAATCCACTTCTCATCAGCCTAATTTAGAGAAGAATTTTTTGGGTTCTTATATTAAAAATCAAAAAGAATTAAGAGAATAAATCTTTTCTTGTGGCTTTCATCATTTTTAGTTCTTCTTCAATAGGAATCACAATACTCATGTCATGTTCAAAAGATAAGCTTTGATCTCTGTCTTCATAATCAAACTGATTTAAAATCAGTTTCATAACCTCAATTCTTGCTTGATGTTTATTGTTTGAACGAATAACATTCCATTTCGCATCTTCATGATGGGTTTGAGAGAGCATTTTGTATTTCATTTTACTAAAATCATCCCAATATATTTGTGCTTGAAGATCAATTTCACTTAGTTTCCATGAGCGTAAAGGGTCACTTCTTCTTCTTTCAAAACGTTCTAATTGCATGGTTTTATTAACACTTAAGTAAAGTTTGATAATTACAAGCTTATTGTGTACCAATGATTGTTCAAATTGGGTAACATCTTTCATAAAAATATCATGTTCTTCTTGGGTACAAAAATTTAAAATGGGTTCTACCATAGCACGATTGTACCAACTACGGTCAAAAAAAACAATCTCACCAGCTGAGGGAAAGTGATTGACATAACGTTGAAAGTACCATTGTGATTTATTTTCTTTGCTTGGTTTCCCTAGTGCAACGATACGATAATGTTTTGGATTCATGTAGGTTGAGATGGTCCCAATTAGTGTACCTTTTCCAGCAGCATCACGACCTTCAACCAAAATAACAAGCTTTTTATTATGACGTTCAATATGTTTTTGAAGTTTAATGAGTTCTGCTTGGTAAGGTTCGAGCTCTTTACTTTCTTGGTATAATTTATAAGCAGGAGCATATTTTTCTTTTAGAACTTGATTCTCTTCTTGCAGTTGTTTGTTTATAATCTCTAAATTTTCCATGTCAATACCTTTTTACTTAATTAAAATAAATTAAAACTCAAATCCACCACCAGCACCTTTACTCATGCTGTTGTAGACAGCTTTAACATAAGCTTCTTGAATGGGGCAGTGTGGAAAGTTAGGACAGTCCATTTCAGAGTTGATACCCAGCTCTTTCATGTGGGCTTCCAGAAGTTTTTTTTGTTTTTTTAGCTCTAGTTCCCATTCATCCAAGATTTTTTCTTTTATGGTATTTTCATCCATGACTAGAGTCCATAAGCTTGACGCAAAGCAGTTATTTCATGTTTGGAACCAAAAAAACAAGGACTTGTGTCATGTGGGTGTGATGGAATGAGTTCTAAGAGTCTCAATCCCTCATGGTTAATGGCTTCTCCCCCAGCTTGTTCATACATAAGTGCAAAAGGAATAACTTCAAAAAGTTGTCTTAGTTTTCCTTGTGGCTTGTCTGTAGTTGCAGGATAAGAGAAGAGTCCTCCCCCTTTGAGCATGATTTGGTGTAAGTCAGGAACCATACCCCCAGAGTAACGTAAACGGTAACCCTCTGCAAATAGATTATCTATAAAAGTCTTATGCATAGGGGACCAGTTTTGTTGGGTTCCACCAGAGGCATTGAGTTTGCCTTTCTCATTCATAGAAATTTCACCAATCTCTTTAAATTGACCAGCGATAACACGCGATAACATAGGTTTTGTGTTTCTAGTTGCAATAACCAATTCTATTCTTGGACCATAAACAACATAAGCCGAAGCAACAAGATTTTTACCTTCTAGTTCTCCTTCATAAATTCCAAAAATTGAACCTACCGAAAGGTTAACATCAACAAGACTTGAACCATCTAAGGGATCATAGCACAGGGTGTATTTTCCACTTTTAGATAAGGATAAAACACCTTCTTTTTCTTCACTTACTAAGGCTTTTACCGAAGTAATATTTGCAAAGGCTTTCTCAATGATGATGTCAGATTGAACATCGAGTTTAAGTTGGTCTTCTCCTGAAGAATTTTCAGAATTAGAATAGCCTAAATCAGATGTTTTAATGGCATTGTCAATTTCAAAGGCAACGTGTTTTATGGTCTCAAATATATCATTCATTTTTATCCTTGTTGTTTATACTGTTTTAGCATTTTTGTCTATCCACTCAATAATTTGAGTGGTATTATTTAAATCTAAAATATCCATATTTTTAGGAATATTATATCTTTTTATATCAATGGTTTGGTCAATGGCAATGGCTTCTGCATAATGTAGGTAACTCTCTTCCATGTTGTTTCTAAAAATAGCAATACGAGGTAAAGGAAGCGTTTTTAGACCTTCTACCAATAAGATATCAAAGTGCTTGAACATTCTAATAATTTCTTCCAATGTTTTAGGTTCTTGTGAAAAATAAGTGGTTCTTGTTGGGGAGGTGACAACAACTTCTGCACCTGTTTGGGAAAAGGTATGACTGTCTTTACCTACGGTGTCAAAAGTTGCCTTGTCTTTTGGATCATGTTTAATAATAGCAACTTTTCGTTCGCCTATTAACGCTTTTGAAATTTTTTTAACAAGTGTCGTTTTTCCTGAGCCTGAGGGTCCTGTAAAAGCGACAGCAAAACGTTTCATGTGACTCCTTTAGCTATATACAAAATTATACATAAAAGTTTATCGTAAATATGTTAAAATAGGTCAAATTTAAAGGTTAAGATTCTATGTATAAAAAATTATTACTTTTATCAGCAGCATTTCTGATAGCTGGATGTTCTGCAAAAAAAGAAGAGTGTGACATGAGAGACAAATCTGACTTTGAACAACTTTTTACAAAAGATGATATTTATCATAACTCTTTAGTAAACACGCAAAAAGCACAACTTATGGCTTCTTTTGAAACCAAAGCACTTTTGACAGCTACTTACTTAAATCCTGTCTTTGAGAGAAGAAACTGTGAGAAAAGATTTACAAATCAAATGCAAGATGCAGAATATTTTTTTATTGGTGTTTACATTTCAGATAGTGAAAAACATGAATTTAATACAAGAGGTTACTCGTTAACGCTTGATGGATTGAAACCCATCGACATAGAAGCGTTAGATAAAAATGACCCTTTACGCTATGAAATGCCTATGGTAGACAATTGGAGTACTTATTATAAAGTAAAATTTAAAAAGTCATTAAAAGATGACTTTTCTCTTATTTTCGAAAACGATCGCTTTGGGAGGGATATTCTAAGCTATTCAAAAGGGGAGAAACCTTTGTTTCAATCCCTAATAGGTTTAGATAAATAACATAGTTCGTTAGCACTTTTTTTCCATATTCACGTGCTTCTGGATAATCAATAAGTTCCATGCTTAAAAAAGGTTCGTATTTTCCTTTTTTGAACATGTGACTACTTCTAACTGTACGTTTTGTAAATCCAATTCCTCCATTATAAGCATAGGCGACAAGTAGAGGGTTGTAAAGCCATTTATTTAAATAGTTCAAATGTTGGTTAGCATAGTTTACAGCTAAATAGGGGTTAAACATCTCATTTAAGTCAATCTCTTGTTGACGTTCTTTTGCCAAGTGCTTAATGAGAAAAGGCATGATTTGCATCATTCCCAAAGCATAAGAGGGTGAAACTGAAGCTGGGATAAAACGGCTCTCTTGTCTTGCTATGGCATAAAGTAGGGCAATGCGTTCCTTTTCAAGTCCCCACATGGATAAAGGATAAGGCATTGGATAATAAGGAATTTGATACTTCGTTTCTCGTTCTTTAATATAAGTGTAAATTCCCAATGTTTCACTGGAGTCATATTTTTGAGACAGTGTTGCTAGGTTGACTTTATCCTCTTTCATTTCAAGTTTTATTTTTTCCCAATCTATAGGATTGGTAACGTCAAAGTCTGGAAGTGATTTAAAAGCTAACTTTGGAGATTCAACTTTTGGGTAAGGTACTTTTAAAATATCTCTTGCTCTAAGGGTGTAGACATTGACATCATAGCTTTTTATGAGTTTGTCTAAATACTTTTCATCTTTAGTGAGAAGATAAAACCAAAAATCAACTTGGTCAAATTTACTTTGGTATGTGGTCTTGGTTCTTGCTATTTTCAAAAAGTTTTTAGCTACTTCTATTTGATTAAATTCTACTGCATTAACGGCAAGAAAAAAGTTTGATTGAAAACTTAAATTGTTCTCATCTATCATAAAAACAAGTGATTTTTTAGTTTTTTGTAATGCATGGGTAGTAACAATTTTTGCAATACTTTGGTTAAATTGTGCTTCATGTATGAGATGTTCGAGTTGTTTAGGGGAAAAGCTTTCATTAAAATATTTTTTTCTATATTTTGAACCAACAGCATTAAAAATATAACATTGGGTTGAAGCCTTTTGTTTAGTCAGTGCGACAAATGGTTCATTTGAAGCCATGACCTCTAAAGTGTCAGAATATTTACCTTGATGTTTAATTTTTTTATGGAGTTTTTTGAGTTCTTTTAAAGATTTTTTAGCTGCCGTTCCTGGGTAAATAATATAATTTTTAGGATCTTTTACTTTTGCATTTTTCTTAGGTGTTGTTGGGGTGTAGCCAAGCTTTTTATGAATGGCTTTTTTTAGTTTGTAACTTTTTCTTTTTGTCCAAGTATAGGCTTTAAGAGATTCTTCTTTCGACGTTTTTTTTTCAGAAATGAAACGCCATGTATAATAATCTTTAGCATAAGATGAAGGCATGGCTTCAATCTCCTTAAAAGAATAATCCTTAGCACCTAGAAGCGATAGTCCTAAAAAGAGAAAGAGTAAAAGTCCTTTCATTCTTAACCTATGGGTATTTGTCCAAGTAGACCAATGAGTGCTTGTAGTCCAAAAATTAGAACAATAGGAGATAAATCAATGCCTCCGATGACTAAAAAAGGAAGTTTTTGACGGATAAAGAGTAAAGGAGGTTCAGTTAAACGATTAATGATTTTTACGATGGGATTATAGGGATCGACATGAACATAGGAGAGAACAATCGCAATAATAATAAGAATAATATAAGAATAAATAATAGAACTTAAAATACCTATTAAGGCTAGAAAAACATTACCAGAGAGAAGACTAGAAAATAATTGTAATCCAATAATTAATAGCAATGGTGAGAGGTCAATCCCTCCTATGACGACAAAAGGAAATTTTTGACGAACAAAACCGTAAACAGGTTCGGTTAAACGTCTAATAATTTCAACGGCAGGTTGACGTGGGTTGACTTGTAGTAAAGAGAGTATGGCTGAAATAATAATAATCCAAATGTATATTTGAATGAGTAAAAGTAAGGGTTGTAAAATAAAATCCATTATGAGGCTACCTCCAAGATGTAAGATTTGATAAATGGATAAATATCACTTAACTCAGGTCCATTTCCTGTGCCAGTTAAGAGGTACCGTAGTGGCTGAAAAAGATTTTCTTCTTTTAGTCCACTTTTGTCTTTGATGTGCTTTTGAAGTTCGTTAAAAGTTTCAAAAGCAGGAGCAAGAGCAATAATCTCTTTTATGATAATCATTTGTACTCCCCATTCTTTAGAAAAATCTTTTGTTTTAAAGATTAAACGAATTTTTTCTTCCAATTCATTGCTCGTGCTACACTCTTCTAAATAAACTTTTGCCAATTTTCCTATGTCTGCATCAGCAAAGCCAAAAAGAGTAGAAAGTTTTTTATCATCCATTAGTCTTAAGTGTTCACGGTTAATATAGCGTAACTTGCTTATGTCAAACGTTAGAGATGTT
>CACVAZ010000147.1:0-1348 GCA_902727995.1 uncultured Sulfurovum sp.
TTAGATTTTGAACACTATGAGCATCCTAGTTCTTATGAGGATATTTTTGCCATGTTTTCAGGAGGAATGTATCCTATTTATAAAGAAATGTATGTGGTTGGTTATTTTGGAGGAAAGATGATGTATCTTGAATCAGCTGGTTGGAAAGGGATGACATGTACACAAGATGTGTTTAAAATGGAAAATTGGATGGTTTGTTAGCTAAAGAGCTGTTTTTTTATACTTTCTTAAATTTTTTTGCTTATGATATATATAAGCAAAGGGATATATTTATGATTATACAAAAACTACGCAAGATTTTTATTTTATTAGTGCTTTCTAGCACCTTTTCTTTTTCGGATTCTATGCCACCTGACTTGGCAAATCAAATTGCTGATATACCTATTAATAACGCCAATTATAGTATTCACATTCAATCGGTACATTCAAAAACACCCATAGCTTCTTGGCGTAGCCATGTGAAACGTTCACCAGCTTCGGTGATTAAATTATTGACAACTTATTCCTCTTTATTAAAGCTGGGATTTGACTACCGTTGGGAGACAAAATTTCTTTATACCGGATTTTTGAAAAATGGGGTACTTAATGGAGATTTATATGTCAAAGCTTCTGGTGATCCTACATTGGGAAGTGATGACATAGATGATATTGTCTCACAAATGAGCATGGCTGGTATTTCTAAAATTAAAGGTAATATTATTATTGACCGAACACTTTTTAAAGTGAAGAGCAAAAACAATTCTGGTTTTGATAAAAATGTACACAGTCCTTATAATGCCATGCCTGATGCCATTATGTTTAACAAAAGACTTAGTACCATTTGTATAACACCTCGTTCAAAGAGAGCTAAAATTGAAAAAGATGTACCAGACCAAAGTTACAATGTGGTCAATAACTTACGTATGGTGAATGGTTCTTGTCGAGGGAGTCGTGCTTGGCCAAAAGTGAGCATTAAAACCAATGCTTCGGAGCGTTCAACGGTGTTTTTGACAGGTAAGCTTTCTAAGCGTTGTGGTGACCGAAAAGTTTGTAAAGTAATTTCCATGCCTCATCGTGCATTTTATTATGCCTTAAAAGAAGGACTTTTGAAGCATCAAATTAATTTTACAGGAACATTAAAACTTAAAAAAGTGCCTTTAAAAGCACACTATTTATTTTCACATTATTCAGATTCTTTAGAGTCGGTTATTTCAATCATTGCTAAAAAGTCTGATAACCTTATGGCTAGACAATTAATGTTTACTATGGGTGCTGTAAGTTTTGATGGTCAAAGTACTCCTTATAAAAGTCGTAAGGCGATTGAAAATACGCTCAATAAATATTTTATTTTGGAAACAGGCACAACACA
>CACVAZ010000147.1:1448-3754 GCA_902727995.1 uncultured Sulfurovum sp.
TTCTTGCCCAATCAAAAAAAGGCGTAGAACCTCTTTGTGCGATTTATCATCGTAGTTTTTTAAAAGAGGCTAAAAGTGCTTTATCACAAGATCAACATCGCTTACAATCATTGTTTGATAGCTTAAACGTTAAAAAAGTTTTGATTGAAAATGAAGCGTATTTTATGAATATGAATTATCCTGAAGATTATGAAAAAGCCAAGCTACTAGCAAAGACTATGTCATAAAAAGAGAAAGTTATTTTTTTTCATCTATCATCTCTTGCATCATGGTTTGGGTGAAAGCCACAAACTTGTCAAAAAGTTCAGATCGGTATTTATCTTTGTGATAAATCATGTAGAAGTAACGCTTACATTCAAAGTTGCGTAAGGGAACTTGAATGAGTTTTTTGGTTTCTATTTCAGAAGTGACAGCAATTTTTGAAATACAGGTTAAACATTGATGGTTAAGCAGTAATGATTTAATAGATTCAGTATGTCCTAGTTCTAAAAAAATATTAATATGTTTAACTTTATCTTTAATATATTCTAAAAAAACTTCTCTTGTCCCAGAACCCTCTTCACGCAGTACCCATTTTCTATCTTGAAGGGTATCAATAAAACACTCTTGGTTGAGCGTCTCATCGGTTGTTACAACTACAAGTTCATCCACCCCGACAATACTTTTAATAATGTCCGTATCATTAACAACCCCTTCAATGAAAGCAACGTCTAGTTCACCCTCTTTAATAAGATTAACAATGGTTTGTGTGTTTCCCTCTTTAAGGGCTACTTTAACGTCAGGGTAGCTATCCATGTATGAGCAGATAATTGGAGGCATTAAGTAGTCAACAATGGTAGTACTAGCCCCTACTCTAACCATACCCTTGTTAACGGTATTTTTAAATTCATATTCAATGTCATTGATTTTTTTTAAAATGGGGTTGACTTCTTTTTCAAAAGCACGTCCCATTTCATTGAGTACTAATTTTTTGTTAATTCTGTCAAAAAGAGGGTTCCCTAAAATTTTTTCGAGTTCTTTAATTGCCATGGAAATAGCCGATTGACTAAGTCTCATTGCTTTGGCAACATTGGTAAGGTGACCTTCTTTTACAACATTTAAAAATATTTCAAGTTGACGTAGGGTTAATTTATCTTTTTTATCTTTCATAAAAATATTATATCAAAGAAATAACTGTTTTTTCTGATTATCATCAAAAAAACTTAACATCTACTAAAGCTATAGAGACTAGACTAGGTCTACGCCTTTTTCTCCTTTAATCATGGCACCAATAACATAGGCATCGGTATTGGCACAAATGGCTTCAACATTTTCAGCCTCAACCACTAAGACCATGCCTACACCCATGTTAAAAGTTCTAAACATTTCTTCTTCAGCAACATAGTTAGACATAAAGTCAAATATAGCTAAGGTTTTAATACTCTCTTTTGAAACCTGAGCTCTCATACCCTCTGGAAGCACACGTGGTAAGTTTTCAATAATTCCACCACCTGTAATGTGTGCAAGTGCTACAATGTTCTCTCTGTTTTCTTTAAACTCTTTTACGTAGATACGTGTTGGTTCAAGTAAGGTGTCAAGAAGAGGTTTCCCTTGGAAGTCTGAGTCTAAAGACATACCCAGTTTGTCAAAGAACAGTTTTCTAACCAGTGAATAACCATTAGAATGTACCCCAGAACTTGGAAGTGCCAAGATCACTTGCCCTTCTTTTACATTTGACACGGTGTCCATCTCTGAACGCTCTGCAATACCTACGGCAAAACCAGCTAAGTCAAAGTCGTCGTTAGAGTACATACCTGGCATTTCAGCAGTTTCACCACCAACTAAAGAACACTCGCTTCGTCTACAACCCTCTGCAATACCTGCTACCACATCTTTTGCATTTTTTGGAACCAATTTCCCTGTCGCATAATAATCAAGGAAAAACATAGGCGTACCAAAGTTACAAATGAGGTCATTGACACACATGGCTACTAAGTCAATCCCTACGGTATCAAACTTGTTAGACTCGATTGCCAGTTTTAGTTTTGTTCCAACACCATCCGTTGCTGAAAGAATAACAGGTTCTTTGTAACCAGTTGGAAGTGCATATGCCCCAGCGAATGAACCAATGCCTCCTATTACATTTTTGTCAAATGTTGATTTTACATCTGATTTAATTGCTTCTACGAAGTTATTACCTGCGTCAATGTCTACTCCAGCATCTTTGTATGAAATGTTTGCCATGTTATGTCCTATGAGTTTGTGATTAAAAAATTGCTGTATTATAACGAAAATTAACTTTTAAGGGTTCTTTACAAAAAGAACTT
>CACVAZ010000148.1 GCA_902727995.1 uncultured Sulfurovum sp.
AAGCCCAGTTGGTTCACCGAATAGATGCAGAGACATCAGGACTCATACTGGTCTCTAAAAATGGTTATGCTGGGTATGTATTAAAAGAGATGTTTGTAAAAAAAGCATTTGTTAAAAAATACAAAGCCTTAGTAGAGAATGAGCTAAAAAAAGATATTTTAATTGATAAAAAAATTACAAATTCAGAGGGTTTCATAAATTTAAAAATGCAAACCTCTCCAAATGGAAAAGAATCCACTACCCTCATACGACCCATAAGCTATGACAAAGTAAACAACCAAACCTTAGTAGAAGCCATACCCTACACAGGACGACAGCACCAAATAAGAGTACATTTAGATGCTATATCACACAGAATTGTAGGTGACCCCATCTATGGACTGCATGAAGAGTTTGTGGATGATTTCTTAAATGATAAAATAGAAAATAAGGAACGCCTAAAAATAACTGGAGCTTCCAGACTTATGCTTCATGCTTATTATTTAGAATTTACTTTTTTAAACACGACTTATGTGTTTTGTTCTAAGCAGGACTTTCCTACTTAGTCATCATTATGCAGTTGCCCAGAAAAGTCAAAACCAAACTTCATTTTTCCAGCAATCTCTTCTTGTACTTCGTCAATTAAATCATCCATAAGCTCCTCTGTTTGTTCTATGAGATTATTATATTCTCTTTCACGTTTAAAGGTATCAAGTCGATAAGGCTTATCTTCACCATGCTCTTCAATAAACTTTTCAAGTGTATCTTCCCAAACAATGGTTATGTCATGTTCTATACTTCTTTCTTCCTCTTCATCAGGTAGTTTGTATTTGAAAGAGACCTCATCGCTATAGGTTATTACTTTAAAGGGGTAACTTTCTTCTTCAGCTGTTAGTTTATTTGTTCGCATTTTTATGTCCTTTTAAATCTATGGTAATATTATCGGAGTGTACAGCATAAGTGCTCTATGCTTCGTTTAATTTACTAAAATTTATACTTTTCTAAGTTTAGAGTTTACTTTTCTAAACACGACTTCTAAGTTGTAATCTAAGCAGAAGTGTTGTAGTGATTAATAATTCACTTAAACCGATACCCAACCCCTCTAATATTTTCAATATTAGAAAAATATTTTTTCAAACTGGTCATATAAACACGAACAGCTCCTGCACTGGCTTCTTCATTCGTATGCCAAAGATGTTCTTCAATCTCTTGAAGGGCAACAACTTCACCTTTTCTCTCTACTAAAAGTAGCAACAAATCAATGCTTTTTCCACCCAACTTAATAACTTCACCATCAAGACTAAGCTCTTTAGCACGAATATTCAGTTGATACTCACCTATATTCATTTGTTCTACTCTTCTTTGTCGTCTTAGTAGTGCATTTATTCTGAGTAGTAATTCATCTAAGTCTATGGGTTTTTTCATGTAGTCATCTGCTCCAATATCAAAACCTTTTGTTAAAGAAATTTTGTCATTTCGGGAGGTTAAAAACATCGTAGGAGTCAAATCACCTGCATCACGCAGTTGTTTTAAAAGAGAAAATCCTGTTTCATAAGGAAGATTTACATCAAAAAGATAGAGATCAAACTTTGCTTCATAAGAAATATCAAGAGCCGTATAAGGATCAAGTGCTGTTGCTACCTCAAAACCTTCCTCTTCGAGAAAGTCTTCTAAGGTATCGTTAAAAAGTTTGTCATCTTCAAGTACAAGAATTTTATAGTTCATATTTTATTTTAACAATATTGAACTTAAATCACCCTCTATTTATTAACTACTTGGGAGTCACACAAAGAATCCCAAGCGTATCATCATTGACAAGTTTATTATAATCTTTCCATGTTGTACTATATCCATTATTACTGTAGTCATATGCTAAATATTGGTACCAAACAGCTCTTCTTCCAAGAAGATTTTTAGATTCTAACCAATCAGCATTAGTAATGGCTATTTTGTACTTATTATTTAATAACTCAGCATCTACTTGATACGCAATACTAGCATCAGAACCTATCCATAGCTTACAAACCTCTTGTGCTTCATTAGTTTTAAGGGTTGTATTTAAAGCCTTTGCTCCTCTTTCCCAGTTTTCATGGGTAATCGCATGATACGCTTTGGAACTGTTCTCATCACTTGCTAGGTAAGTTGTTTCCATATCACTTGGGGTTATCATGGTACTCATAAGCTCATCACTATCACTAGCATAAACTCTCAGAAAAAATCTTGTAAAAAGCTCATTATCCATAGCAATGGTTACTTGATTATTTTCATCATTGTCACTCTGTTCTACGCTGTATTGATTGTCCATGACAGCCGTTCCTGAAAGCAACTCAATAATAACTTCATCTTCAGTTGCTTCAGATGTCTTATGTATGGTTAACTGAATTTTAGCCTTTCCTAAAACTTTGGTCTCAAAAACATATTTAGGTACTTCTACTACTGGATTTTCTCCAACCGTGTAAATTTTATCAACGACTTGTTTTATGGCATGAGACCAACCATAAGTCATTCCTGAAGCATGGCTAAAACCAATGCCATGCATTGCTTCATGGTGAATCGTATCGTAAATATTTGTGCCTTTTTTATCTATATTTAAAGAGCCTTCCCAAGCTGAGGCAAAGTGTCCACCAGAACTGGTTCCAAGAAGATTACCAGAACGTCCACCACCCATTCCTTCTGCTGCATATTTATATCTCATAGATGAATATTTAACATGATTATTGGGCATCGTTACTCTAAAGTAATTCTCATTTAAATATGCCAGTTTGTCATCTTCAAACTCTAGGTAACTCTCTGATGACTGGTATGAACCTGTATAATCAAGTGTTTTATAAGTCGTCCCCTCAACCCATGCTTTCATGGCATTTAAGCCATCTACACTGTTATATAAATGGCTGTAGGTTGCCATAGCTACGGAATAAACTTGGTGTTCAGAAAGTGCGTTAAAGTTTTGTCCTGAATTATCAGAATAAATTTCATCATTGCCACTTGTTGGCGTACAATAAATTGTTTTATTAGTATCTGTATGGACATCACAATCTGTTCCACCAAATGAAAGCTCTGTATCAAAGTGTCCTGCTGTATGCACAATCTCCATGACGTCAGCATTTTCAAAATGCTCTAATACATTGGTGCTATACGGTAAAATATTTTGATTAAAATCTAATTTAACTAAAACATCTTTTCCAGCTTTATCTTTGTATTTTCCAAGTAAAGACTTAATCTCTCGGTAAGATTTATTTTCTAAAGTAAGAACCCCATTTTCTACCCTTAGCCATACAGAACTTCCACGAACTCTTTCATCTTTTACAAGAGGCGTTTGCGTATAAGAACTTACCTGTACAGAAACATCAGCAATCGTTTCCAAAGACAATGAATGCATAGAACTTTGTAGCATTGAACTGTAAATCTCAAAATACTCTTCATAAACAATGGCTTCACCAGCATTCACACTTAAACTAACATCATAGGTTCCTACAGCGAGTGGATTTTCAATGCTATCATCGGCAATACTCCATCTTCCCTCTTCACTTACAAATGCTTCATAACTAACACCTGCAATGGTCACCGTTAAGGTATCCCCTTTATTATACGTATTAGGAACATATCCACTCAGTGCAGGAGTATTGTCATTACTTCTAAATACTTGATTAACGCTTGTTTCACTACTAACATTAACCGTCATACTTTGTCTTGTACTGTAAATACCATCACTTGCTACTACCTCAAAAGTATAGGATTCATTGTTCAACACATCAGTGACCCTAATATCTCCATTAGCATCTATGTCAAAGGGTACATCCTCTTCAATTGAGTATACAATGTTGTCTTCTTGATAATCTGAAGCTTGTACATTGAAAATACTTTCACTTTTATTCATCCATTTATTCGTAGTAGTTACATAATTAGTACCTATAAATTTAGGAGCATTTGGCATCTCTCCATAAATTTCTACGGTTGATATATGAATATGTAGGCTATCTTTACCTTTGATAATAACATACGTTCCAGATTGTGCTTCAGTGAATTCAATGTATTGCTTTTGATTATTACCTTCAAGTGTGAATACTTTTTGAGACGCATCTAACGTACCATTGTAAGGAGTATCGCTAATATAGACAGTTGCTCCCCCTAATCTATAAGCCGATGAATCACGACCTTTAATCATAATACTAGAAATCTTCGTAGGACTAGGTACTTCAATCTGAACCCAATTCTTAGTTGTTGTCCCTTCTGTATGATTGTAAGTACTATCATCCCCATCTATCATCTTATCAGGAGAGCCATAATAATAGTAACCATCTTTAGCTGGTTGTGTTGCTTTCCCATACTTTTGGGCAATGTCTACAGCCTCTGTAACTTCAACAGAAAAAGGAGCCAATGCTGTTGAAAGCTTTCCATCACTAACCGTAATCTTAATATCAGCACTTATACCCACAATACTTGGTGTTCCACTAAGCGTTCCTGTGGTGCTATTAAACTCTGCCCATGCTGGTTTATTTTCAATGCTAAACGTTAAAGTGTCTCCATCTACATCAGAAGCTGTTGGGGTAAACACAAAAAAATTATAAGCAGCAACTGTTTTTTTAGCCACACCTTCAATAAGTGGTGGACGATTGTCAAAGCTTCCTGTTGGTACAAGACTCACATTGTCAATAATAGTTCCCAAACCATTATTTTGACTCTCAACCTCTCTAATAGAAATTGTCTGAGATGTTCCATTTCCAAAGAATTTAAAACCGTAATTTATCCATTCTTTAAGAGGTTTGAACGTTTCTAGTTTTTCTTCATCAATCCAAATTTCAAAATCTGAACTATTGGCTCTTCTAGCGTAAGCATCTAAACTAAGCTCATACTCTACTCTGTTTACTGTCGTGACTATTTGGCTTAAACTATTCACTTCTTGCCCAACATCAAGCTCTATTTTATAAGCCCCCTTAGTTGAACGCTTTCCTAAATAATTATTCCAAGCTTCTCCCTTACCTTCCCAAGCATTAAACCTAACCTCTTTCCAACGTCCATGATCTGCCTCAATACTAAAATCTTCAAAACTTCCATTCACAATCATCTCTTGAGATACTTCTAGTTTAACATTGTCAATAATGCTACCCAGTCCATTACTCTGAGCATCTAGCTCTTTTAATGAAATTATTTGCTCTACCCCTGTCCCTACAAAATAAACAGCATACTCTGCCCATTTTCTGTCTGGCTTAACCGTAGCAACAACTTCACCATCAACTAGAACCTGAAAATCTGAAGAATTCGTTCTTCTAGCATAAGCATCGAGTGAAAGTTTGTATTGTGTTCCCTCAACTGTAGTAACAATTTGAGAAAGCTCGTTCACTTCAGAGCCAACATCAAGCTCTATTTTGTATTCACCCTCAGTAGCAGCTTTTCCAATTTTATTGTTCCAAACCTCTCCTGCACCTGTCCAATTTGAAAACTCTACAAGTTTCCAACGTCCATTATCTTTGTTAATATTATAGTCTTCAAAACTTCCATTTTTAAGAAGATTATCCTCTGCCATTACAGGAATTGTTATTAATGCTAAAAAAGCTGATGTAATCATACTTAAGTTAATAAATTTATTGTTCATATTTATTTCCTTCATTTGTTTTCTTAATATTTAAGTATAAAAGAAAAATAATAAATTTAGCCTATAAAATAAAGAATTAAAAAGATAAAAGAGGTTTAAAATAAAAATAGAGTTTAATATAGTTTAATAGAATTAAATAAAGTTTAAAAAAGTTTTTTATAGTTTTTTTGATGAGTGGTAAATTAATACCACTCTAAAACTACATCAACATCCCACCATTTACCTTTAGTGTCTCACCTGTAATGTACGATGAATGATCACTTAAAAGAAAAGCTGTGGCTTCGGCAACTTCACTTGGATTACCAAAACGTGCCATTGGAATTTTGGCTGTAAAAGCATCTTTAATTTCCTCTTTTAAAACTTCTGTCATCTCCGTAGCAATAAACCCAGGGGTAATAGTGTTATAACGAATACCAGAGCTTGCAGCTTCAATAGCGAAAGATTTCGTCATGGCAATGGTTCCCCCTTTTGAAGCAGCATAATTTGTCTGACCTGCATTACCTGTTTCACCCACAATAGACGCAATGTTTACCACAGCACCAAAACGTTTTTTACGCATCACTTTTAAGGCTTCTCGACAACCTATAAAAGAAGATTTTAAATTCGCATCAATCACGGACATAAAATCATCAGCTTTCATTCTCATTGCCAATTTATCGTTGGTAATTCCTGCATTGTTTACAAGATATGCCAACTCACCATCAGCTGTAACAATACTTTTAACAGCATCCACAAAAGCAGATTCATCAGAGACATCAAAACCAATCACTTCAGCTTCTCCACCAGTAGCTACAATCTCAGCCTGAACGGCTTTTGCTTCTGCTTCACCTGAACGGTAATTCACCCATACTTTGAGACCAAACCCAGCTAAAGTTCTTGCAATCTCTGCACCTATTCCCCTACTAGAACCTGTTACCAATACATTTTTTCCTGTAAATTTCATGCTTAACCTTTAGAAATAAAATTGGCTTATTGTAGTCTATTGCTTGTTAAATTATTATGAAAATAAGGGCTGTGATTTAAGTAGTAGTGGATAGAAAGAATTTCTATCTACTTTATTGAGAATTATTTAGTAGGAAAAAAAGCTTCTTTGACTTTATCAAAAAGCTCATAATCATCATCTTTAAGTTTTGACCTTATAATAAGATGATTTAACTGCTTAAGCACAGACACTTTGGTATAAGTTTCATTAATAAGACCATTAGCTATCATCGAAATATGTGTGTCAATATTATACTCATTCTCCATTACCTTATTTAGTAATTCACTGGATTCTTCCTTTGGAGTATTAAAATCTTGTTGCATAAAACGACAAAATAGAGGTCTCTCTACATCTAAATCCTTATCATCTAACTTAATAACATAACAAAATAATACTGCCACTGATTCTTTTAACATGGTATCCATCGTAAGCCTCCCTTTTGACTTTATTTATCTTCTTATGATAGCTAAATAAACATAATTTTAAATAAAGATGTTTATTTTTATTTAAAAATGGTATTTTAATTTTTCATGTCCACCAATAAACTACTATCCATCTCCTTTGGTACCTCAATCCCCATAATTTCAAGTACCGTAGCAGCGACATTTGTCAAGCTACCCTCCTGCTTTAAAGTACTAACTTTATCAGCCAAAACATAACACCAAACATCCCCAACCGTATGGTTGGTAAGGATCTTCCCATTAGCATCTTTCATCTCTTCACAGTTTCCATGATCAGAAGTTAAAACAATGGCATAATCATCACTCTTGGCTTTTTCAATAATCTGTCCAAGTTCGGTATCAACAGCATTTACAGCAAGAAGAGCAGCTTCATAATTTCCCGTATGCCCTACCATGTCACCATTCGCAAAATTCACAATAATTAACTCATACTTCTCATCCATCCCTTTTTGAACAGCCATACCCACTTCTTTTGCTGACATTTCAGGTTTCATATCATATGTTTTAACATCTGGACTCGGAATCAATACTCGACTCTCTCCAACCATAGGTTCTTCAACGCCACCATTTAAAAAGAACGTTACGTGTGCATACTTTTCTGTCTCAGCCGTATGTAATTGTGAAAGCTTAGCTTCTGACACCACTTCAGCCAAAGTATTTTTAGGGACTTCTTTGGAGAACATAATAGGATAGGTAAATGTTGCATCATACTTCGTTAAGGTTGTAATATTTAAAGGAAGATACTCACGTTCAAATCCTTCAAAATCTTTATTTCCCAATGCCATGGTAATTTCACGCACCCTATCTGAACGAAAATTGGCAATCACCACAGCATCATTCTCTTGCATCCCCTCATAGCCATTTAGAGCCACAGGTTCTAAAAATTCATCAAAAATATTTTTTGCATAACTTTGTTCCACATAAGCTTGTGCATCTAGTGTGGTTGATGATTGGGCTGTCACCATTGCTTTGTATCCAGCTTCCACTCGTTCCCAACGGTTGTCTCTGTCCATGGTGTAAAAACGTCCAGCTAAAGTTGCAATCGAAATACTTGAAGAGCCGATCTTCTCTATTTGCTCAATGTATGCTTTTGCCGAAGTAGGAGAAACATCTCGCCCATCGGTAATAAGGTGTAAAAATACCTCTTTACCTCTTTTCTCAGCCAATTGAGCCAAACCAATAATATGATTTACATGTGAATGAACCCCTCCATCACTAAGTAAGCCAATAATATGTACACGATTACTTTTTTCTAAAGTACCATTTAACGCAACATTCTCTTCAATACTTCCATCTTCAATCGCCAACGTAACTTTTACCAAATCTTGATACAAAATACGACCAGCACCAATGCTCATATGCCCTACTTCCGAATTCCCCATTTGTCCCTCAGGTAAGCCAACACTTAATCCATGCGTGGCAATCAATGTCTTAGGTACCTCCTTCATCAATTTATCATAGCTGGGTTTAACAGCATCTTTAAAGGCATTACAAGTACTATCTGGTTTGCATCCTATTCCATCGGTGATGATTAAAACAGTTTTTTGTATCTTCATTTAAGCTTTGACCCTATCTTTATAAAATTTTAAGTAAAATAACACTTCTTTACTTAAATAGACACTAATTTCAGGATTTAATAAACCATGTTATATGCTTTTTACGAATATTTTGACATCAATATTTTTCAGTACATCTCCGTTAGAGCTGGATTCGGGTTCTTCATTGCTTTTCTTCTTACACTTTTCATACTTCCCAAATATATGGCGTGGGCAATCTCTAAAAAGACACACCAACCCATTAACAAATACGTCCCCAACCATGCATCTAAAGCCAATACACCTACGATGGGTGGGGCAATATTTGTTTTGGCAACAGTAATTGCTCTTTTATTTACAGCTGACTTTTCAAATGCCTATATTGATGCTGGTCTTATCGCACTTATTGGTTTTGCCTTGGTTGGATTTCAAGATGACTTAGGAAAAGTCTTAAAAGCAGATAACTTAGCAGGACTATCTGCTAGGGGGAAACTACTTCTCCAAGGTGTCATTGGTGCTGCTGTCACCATGTACTTAATCTTAGTTGCCGACTTTCCAACAAGCATCTATATTCCTTTTCTAAAAGAACCACTCTTTGATGGAGGAATCTATTTTGCCACTCCTTTTTGGGTATTTATTTTCTTAGCTGTCACCAATGCTGTTAACTTAACCGATGGACTTGATGGACTCGCAACCGTTCCTTCTATCTTTTCATTGGCAACTTTAGGGGTCATTGTTTATTTAACAGGTCATGCTATTTTCTCTGGCTATCTTTACCTCCCAAACATCAAAGGAGTTGGAGAAGTAAGCATTTTAGCAGCCTCCCTCTCAGGTGCTTTACTTGGTTTTCTTTGGTTCAACTGTTACCCTGCTGAAATCTTTATGGGAGACACAGGTTCACTTGCCATTGGTGGTATTTTAGCCTACATGGCAATCCTTGGTAAATCTGAAGTGCTACTAGTACTCATTGGTTTTATTTTTCTCATTGAAACCATCTCTGTTATTTTGCAAGTAGGTTCTTACAAGCTACGAAAAAAACGGGTTTTTCTCATGGCACCCATTCATCACCATTTTGAAATGAAAAAATGGGCTGAAAATAAAATTATTGTACGTTTTTGGATGATTGCATTTCTGTCAAATATCCTAGCACTTATCTCTCTTAAAATTAGGTAATAAGTATGAAAAGCATATTAAAACCCACCCTTTTCGGATACGGACTAACCAGCAAAGCCATTGCTAAAAGCCTCGGTGGAGGCTGTACTTTTTTTGATGACAATGCAAAAGAAACTTATATAGACGAAAACAACAACCAAATCTTACCTTCACATCTTTTTGACCCAGAGAAATCTCAGCTAGAGGTAACCACACCAAGCGTTCCTCCAGCTCACCCTCTCATAAAGGCTGCTAAAAATCTCATGAGTGAATATGATTTTTATGCAAAAGAGATGCCTTTTAGCATTTGGATTTCAGGAACGAATGGAAAAACAACCACCACACAAATGCTAACCCACCTTTTAGAAGATAAAGGTGCAGTAAGTGGTGGAAACATCGGTACCCCACTAGCAGAGCTAGATACCAAAGCTCCTATTTGGGTTTTGGAATCAAGCTCTTTTACTTTACACCATACCAATATAGCTTCACCAAATATCTACTTACTCCTGCCCATCACCCCTGATCATTTAGATTGGCATGTTACCCCTAAGCAGTATGAAGCAGATAAACTCAAACCTCTGCTTACTATGAAAGAAGGAGAACTTGCTCTTTTACCCAAAGGTCTTAATTTACCTAAAACAAACGCTTTTGTCGTTGAATATGACTCAGCAGAGTTTTTAGCCGAGTACTTCTCAATAGACCGTTCAAAAATTCGTTTTAAAGCAGCTTTCTTAGAAGATGCCCTTATTGCCTTGGCTGTTACTAAAGTATTGTTTGATGAAATAAACTACGATGCTATCAATGCTTTTACTTTAGACAACCATAGACAAGAAGAGACAAAAGACATACTAGGAAGAACGTGGGTCAATGACTCAAAAGCTACTAACTTAGATGCAGCTATCCAAGCTGTCAAAACCTACGATGATAAATTCATTCATCTCATATTGGGAGGTAATGACAAAGGGGCTGACTTAAGTCCTCTGTTTAAACTTATGCAAGAAAAAGAGCTTCATCTCTATACTATAGGTGCAAACTCTGAAAAACTGGCTACTTTATCACAAAAATACAACATAGCCTTTACAGCTTGTGAAACTTTAGAAAATGCCATTAAAACCATATGGAAAACCCGTAGCCAAGAAGACATTGCCCTACTTTCACCAGCAGCTGCGAGCTTCGATCAATTCAACTCTTACAAACATCGTGGAGAAGAATTTTTTCGAATAATTAAGAGTATGAAGTGATTTAAGAATTTATTAAGACTAAGTGGCTATAATTTCAGCCACTTCATATACGAAGTATCTACAAAAGTGGCTCCATAGCTCAGTTGGTAGAGCAAAGGATTGAAAATCCTTGTGTCGGCAGTTCGATTCTGTCTGGCGCCACCACTTAAAAATCCTCCAAAATTTTTATTATAAATAAGTTACTTAGATAAAAACAATATATGTTAACAAAAATCATTAACTATTTGATACAATCATTCTATACTTTTCTACTAAAGATTTATAATGATAATTTTAAAAAAACTATTAATAATATTACTCTGCTTAACACTTACAAGTCATTCAAATGCCTTAAATGAGAAAAAACCAATTGATATTTCGATGGTTATTTCAGGAGGGGTGAGTTTAGGTGCTTATGAGGCAGGTTATAACTGGGCTATGGTGAAGATGCTCACTAACATTCGAGAAAGTAGCCAAGAGGTAGTGCCAAAACTACGTTCCGTTACAGGTGCTTCTGCTGGTTCTATCAATGCACTTTTAACAGCCATGTATTGGTGTCAAGACCCCAAACTTGTCAAAGAATACCAAGTGGAAAATAGTATTGAAAACAATCATTTTTATAACACTTGGGTTAGTCTTGGTCTCTCTGACCTCATCATTACTGACCACCATAGTCAAAATAAGAGCACCCTCTTTAAAAGAGAAAAGCTTAGAAAAAAGTCGAAAGCCATCTTAGAAGAACTAGCAAAACCGATTTATCAACAAGGTTGTGAAGTACCCATAGGATTTTCAGTGACTAAAGCAAAACCCATTGTCACTGAATTTCAAAATTCAGGGATTAAGATTAAAAACCAACACTTCTCTGTGCCTTTTACTTTAAAAGAAAAAAACAATAAACTGGTACTTATTAACAAACAAATGCCCCCAAGTACAGACTACTATATTTCCATACCCAACATTGAAAATGACAACGCTAAAATAATCGATGTTCTTTTTGCTTCCTCTGCTTTTCCTGGTGCTTTTAGACAAATAAAACTTAACTATGTTTATGAGGGAAAAGAGAAATCAAGCTACTTCATAGATGGGGGTGCATATGAAAACTTACCCTTACAATTAGCTACAGAACTCGATAAAAAAGCCAAAGAATTTATTTTCATTGATCCCTCAAACATGCGTAAAGAAAAAGAGAGCCTAGCTAAAGATGAAAATGAAAGTGAACCCATAGGCTTTTTAACCTCCAACGCCATTCCCCTACTTGATAGTCTTGAAATTTTTCAATCTATGAGACTTTATAATGCCATTAGCCAATATTTTGATGAATCTTCAGAAAAAAGTCTTATTCTATCTTCGCGTTTTCACCCAATTACAGGAAAATTTTTGGGACACTTTGGGGCTTTCTTGGACAAAGACTTTCGTCAATATGACTACCATGTAGGAATTTATGATGCCATTTACCATCTTTCCAAATCCATAAAAGAGAGAGACTATTCAGAAAGTGTTAACCTACAAAAACTCATGCAAGATCAAAAAATAGCCTTAGGTATTGAAAATAACAAAGAAGCCAATTTAGCTTTTAATCTTTTCTTGACTACTGAGTTTTCACCCAATACTCCTGTTATTATTAAAGATAAATTTTCAACCATCTATGCTGCTTTTAACAAAAAACTTCCTGACGCAGAACGTTATGAATTTAATGAATTTGAAACCTTTCTCAAAAAACTTAACCCCAAATACTTAAGTGATAAGCATTCCTTTATTCCCCAAGGTGATCTTGCCATTTCAAATTGGTATAAAAAACCTTTACAACTTCTCATTGATCGCATTACCGTACTTGAAAACAACTATGCGAAGATTAATGGAAACTCAAAAGCCATTGCCAATGCAACCAACATGATGGCTTGGTTGGGAAATAAACTGGTAGAAGAAAAAAATGGCTTTGACTTTTTACCCATGAATATCCCAAGACAAGAGCGTAACCCTCTTCTTGCTAATACCTTAAGGCTTTTACCCAATGAAATTAGTACCGATGTCAAAAATGGTGGTTTAGGTATGGGTTACAACATTTATGCCTATCATTTAGAAGACAAAAACTATGGTTATGAAAGTAAGGTCTCCTTTCATCAAAATGATGATACCAACAGCTTTACACGCTTAGATTTTAATCTATTTAAAGAGCAAAAAGAATACATAAAATTTGGATTAGGGGGGAGTTTATTTGGAAACCTTTCTGGTTCTTTTTATGACGAAAAGAACTTTTATGGTCTCAATGGCTATATGGACATATTAGATATTTTTAGACTCACATATGTTCATCGCTTAGGAAAAAGTGAAGAGCAAAATTTTATCTATTTTAGTATTGAAAACTTACCTAGCCTTTTCTATTGGCTACAACGATAAAAGCATCTCCTGCTCATCATTTAAACACATTTTAAATGTTATTTTGTAATTCCGAGTACAAAATAACACTTTCTTAACAAAAGATTGATAAAATAATATAAAAGAGGCTAAAGATGACATTAAAAAACTTTCAAAAAAGTATATTTCTACTTTTCATTTCTATATTTTTTATAGCCTGTTCTTCTAAAAATACACCTACCCTAACAGCTCAAAAAAGTAAAGTAACACAAACTCTTGAAACAGATAGTTTAGAAGATGAGTTTGATAATGAATTTGCAGAAGCAGATAAAGAAGTTTTTGATCCTTTAGAAGGGTATAATCGTTTTATGACCTCGGTTAATGATAAAGTTTATCTCTATGCCTTTGATCCTGTCTCAAAAGCTTATGCCTTTGTTATTCCTAAACCTGCTAGGCTTGGGGTCTCAAATGTTTTTCATAATTTAAAGTTCCCAATACGTTTTACCAACAATTTGTTACAATTAAAATTTGACGCTAGTATGAAAGAACTTGGACGCTTTATGATTAACTCTAGTATTGGAATATTGGGTCTTTTTGATGTGGCTAAAATGGCAGGGGTAGAACCCCAAGAAGAAGACTTTGGACAGACATTAGGCTACTATGGAGTTGGATCTGGGTTTCATGTCGTTTTACCATTTTTAGGGCCTTCAAACTTGCGTGACACACTTGGTTTTTCAGTTGATACAGCCATCGCACCTACAACGAGTGGATCAATCAAATACCAAATACCTAACAATGCAGAAAAAGCACTGGGTCTCTCGACAGCTTATTATGTGAATAAAAACTCTCTGCATCCTGGAGAATACGAAAATTTAAAAAAAGATGCCCTTGATGTTTATACTTTCTTTCGAGACAGCTATGAACAACAAAGAACCAAAGCCATCGAAGAATAATCTTATGGCTCAAAAAATATTTAAAATAACAAAGGATTAATCATGTTACAAAAACTTATACTCATCCCCTTACTTACACTAAGCTTTCTTTTTGCCATTGACGAAGGAAATATCAAAAGTGAGATGACTACTAAGATTCATACCATCACCAAAATTTTACAAGATAAAACACTTTCAAGCCAAACTAAAGAAGAGAGAATAGCCCCAACTGTTGACACTATTTTTGACTATCAAACCATGTCAAAAATCTCATTAGGAAAAAACTGGAATACCTTAAGTAGCTCAGAACAAGCACGTTTTAGTCAAAAATTTGAAACAAAATTAAAAAATTCTTATTTTGAAAAACTTGAACTTTACACCGATGAAAAAGTTGTGGTCAAAGCCCTCAATAAAGTAAAAAGTACACGAATACATCTCCATACAGACATTATAGGTGTTGACGAGACCTATGAAATTATTTATAAATTTTACAAAACTAAAAATTCTAATGACTGGCTCATTTACGATGTGGACATTACAGGGGTAAGTATCATTCAAACCTACCGAAAACAGTTTTCTGAGTTTTTAGCCACCAAATCATTTACTGAACTATTAGAGTCATTATAAATTTTATCGTAACCATTTAGGGAATTCATGCTTAAGAAGCTCTACCAAAATTTTATATTAAAGTACCCTTTAGAGGTACTTTCTTTACTACTTATTCTCTTACTTTCTTTTGGCTACTATGCCACTAAACTTGAAATTGATGCGTCCTCTGAAACCTTACTTTTAGAAGATGATATTGATTTAAAATTTTCAAGAGAAATGTCTAAACGCTTTAAAGGTGAAAACTTTTTAATTATTACCTATCGTCCTCATGGTGAAATGTTCTCACAAGAGAGTCAAGATGAAATTAGAAGTTTAAGTACTGCCTTTGCAAAGCTCTCTTTAGTTAAATCTGTAGACTCCATCTTAAGTATGCCCTTATTACTTTCACCTCCGAAAGCCATTAAAGAATTGGTAGATGACGTTAAAACCTTAGAAAACAGTAAAGTAGATAGTTCTTTGATTAAAAATGAATTTCTAAACAATCCTCTCTACCGAGGAAATATCATTAGCAAAGATTTAAAAACCTCAGCTATTATTCTTAATTTACACCCCGACGATGAATACGCTAAACTACTTGAAGAACGCAATCGTTTAAGTGCTTCCTTAACAGATGCTCAAAAAGAAGAACTAAAAACCGTGACTAAAGCTTTTAAGTTACATCGTGATGAACGTCGTATCATTGAACAAGCAAACATACAAGACATTCGTCAAATTATGGCAGAACATCAAACAAACAGCACACTCTTTTTAGGAGGTGTGAACATGATAGCCAATGACCTTGTCACTTTTGTAAAAAATGATTTGCTCATTTATGGTTCAACCTTAGTACTTATTCTTATTATTATTTTATGGGTCGTTTTTCGAACCCTTCGTTGGGTACTTCTTCCTATTTTTATTTCAATACTTTCAGTCATCGCTGTGAGCAGTACTTTAGGTTTTTTTGCTTGGGAAATCACGGTTATCTCTTCAAATTTTATTGCCTTGCAACTCATTATTACCATTTCCATTGTCTTGCATTTGATTGTTCATTACAATGAACTACTCAACAAATACCCAAGAGCTTCCAATCAGAGAATTGTCTTAGCCACCATACTCGCAAAAGGAACGCCAACTTTTTTTGCTATTATTACCACCATTGCAGGATTTTCTTCGTTAATGATTTCACATATTAAACCCATTATAAACTTAGGCTGGATGATGAGTGCTGGGATTGCCCTCTCTTTGCTTATTGCTTTTATTGTTTTTCCTACCGTTGTTGTGAAATTACCAAAACTCAAAGTCAAAGCTAAAAAAGACAAAAAAGCAGAAACAGCGTATTCCTTTACGAAAATTTCTTCTAACATCGTTAAAAATGATAAAAAATCTATCTTTATCGTGACGGCTTTTATCATGGTCTTTAGTTTATCTGGTGCTTCCATGCTCATAGTCGAAAACTCTTTTATTAACTACTTTAAGCAAAATACCGAAATATACAAAGGTATGAAAGTCATTGATGAAGAATTAGGAGGCACTACTCCTTTAGATATTATCTTAACCTTTAAAAGTATTGATAGTCCAAAAATTAGTCATGAAAAAGATGAAGAAGCTAATGAGTTTGAAGATGAATTTAATGAAGAAGCAAACGATGAACAATACTGGTTCACTACAGAAAAAATGGACAAAATCATCGAAGTCCATAACTATCTTGAAAGTATTCATGAGATTGGTAATGTTCAATCCTTAGCCAGTATTTTAAAAATAGGAAAAGAACTCAACAATAACAATGAACTCGATGGCTTAAGCTTAGGTCTACTCTATACCCATCTTCCTGAACAATACAAAAAACTTATTCTCTCTCCTTATATTAGTATTGAACACAATCAAGCACGTTTTAGCACACGAATTATTGATTCTAACGAAGCACTTAGACGAAATCAACTCCTCCACAAAATTCAAAATGATTTAAAAGAACTGGTACCTCCCAAAGTGGCTGAAGTAAAACTCTCAAACCTTATGGTGCTTTATAACAACATGTTACAGTCACTCTTTGACTCACAAATTGCCACACTTGGTTTTGTCTTACTCATTATTGCCTTTATGTTTTTACTGCTTTTTAGATCCATTAAAATTGCACTCATTGCACTGGCTGTGAACATTGTTCCCATTGGTATTATCTTTGGATTTATGGGCTGGTTTAACATTCCACTCGATATCATGACCATCACCATTGCAGCCATTGCTGTGGGGATTGGGGTGGATGACACCATTCACTATCTTCACCGATTTAAAGATGAGTTTGAAAAAACAGGAGATTATCTAAGCTCGGTTGAAACAAGCAGTAACTCCATTGGTCATGCCATGCAATACACTTCAGTTACCATTATGCTCGGTTTTTCCATACTTGTACTGTCAAATCTTGTGCCTACTATCTATTTTGGGTTACTTACCATGCTCGTAATGTTTGCAGCATTAATTGCTGACTTGATTTTGTTACCTAAACTCTTAATCCTCTTTAAACCTTTTATAAAAGCCTCATCAAAGGCAGAATAAAACTAACTAAGAGACTAAGCTTCAAGTATAAAAAAACGTTAATTTGGTACAATTAGTTCATATTTAATTCAAGGTTTTTACTCATGACATTTACTTCACCACTACAACAAAACGCTATTAAAATTATGCTTCTAGGCTCAGGTGAGCTTGGAAAAGAAGTTGCTATTGAAGCACAAAGATTGGGAATTGAAGTTGTGGCTGTTGACAAATACAAAAATGCACCTGCCCATTTAGTTGCTAACCGTGCTTACGTTATTGACATGAAAGATGAAGCTGCTGTGCTTGAAGTTATTGAAAAAGAAAATCCTACTTACATCTTGCCAGAAGTTGAAGCCATTTCTATCTCAGCTCTTTTCAAAGCAGAAACCAAAGGTTTTCATGTCATTCCCAATGCAGAAGCTGTTAACAAAACTATGAACCGTAAAAACATTCGTGTTTTTGCTGCTGAAGAGTTAGGGCTTAAAACATCTGGCTACAAATTTGTTAAAACACTGAATGAATTAAAAGAAGCAGGAGAAGAGATAGGTTTCCCTTGTGTTATTAAACCTGTTATGAGTTCATCAGGACATGGACAAAGCATTGCGAGAAGTGCTGATGACCTTGAAAAGTCATGGGAAATTGCCAAAGAAGCCAGAGGGGATGCATCTGAACTCATTGTAGAAGAGTTTGTCCCTTTTGACTATGAAATCACCCTACTCACTGTTAGAAATGAAACAGGAACAACGTTCTGTGATGCTGTGGGACATGTACAACAAGATGGAGATTTCGTCTTGTCATGGCAACCCATGAACATGAGTGAAGAAGCCCTAGAAAAAGCAAAACATATTGCTAAAACAGTTACCGATGGTCTTGGTGGTCGTGGAATCTTTGGGGTAGAGTTCTTTGTTAAAGGGGAAGAAGTTTACTTTTCAGAACTTAGCCCACGTCCACATGACACAGGTATGGTCACCCTTATTACCCAAAGTCAAAGTCAATTTGCTTTACACATTAGAGCTGTACTGGGATTACCTCTTGATTACACAACCTATGGTGCTGGTGCTTGTGGAGCTTACAAAGCTAAAAATGAAAGTCAT
>CACVAZ010000149.1:0-2056 GCA_902727995.1 uncultured Sulfurovum sp.
TTTCCTCATTATGTTTTTTATTGTCACTGTTTGTGAAAAAAAGCATTATTAAAATCAAAATCAACGCAATTATTGCTGTATGTACCATCTTAGACATCTCCATGTTTTTTGACTTGATTATAGGTAAATTTGGTTAACATTTCACTTTTAAAATCAATTTAATTACAAAAATACAATAATAGTGGATTATCTCATCAAATATTTTGAACTTATAGAAATCATAGATTACTTATCTGACTTTACTTTTATTAGCCGTGCAAGACGCATTGAAAATAATACCATTGAACTTTCTTTTAACAAAGAGCATAGCTATTTCTTCAATATGTCTCGTGGAAGTAGTTTTATTTATAAAAAAAACTCCACACGCCCTTTACAAAGTTTTAACGCTCCTTTTGACAACCTTTTACACGCTTTGGTTTCATCTTCAACTATCTTAAATATCGAAGTACCCAAAAATGAGAGAATTGTACGCTTTACTTTAGCTCCTAAAAGTGCTTATAAAGAACAAAAAATTACTTTACAATTTGAATTTACAGGACGGCATACCAATGCCATTTTAATTGATGGAAATGAGATAACCATTGAAGCACTTCGACATATTGATGCACATTCTTCATTTCGAGTTATTCGTCCAGGTATTGAACTTTTACCCATTCCTCCTTTTGAACGCAGAGAAGAAGTTCATGAACTAGGCAATATTGAAACATATTTAGAGCAAAAATATCTTGATTTTGAAGCCAAACAAATAGAAAACTTAAAAAAGCAGAAACTCCTAAGTGTTCAAAAAAAACAAGAAAAACTTCAAAAACTTTTAGACAAGCTTCCAAATGTACAAGATTTAGAAGATGAGATGAAAAAATATCAAAATTATGGAAACATTATTTTGTCAAATCTTTACCAAATCAAAGCTTATGATAAAACATTGAAAACTTATGACTTTGAAGGCAATGAAATTAGTATTAAATTGCCTAAAGGTATTACACCTAATCGTATGAGTGAATATTTTTTCAATCAATCTAAACGGGCAAAATCAAAAAGTAAAAATATTCATATTGAAGAAGAGAACTTACGCACAAAACGTAATTTTTACCAAAATATGTACCATGCTATTAAACAAGCAAAAGACTCAGCCGAACTTGAACTTTTAGTTCCTAAAAAAGCAAAATTTCAACGTAAAAAAGAGAAAATAAAAGAGTGTGAACTCTTCTGGATAGATGATTATAAGGTACTTATAGGACGTAATTCTAAAGAAAATCAAGCTTTGCTAAAAATTGCCAAATCTAATGACTTATGGATGCACATAAGAGACATTCCCTCTTCACACCTCATCATAAAAACAGACAAACAAAATTTACCTGATACTGTCATAGAAAAAGCAGCAAAACTCTGTGTTGATTTCTCTTTAACCCAAGCTGGAGACTATGATGTGGACTATTGTAAACGACGTTTTGTCAAAATTCAAGAAGGCTCTTCTGTAGAATATGATAAATATCAAACCATTCGTGTAAGAAAAGAAGGAATTGAAATACGCGAGTAATTCTCTTAAGTCGCAAAACTATCTAATAAGCACAGTCATGTTATAATGAAAACAATTATAGTGAGGGGTTTAAGATATGAAATTTATAACAGATAATACAGAGCGTTGGGTAACAGGAATTACCCTTTTAGCCACAACCATCATGATTGGACTCATTGATAATGACTTTATAATGTGGCTCTATTTGGGTGCGTTTTACTTTGTTGGTTTTGATGAAGCGATTAAACTTTTTGGAATTCAGAGAAAATCACCTTATCTTTACGCCACCATTATTTGGTTGGTTGCTTACTTCTATCCAAACCCTGATGATTTATTTTTTATTATGGCTATTTTCTTTGGGGCTAAACTTGCTTATACCCAAGAGCATATCAAGAAAAAACTTCTTATTCCCTTTCTCTACCCTGTAAGTGGTTTCCTTTTCATGTTCATGCTTTACCGTGACTTTGGTGTAGAGTGGATGTTATGGTTACTTATTATCGTTGCTATTACCGATACAGGTGCATTTTTTGTAGGAAAAAG
>CACVAZ010000149.1:2156-13951 GCA_902727995.1 uncultured Sulfurovum sp.
GGTTTAGCCCCTACCCTTAAAGCCATTGAGCTTGGACGCAAAGTTGCTTTAGCCAACAAAGAATCATTGGTCGTTGCTGGAGAATTCATTGACATGAGTAAAATAGTTCCCATAGACTCCGAACACTTTGGGCTTTGGTATCTCATGGGTGAGCGACCATTTTCTAAGCTTTATGTAACAGCTTCTGGGGGAGCCTTACGTGACTGGGACTTAGCCGACATGCAAAAAGCAACTTTTTCACAAGCCCTTAAACATCCCAACTGGTCAATGGGTGCAAAAATTACCATCGACTCAGCGACCATGACTAACAAACTTTTTGAACTCTTAGAAGCGAAATGGCTCTTTGGTACTTCTGACATTGATGCTGTCATTGAGAAAAAATCCATTATTCATGCTCTAGCAGAGTTTAACGATGGTTCAACCACAGCACACTTTGCAGGAGTTGACATGAAGTTACCCATTGCTTTTGCCCTTAGAGGTGAAGTTGAAGAAGCAATCTTACCCCCTGTAAATTTACTAGAAATTGGGGCTTTAGAGTTTTTACCCATTAAGGCTGAACGTTATCCTATTTGGGAGATAAAACAACACTTACTTGACAATCCTCACTTAGGGGTAATCGTCAATGCAGCCAATGAAGAAGCCATTAAAAAATTTGAAAGAGATGAGTGTGATTTTTTTGGTATGGGCAAAATGGTCTTAGATGCTTACCATATGTTTGAACATGTAAAAGCCAAGAGCATTGAAGAGATTATTCAAATAGATAAAGAAATACGTTCCTATGTCAAATAGAGTTTTAATTTTACATGGCTGGGGAGGTTCAGATCACCCACATTGGCAAAGTCAATTAGCCTCCCAAATAGCCAAAAACTATGGAACTGTTTCATTTCCTCTTTTAGATAACTGTCATTTTCCTTCTAAAAATAGATGGGTTAAACAAGTCAAAAAAATACTAGAAGAGTTTAAGCCTGACACCGTTGTTTGTCACTCTTTAGCCAATATCCTTTGGTTTTGGCTATGTCAAGAAGAAATAATAGAAATAGAACGCTTATTTCTGGTTTCTCCTCCTAGTTTAACAACCTCAGAACAAACCATTAAAACTTTTTTTCCCTGTAGCCTACCTCAAAATATTCATGCCCAAAAAGTTGAACTTATTGTTTCAGACAATGACCCATGGGTTAAAATAGAAGAAGCAGAAAGTATGTCAAAATCCATAGGTGCTTCATATAGAATCATAGCAAATGCTGGACACATCAATGCAGATGCAAACTATGGAAAATGGAAACTCATAGAAGACTTGGTTTTGAAAAAGTTTTAAAATGCCTATTCTTAATCCCTCTTTTAATGCAAATATAAAAAATCGTCTTTATGGAGAAAGCTTTTCCCAAGCATCTAAACAACAAATAATAGAAGAAGTAGAAACATGGAAAAGTTTAGAAGTTACCATATTTTGGGAAAATCTAAGAGAAGTTAAAAAAATAATTTATCAGAACAAAGAGATGATTGATTTCTCTTATTTTGTTTTTCCAAACTTTGAATTAAGCCAAAAAACCTGTAACTTTTGGGAAGAACATGAGGATCTTTCTTTTAATAAAAAAGTTAATTTTAGCCAATGTCATTTTGTGGGTGATGTAGATTTTTCCAACGTTAGTTTTAAAGAAGATGTTGACTTTTACAAAGCAGACTTTAACGCCACGGTCAATTTTTTAAAAAGTACTTTTGAAAAAGAAGTTAATTTCTTTGGCACACAATTTAGAGATGAATCAAACTTTTATCACACAGTTTTTCAAGAAAAAACGAATTTCAATGAAGTAACCTTTCATAAAAAAACAGTTTTCCATCAAGTAAACTTCATTAAAAGAGCATTCTTTTCTTTAGTAAGCTCCAAGTACCGTATAACTTTTTTTGACTGTTTTGCTAAAAAAATAAGTTTCAAATATTCAAGAATTGAAAATGCTTATTTTGTCAATAATCATTTTGAGTATTTAAACCTTCATGGTGTTGCCATTGAAACCCCTTTTTTATCGGACAATATCATTGATGAAGCTGAAAGAGAAACCTTTGCCTATATCAAACATTTTTACAATAAAGGTGATGATTATATTTCAGCAAACTATTATTATGCACGAGAAATGAGTGCTTATCAAAAACAACTTTTTCCTAAAAGTAATGCCTCTTTTTTGAAGAAAACCTATGATTGGTTTAAAAAACCAAACTTAAGTGACAAATTGGTTTTTGGTTTCTCTAAACTTGCTTCAAACTTTGGTCAAAATATTTTCTTACCTCTTTACTGGATACTTTTTTCTGCTGCTCTTTTTGTGGGATTAAAAGGAGAGAACAGTCAAAACTTCATTTTATTTTCGACAACCCTATTCTTAATATTTTTTTTCCTAGATTATTTATTTGGAACCATTTTCAAAAAACAAAAATCTAAAGATCTTATATGGTTATTAGCTCAAGCCACATTCTCGTTAGTTACGGTAGGTCTTTACCTGCATCATGGTACATTTATTGCTGATTTAGCCAAGGTTATTAATCCTGTACAAATGTTTAAAGGAACAAGCACCTATTGTCAAGGGATTGAACTTTCATGTTTACTACTTAGGGTTTTTATTGCTACAATGGTTTACCACTTTATCATCGCGAGTCAACAAGGGGTTAAACGCTAGAAGATTTTAGAAGATGAAAAATTACGCCGTTTGCATAAAGAAGATTACAAGTTAGTAGAAACAAAACAACTGATTAAAGTTAATAAAAAAGTTAAAATAGGAAAGAAGATGATACTAAGCATAGAATCTAGCTGTGATGACAGCTCAATCGCCATAACTAAAATAGAAAACAACGAATTAATATTTCATAAAAAGATAAGCCAAGAAAAAGAACATGCTTGTTATGGAGGGGTTGTTCCTGAACTCGCTTCACGTCTTCATGCCATTGATTTGCCCAATATTTTAGAAGAGGCTAAGCCTTATTTAGATGATTTAAAAGCAGTAGCTGTCACCAATCAACCTGGTCTCTCTGTAACACTTTTAGAAGGCATCGCCATGGCTAAAACCATAGCTATTACAAAAAATATTCCACTTTTAGCTGTGCATCATTTAAAAGGTCATATTTATTCTTTGTTTATCGAAAAAGAGGAAATTTTACCCCTTTTGGTTTTACTTATTTCTGGAGGACATACACAAATAATTCGAGTGGAGAGTTTAGAAAAAATGACCATTTTAGCCACAAGCATCGACGATTCTGTGGGTGAAAGTTTTGACAAAACAGCTAAAATGATAGGACTGGGCTATCCTGGTGGACCAATCATTGAACAGTTAGCATTAAAAGGGGATGAAAATGCCTTTGCTTTCCCTGTTCCTTTGCGTAATGCTCAACTTATTGCATTTTCGCTCTCTGGACTTAAAAATGCTGTTCGTTTAGCCATTGAAGCATTGGGTGGAGCTGAACAACTCACAGAGCAAAACCGTTGCGATATTGCAGCTTCTTTTCAAAAGGCAGTGAAGCTTCATTTAATTCAAAAAAGTAAGAAAATTTTTGAGCAAGAAAACATAAAAGACTTTGCCGTAGTGGGTGGGGCTTCGGCTAATTTATACATTCGAAAAGCTTATGAAGAGCTATGTAAAAAATTTGGTAAAAAACTGCACACAGCCCCTTTAGAATTTTGTTCTGACAACGCTGCAATGATAGGTCGTTATGCTGTTGAGGCTTATAAAAAAGAGTTATTTGTTGACCCTTATGAGATAGATGTTGTCCATACGAAAAAGCGACAAAGTGGAACCTTATTATAAAGCAAATTTATTAACACTTTCTAACCAAAATTACGCTAAAATAGAATCAATTATAATAAACTATTTGGAGTTTTCATGGCAGAATATGGTGCTAGTAATATTAAAGTTCTTAAGGGACTAGAAGCAGTTAGAAAAAGACCAGGGATGTACATTGGTGACACCTCAACAAAAGGGCTTCACCACCTTGTTTACGAAGTTGTTGACAACTCCATTGATGAAGCAATGGCAGGGTTTTGTGACACCATTAAAGTCACCCTAACCAAAGAAGGTTCAGCTGTTATCGAAGATAATGGTCGTGGTATTCCCATTGGTCTACACCCTACAGAAGGTATTTCAGCTGCGACGGTTGTGTTAACCGTACTTCATGCTGGAGGTAAATTTGACAAAGATACTTACAAAGTTTCTGGTGGACTTCATGGGGTGGGTGTTTCTGTTGTCAATGCATTGTCAAAAAACCTACATTTAACAGTTTTTAAAGACAAAGAGATACATACACAAAGCTTTAAAGCAGGTATCCCCCAAGCTGGACTCATTTCAGGTGATAGCACCCGTAAGCATGGTACCAAAATTGAGTTTTGGCCAGATGATACTATTTTTACAGAAGGGGTCATCTTCCAAAAAGCAATTTTGATGAAACGCTTCAAGGAATTGGCTTACTTGAACCCTAAAATCTCGATTGAGTTTAAAGATGAACGGGACAATACCAAAGAAGTTTATCACTTTGAGGGGGGAATCAAACAGTTTGTTGAAGATATGAACACAAGAGATCCTCTTTCAAATGCACAATTTTTTCAAGGTGCAGCTGATGACATTGAAATTGATATTGCACTTATGTATTGTGATGCTGATTCTGAAAAATCTCTCTCATTTGTAAATAACATTAAAACAGCTGATGGAGGTACACATGAAGCTGGTTTTAGAGCTGGACTAACTCGTTCAATGTCAAGCTACATTTCTAAGAATGCCAATGCCAAAGAAAAAGGTACTAAAATAACAGGAGATGATTGTAAAGAAGGTCTTATTTGTATTGTCTCTGTACGTGTTCCTGAACCTCAATTTGAAGGGCAAACCAAAGGGAAACTTGGTTCCTCTTATGTTCGTCCTTTAGTTCAAAAGTTTTTTTCTGAAAACTTTAACAAGTACCTAGAAGAAACGCCACTAGAAGCCAAAGCCATTATGGGGCAAATTCTTCTTGCTGCTCGTGGTCGTGATGCTGCTAAACGTGCGAAAGACTTAGTTAAACGTAAAGACAACATGAGCATTGGAACCCTTCCGGGAAAACTTGCCGATTGTCAAAGTAAAGATCCAGCTCTCTCAGAGATTTACCTCGTAGAAGGGGATTCAGCTGGAGGATGTTTTACTGGTGATACCAAGCTCTCTTTAGCAGATGGAAGAGACTTATCTTTTTTAGAACTCATAGAAGAGCATAAATTAGGAAAAGAGAACTTTTGTTATACGATTAAAGATGATGGAACTGTAGGTATTGAAAAAATATTACATCCAAGAAAAACGCAATCAAATGCAACTCTTGTGCAGGTAACATTAGATAATGGAGAAATTATTAGATGTACGCCAGACCATAAATTTATGATTAGAAATGGAGAGTATATTGAAGCTCAAAATTTAGAAGATGGTCAAAGTTTAATGCCTTTATATAAAAAACGCTCTAAAATAGAAAATAGAATTACGATAGAGGGTTATGAAATGGTACAAAACCCTAAAGATTCAAAATGGATATTCACCCATATACTATCTAATAATTGGAATTTAGAGAATAATATCTATTCTAATATAGAAAAAGCCCATAAACATCATAGAGACTTTAATAAACTCAATAATAATCCTGATAATTTAATATTATTATCTCCTCATGCACACTTAAAATTACATCAAAAACACATCTCAAAAACACTTCATACTCCTGAAGCAAAAGAGAAAGCAAGATTGGCTCATCAAAATCCTAAATATAAACAACAAGCCAGTTTAAAATCAAAAGAACACTCAAAAATGTTATCTCATAAAGCTAAAAAACAGTGGGAAGACGATGCATATAAAGAATACATGAAGAATAAATATTTAACCTTTTATTATTCAAATCAAAAATATAGAGAGGCAACAGTAAGAAGACTTAATCACGAACAAAAAGCGTATTGGAATCAAGAAGAAAATCTAGAAAAGCAGTCTCAAAAAACGAGTGATTATTATAAGCGTCACCCAGAAGCAAAAAAAGAATTATCTAGCAAAATAAAAAAGCACTGGGACAATGAAGCATTAAAGAAATGGCGAGCCGAAGAAACTCGAAAGCAGATGTCTAACGCTGAAAATGTTCAAAAAAAACTAGCAACTGAACGAGAAACTAGAATTCAGAATAGCTTACAACTTTTAAATATTACAGGTATAGATAACTATGAAAAAATAAGACAAGAAACTAAAAATAAAAGAGTATTTAAAATAGAAACGCTTTTAACTAAAATTAATAAAAGTAAAAACTACCCATCATTTTTAAATCCAAATGAGTTAATAGAAAGTAATCTATATACCTATAACCATAAAGTTTTCTCTGTTAAAAACATATCTATTCAAGAAGATGTCTATGACATAGAAGTCCCAAACACACATAACTTTGCTTTATCTACAGGAGTATTTGTTCACAACTCAGCCAAACAAGGACGTGATCGTGTTTCACAAGCCATTTTACCTCTTAAAGGTAAGATTCTAAATGTTGAAAAAGCCCGTTTAGAAAAGATTTTAAAATCAGATGAAATTAAAAACATGATCACAGCCTTGGGTTGTGGAATTGGCGAAGAGTTTGATGAAGAGAAATTACGTTACCATAAAGTCATCATCATGACCGATGCTGATGTTGATGGTTCACATATTCAAACGTTACTTATGACCTTCTTTTACCGTTTCTTAAAACCTGTGATTGAAAAAGGCTACTTGTATTTAGCACAACCTCCTCTTTACCGTTATAAAAAAGGTAAAAATGAGACTTATTTAAAAGATGATAAATCCTTAAATGATTTCTTAATTGAGCATGGAATTGATGTTTTAGAGTCTGAAACTATGGGAAAACAAGACTTAACCGAGCTCTTTAAACTGGTTGCTTATTACAAAATGACTTTAGCAGAAATTGAAAAACGTTTTGCATTGCCTGAAGTCGTACGTCACATGATTGAAAATCCTGATATTATCTCCACAGACAACAAAATACTAGCAACTTCACTTGAAAAATATATTGCTAACTTAGGCTATAATATTTTAAGTAAATCGGTTGATGAACAAGCCATTCAATACTTTGTACAAACCAATGATGGACTCGAAGAGTTAATTATTGATAACAATTTATTCACTTCTCCTCACTACAATGAAGCCATTTATATGAACCAAAAAATTGCTGATAGAATTACAGATGAATATAAAGACAAAGATTTGTTAGAACTCTTAGCCATGGTCAATGCCTCAGCTAAAAAAGGTGCTTATATTCAACGTTACAAAGGTTTAGGGGAAATGAACCCTGAACAACTTTGGGAAACGACTATGAATCCTGAAGACAGACGTTTACTTCAAGTTGTTATTGAAGATGATGAAGCAGCTTCAGATACTTTTGTACTGTTTATGGGAGATGAAGTTGAGCCTAGACGTAACTACATTGAAACCCATGCTAAAGATGTTAAACATTTGGATGTGTAAATGAAATACGGTGAACAAGAAATAGCAAATTTTGACATAAACTTAGCAAAAAACTACTGGCCAAATGCACATAATAAAGACTATACCATAGACATAGAACTTCCAGAGTTTATGTGTCTCTGTCCAAGATCAGGGTACCCTGATTTTGCGACCATTAAGCTCTCTTATTGTCCTAATGAAAAAGTAATAGAGTTAAAAGCTTTAAAACTTTACATTAATTCTTTCATGTACCGACATATCTCACATGAAAACTCTGCTAATGAAATTTTTAATGCTTTAAATAATAATTTGAAACCAAAATGGATCAAAGTTATTGCTGATTACAATCCTAGAGGAAATGTACATACAGTGATTACCATAGACAGTAGAGAGCATTAATGCTTTTTACTTCATTTTATCGTAAAACCAATTTGTCGCTTCAACAAAACCATCAACTGATCCACAATCAAAACGTTTACCTTTAAATTTATAAGCAATCACTTTACCTTGCTTCGCTTGTTCAAGTAAAGCATCTGTAATTTGAATTTCACCCCCCTTACCTGCTTTCGTTTCACGTAAAATATCAAAAATATCAGGGGTTAAAATATACCGTCCTATGATGGCTAAATTAGAGGGAGCCTCTTTAGGGTCTGGCTTTTCTACCATGTCCGTAATTCTATAGGTATCATCGGTATTATCTACTAACTTTCCTGCAATCACCCCATACTTATGCGTTTGGTCCATGGGAATTTCTTCAATCGCCACAACTGAACATTGATACTTTTCATAGACTTCAGTCATCTGTTCTAAAACACCTTTCTCATCATGTTGACATAAGTCATCAGCTAGTACCACGGCAAAAGGTTCATTTCCAATAAGTGTTTCACCTGTTAAAATGGCATGACCTAAGCCCTTCATCTCTATTTGACGTGTATAGGAAAAAGTACATTGTTCAATAAGAGAACGAATCTCTGTCAATAGTGTTTCTTTACTACCACCTTTAATCTGATGTTCCAATTCATAAGAAATGTCAAAATGATCTTCAATCGCACGTTTACCACGTCCAGATACAATTGCCATGGTTGTGATTCCTGCATCAACTGCTTCTTCTACGCCATACTGAATTAAGGGTTTTGTTAAAATGGGTAACATCTCTTTAGGCGTTGCCTTGGTTGCAGGAAGAAATCGTGTACCATATCCTGCTGCTGGAAATAAACATTTTTTTATCATTTTTTACCTTTATATTGATAGTTTTTTAATTTTTCTTTTAAAATAATTTTTCCAGACTCTACGCCTGGTTGATTATAGGTATCCACATCAATTAACTGACCAACTAAAGAAGTTAACAGCTCATAATAATAGATAAGTTCACCAATACTCTCTTCATCAACACGTTTAATAAGAATTTCATCTAAAGGAATATCTTCTTGCTCTTTCAATGCTTCTATAACCGAATCACTTTGCATGGTAATGAGGTCATGAAAAGTTATCTTATTTAAGATATCAAGCGACTCTAAATGAGGAAGGGTGAGGTTTGGAACGGTTAACTCATTTTCAAAATCTTCTATTTTAATAAACGTTACTGATTTATCTCGTGTACCCTCAACAATAAGCTGTAAAAAAGAGTGCTGATCTTTTGGACCAATGAGTCCTATGGGGGTAACGCCCACATGAAAAGCTGAATGTCTCTGTTTCTTTCCCAAACTTTCACCCCAAAGCTGTACGTACCATTCCGTAAAATAGCGTAAGGTTTCAGAATAGGCAAAAAGACAATTAATATTATAGGTCGTATGGTACTTAGCATAAAAAATTGCTTTGTTTAATAAGGTTTCTTTTAAGTAACCATCATTAAAAAAACTCTCTTTTACAGCGTTTGATCCTCTTAAAAGCTCTTTTATGGCTACACCACACAAGGCTAGAGGAAGTAAACCAACCACTGAAAGAACAGAGAACCTACCCCCCACATTAGCAGGTAAATAAAAGACTTTGGAGCCAATCTCTTGTGCAAATTTATCTAAGTCTGAATCCTCATCTGTTATAAATGTATAAGAAGATGGATTCGCCTCTTTCTCATAAAGATATTTAAAAACAGAAATAGTCTCAACGGTTGTTCCAGACTTAGAGATAACTAAAAAATGCGACTTTTCTAACTCTATTTTTGAAAGTATCTCCATAATATTAAGTGGATCCGTACTCTCAAAAAAATACAAATTTCTTATGGGTAATTTAACTGGCTTTAAAAATTCATAAATGGCTTTTGCCCCCAATGAACTTCCACCAATACCCAACACCACAATATTTTCTATCTCTTGTTCAAAAGTATCAGTATAGTTTAAAATAGAATCTACATTCTGCACTGGTAAATCGTAGTAACCTATGCTTGAACATTCATTTTCAATCGCAGTAAAAAGTTGTTTTTTCTCTTTTACTTGCCTCTCACACACTTTAAAATGAATTTTATTTTTCATATCTTTAACCTAACAGTTTTTTTGCTTCTATAATTAAATTATTAACTTCATTCTCGTAATGTTTAGCCAAAACTTCATCTGTCGATTCAAAACGCGTAACAAGCACAGGTGTGGTATTACTAGCACGAACCAAGCCCCAGCCTTTCTCAAAGTTTATTCTTACGCCATCAACCTCAATAATATTGACTATTTTAGGAAAGTTAGAAGAAGGGTTTTGTAATAGCTCTTTAAGTTTATTGATAATTAAGAACTTTTCCTCTTCACTGGTTTTTACCTTAAGCTCTTCCGTAGAGTAGACCAAAGGCAAAGCATCCAACTCTGAATCTAAATCAATTCCATCTTGAAGCAATTCTAACATCCGTAACGTAGCATAAATAGCATCGTCATATCCAAAATAACGATGTTTAAAGAAAATATGTCCACTCACTTCACAAGCTAAGTCAGCTCCTGTTTCTTTCATCTTTACTTTTAGATTTGAATGTCCTGTCTTGTACATAATGGCTGTAGCCCCACGGCGTTCTAACTCATCATACATCACTTGTGAACACTTAACTTCTCCAATTACAATTGGATTTTCCATTTTCATCGCATATAAAAGTGCCATCTGATCACCTTTGATGTTATGCTTATGCGTAAGAACAGCAATTCTATCAGCATCTCCATCATAAGCAAAAGCGATATCTCCACTTTTTGCTAACAGTGCTTTTACATCTACTAAGTTTTCTTCCACAGAAGGGTCTGGATGATGGTTAGGGAAAGTTCCATCTGGTTCCATGTAAAGTCCCTCATAGTTCAAACCTAAGGCATCAAAGATATCACTAATCACCGTATCAGCAACCCCATTTCCCCCATCAAGTACTATCTTTTTATCAAAGCCTTTTAAATGAGCAAATTTTTCTACCATGTAATTAATATATTGACTTTTTGTATCTATTCTTATACATTCAATATTATCTGGAATTTTTAAATCGGCATTAGCAATAATCTCATCCCCTAAAGCATAAATATCATCACCAAAAAAAGGGCTTTTATCTAAAGTCATTTTAAAACCATTGTACTCAGATGGATTATGCGAACCTGTAATCATCACCGAAGCGACCACTTGTTCTTCTATATTAATAGGATTTACATAGTTTGAGAAATAATTTACAGGGGTAGCTACCATGCCCATGTCGAGTACTTTACATCCTGCATAATTTAAACCTGATGCCAAGTAGTCTCTTAATAATGGAGAATGTGTTCGTGCATCATACCCTATAGAAACCACCCCACCTAAAGCTTTAATTTTCTTTCCTAAAAAATAACCAATGAGTTTAACGCTTTGCTCATTGAGTTCTTTTTCAACAATTCCTCTTATGTCATATTCTCTAAAAATTGTTTTATTAATTGGCATTGATAAACTCCATTGCTTTTTTTATTCTTTTAATAGTTTCATCAGTACCTATAATGGCCATAATTTCGTCAAGTCCTGAACCCGTCATGGAACCCAAAAGACTAACACGTAAAGGCATACCAATTTTTCCAAAACCTATCTCTTTATCAGCCACTATCTTTTCAATTAGGACATGATAGTCACTTACGGAATTCGCTGTACTTTCTTGTAACATTTCAGAAAATTCTTTTAAAATATCTGAAGCATCCCCTTTAAATGCTTTTTTAGCATTTTTTTCATTGTAAGCTGTTGGAGCATTTAAAATAAGATTAATCTGTTCAGCTAACTCCACTAAGGTTTTCCCACGCTCTTTGGTTGCATTTAAGATTAAATCTTTTTTATCATACTCTCGAATATCCACCCCAAAATCAACCAGTAGTTTAGCCAAATCATCATGTTCTTTGTTTTTAATATAATGGGCATTTAACCATAATA